>JAQYVW010000036.1 GCA_030145325.1 Desulfurivibrionaceae bacterium
CAGAGAGATGGGCAAAGGCTGTGAGGTAGATGTTGTTGTTCGTCATAGCTACTCCGATAAGATTGGAGACGTAGGGTACAAATAACGACAGGAAGGTAATGTAATGATAATCTTGCCCCTGTTTTTGCCGTTCGAGGACGAGCCGCAAGGGTGTATGATAAACTATGCCAGCATGGAGAAAGATAATATTTATCACGACATCTGTTTCAAATCATATATTACTATGCTCTTATGATTCAAACTTTTTTTGTAATAGGCAGACTAGGTTGCAACTTTGATTTGATGATGAGTTGTGCAGCTTTTTTTGCGATTGCAATTATTATTGAGCCCTTCGTTGCCCTTTGCGGTACCAAACCTGTGAGGATGTTGTGGAAGATACAGATTCAATCACCAAACTGTTGAAGTTACATGGTTCTGAACTCTCGGCGGTCAAGGCGAACAAGACCTTGGTCGCCATGGGTTTGCTTGTTGAGAAGGAGCGGCCAAGTTCAAAGTATGTCGGCAAAATGAAGAAGTACAAGGCCTTGAGCGAAGAGGGGTTGCACTACGGGGTGAACGTGGAAAACCATAACAGTCCCGGCCAGACCACTCCCCATTACTTTGTTGATACCTTTGCCCAGTTGCTGTCGCTTATCCAACAGAAAATTTAAGCTGTGCATTTGCCCGCCAACCTATCCTTGCCCATCGTCCGTGGTTCCTTTATTGTGGCTGCCGTCTTAAACCTCGTTCGGAGAAACTAAGCCCATGCCGAACCAACCCATTGCTGCCAGTCGCCACCGCTATCGCTTGACCTTAGAGTATGATGGCACCGGCTTTAGCGGTTGGCAGAAGCAGAATGATGCTCGAACCTTGCAGGGCTCATTATTGGACTGAGCTGCCGAGATCTTTGCTGGTCAGCGGGTGGAGGTTCAGGGCCATGGTCGTACCGACGCCGGGGTTCATGCCATGGCTTATACTGCCCATTTGGAAACCCGCTGCGCTCAGCTCCCGCTGGCTACGGTTATTGAACGGTTCAACGAGCTTCTTCCGGCCAGTATCGCCGTGCTGGCCATGGTTCCCTGCCATACCCGTTTTCATGCCCGGCATAGTTGTATTGGCCGGTGTTACATCTACCAGATCGCTAAGCGCAAATCCGTTTTTCACAAAAAATATGTTTGGTGGGTCAAGGAGGAGTTGAATGCCAAGGCTATGGCTGAGGCGGCTCGACTTTTTACCGGGATGCATGATTTTGCTTCCTTTGCCGAGAAGCAGGAGTTGAAAAAATCAACCAAGGTTAACTTGAACGGTATCTATATCTACGAGGATGAGGAAATGCTGCGACTGCGGGTGGTGGGTTCACATTTCCTTTGGCGAATGGTGCGGCGGTTGGCCGGGGTATTAGTTGCGGTGGGGAAGGGAGAATTGACGAAAGACGAGGTGGCCGCCTGTTTGGCTGGTTTTTCTGAAGTGCCGCGCCGTTTAACGGCCCCGGCGTCCGGCCTCTTTTTTGAACAGGCCTTCTACGACGATGCTGAATTTGCCGAATTTTTGGCCCAGGCCTTCGTGGATGCATTATGATTAATGATACCCTTTCGGCCATGTTGCATAAACATTGCTTTTACCCCATGGAGAGATGGGGCAATTGTAATTGGAGCGGTAGGTCAAAAGTAACTGCTCACAGGGTACCGAATCTGCCGCGTTATCGCCCTGCTCACATACCAATGTATGTTTCGCAGAACGATGCCTTTCATCTCCGGCACCCTGCAAACAGTTAAAATTAAGCTCATATTGGGAGAATTAGCCACGCCCCCGTTGAGTAGTTACGGTCAAAAAAAAATCTGTTTTTGGGTTGCTTTTAGACACTGCTTCTTTGTAAGGAAGGCAGTGGCTAGGAGGTGTGGTTAAATGGCAAGGAAGATTTAGAAGTGGTTGCCTTCCTAAGGAATTCATATGCAGACTCAGAATATAAAACTATTTTGGCGGCTTGTCTATGTTGCATGTTCCCTGATCTATATGGCCTGGGTGGTGCAACTAAGTTTTAACAATTTTGAGATGGTGCACAGTCATTATCAGCGTGCCGGTGAGCGATTGCAACCGCAACGGATTCAGACCATAGCTCGCAACGAATTGGTGAGGCAATGTCGTGAGGAGACAATGGGTGCGGACCTTCTCCGTGGTGGGGAAGATCCTTGTCTTTCCTTGCCGAGGGCGGTTCTTGAGGAGCGGCAAAAAGAGGTTAAAGAACGGTTGGTTAGTCAATGGGGACTGGCCTGGCGTAAACTGGTACTGTTCTATCTTTCCTTTGGGATCATTTTTCTAATCCTGCCCCCGCTTATTCTCTATCTGTTCTTATCTCTCTTCATCTGGTTCTTGAAAAACCTGAAATTTATTAAATAGATGAGGATATTCAGGGCCGAAAGGTTTTTGGGTGACAAGAATGTTGAAATCTGGAAAATCCCCTTCCTGAAGGGGATATGTTAAGGCGGCTGGGCAATTGTTTTAAGCGACGGACGTAGCTGAGGATGACGAAGTTTCAGCCTCAGCTTGCACCTCGTCGATGCGTAGAAGCACTACGTCCACTACTTTTTCGGTGGAGATCAGATAGTGGACGGATCGTTCCTGAGTGATGTTGCCGAGATCCATGTAAGCCGGTACCCGAATGCACGACTCACCGGTTTGGAAGGTTTGGGTAACCGTCTTGCGGATGGTGCAGGTTTTGCAGTGGATGGTTTGGCCGCAACCGCCAGGTTCCTTGGCGTGGCGGCATTCAAAGGCTTCACCGCCCAGAAGTAAGTGGGTATCTGCTGCTGATTTGCCGATAAGTCGTAAACCCTCATGGTTGCTGCCAAGGATACGGGTATTATCGTCTATTACAAAGATTGGTGCAGGCAGCGAATCGAGAAATTCTGCAAACTGACATCCATGTCCGGCCATGAATTTGGGAACGCAACTGGGGCAGAGGCCGTGGCTGATTTCATCATCAGTGCCTGAATGTTTTCCGGTGGTGCCGATCTCTTGGTTACAAAGGAGGCAAAGATGTTTAAGCATGGGGTTAACCATTCCTCTTTGGTAACTACTCATAGAGTAGCGACCTTATTTCATCGATAACCTATAGCTGTCTCTGTTCTGTTTGCAGGGCGCTAACGCAGCAAATTTGCTACCCTGTGAGCATTTAATCTCTTACTTGTACTGATAACTATAATTCCCATCCTATTCATAACCTTTGGTAATGTCAAATTTTTGATTCTCTCTCCGTGGTCTGTTGTCGCCTCCATTTTCTCCTGTTCTTTTAGCAATTCTGTTTGTTGCAAGGTCTGCACATGAACCACAGACTTCACCTCCCGAGCGATGGCACATACCGCTAAGGCCATGGGGTGTCTTGACCATCCTGCGCCGACAGAAGTTAATCAACATCCCAACCAGGACAATGGTGATGGTGGTGATGAAAAAGTTTAGGATAAAGAATTTCATCAGCTGCCGAAATCGTCCCGAAAGATGTTTTCTTCTTCCACCCCAAGTTCGCTCAACATCTCGATCAGGGAGTTGGTCATGTTGGGTGGACCACAGCAGTAATAGTGGATATCCTCCGGGGCCGGATGATTATTGAGATAGTTTGCGAGCAAGACGTTATGAACATGGCCCACATGACCTTGCCAATGATCCTCTTCCCGGGGGCGGGAGAGGCAGAGGTGGAAAGAAAAGTTGCTGAACTCCTCGGCCAGAGCCGCGAAATCCTCGGTATAACACGCCTCATCCAGGGTTCTAGCCCCGTACCAGAAAGAGACCTGGCGTTCAGTTCTTCTCCCTTTGAAGAGTTCGAAGATCTGGCTGCGCAAAGGTGCCATGCCGGCCCCGGCCCCGGCGTAGATCATCTCCTGCTCGGCCTCCTGGATAAAGAAATCGCCAAAGGGGCCGGAGATGGTCACTTGGTCACCGGGTTTGAGGTTAAAAATATAGGATGAGGCCTTGCCCGGCGGTACCTTGATATCGCAACCCCCTGGTGGGCAAGCGATCTTGACGTTGAGTTTAAGCACCCCTTTTTCGCCGGGATAGTTAGCCATGGAATAGGCTCTGGTCACCGGGATGTGAACATTTGATTTGTATTGGAAGAGCCTGAACTTGGTCCAGTCAGCCATGAACCGTTTACTGATGTTAAAGGTTGAGTAGGAGAGGGCATGGGGTGGAATCTCAATCTGGATATAACCGCCGGGTTTGAAATTCACCTCTTCGCTTGGCGGCAGGCGCAGCACCAGTTCCTTGATAAAGGTGGCGATATTTTGGTTTGACTCCACGGTGCATTGCCATTTGCGGGTTTCCAGCATCTCTGGTGGGATGGTAATCTCCATGTCGCGCTTTACCTGTACCTGACAGGCAAGGCGCAAGCCGCTTCTTGCTTCCCGGTTATTGATATGTGATCGTTCGGTGGGGAGGATGGAGCCGCCGCCGCTCACGACCCCCACCCGACATTGCCCGCAACTGCCGCCACCACCACAGGCTGAGGAGATAAAGATACCCTGGTCGGTGAGGGTGGTGAGGAGTTTGCCGCTGGGCTCGGTGGTCAGCTCTTTTTCATCGTTGATCAGAATGGTGATATCGCCGCTGGGCAACAGAGTTTTCTTGGCCATGACGATGAGGGTAACCAAGATCAACTGGATACCGAGAAAGCAGAGGATGGCGGTAAATATTTCGTTCATATTATCCTTAGAAGCTGATGCCGGCCATGCCCATGAATGCCAGGGCGATGAGGCCAGCGGTGATAAAGGTCAGCCCTAGGCCCCGTAGGCCTTTCGGCGGATCAGCGTATTCAAGTTTTTCCCTTATCCCGGCCAGGACGGTGACCGCCAATAAAAAACCACCGCCCGCGCCCAGTCCATAGGCCATGCTCTCGCCGAAGCTGTAATCTCGTTCAACCATGAACAGAGTGCCACCCAGGATGGCACAGTTAACGGTGAGCAGGGGCAGATAGATGCCCAGAGTGGTGTAGAGGGCAGGCAGGTAGCGATCCAGAACCATCTCCAATATCTGTACCACTGCTGCAATTACCCCGATATAAATCAAGAGACCGAGAAAGGTGAGGTCGAGGTGTGGTTGTCCGGCCCAGGCCAGGGCGCCGGGCTTCAAGAGATGGTTGAAGATCAGATTGTTTATCGGCACCGTTATGGCTTGGATCACAACCACCGCCATCCCTAAACCCATGGCGGTTTGCACCTGTTTTGAGATCGCCAGAAAGGTACACATGCCGAGAAAAAAGGAGAGGACCAGATTCTCAACGAAGAGAGCGGTGAAGAAGATGTTCAAGTAATGGGTCATTAATCTTTCTCCTGCTGGGCTGGATAGACAGTGCGCAGTGTCCAGATAATCAAGGCAATGAGGAAAAAGGCGCTCACCGGCAGCAGCATCAGGCCGTTGCTTTCATACCAGCCGCCCCGGGAGGTTAGGGGCAAGACCTCGAAGCCGAAGAGGGTGCCATTGCCCAGAAGCTCTCGAAAGAATGCGACAGTGAGGAGAACCGCCCCATAACCAAGGCCGTTGCCAATCCCGTCGGCAAAGGATTTTAAGGGTGGATTGCTCATGGCAAAGCCCTCGGCTCGCCCCATGACGATACAGTTGGTGATGATCAGACCGACATAGATGGAGAGTTGTTTGGCCAGATCGTAGAAAAAGGCCTTAAGGATTTGATCCACCAGGATAACCAGAGTGGCAATCACCGTGATTTGGATTCCAATCCTGACGGTGGTGGGGATCTTTTTACGCAACAGGCTGATGATCATGCTGGAACAAGCGGTGACCATGGTTAGACTCAGCGCCATCACCAGGGCGGTGGACATACTGCCGGTGACCGCCAGGGCTGAACAGATACCCAGCACCAGTAAGGCGATGGGGTTGCGCAAAAGGATCGCCCTTACGATGAGTTCCGTGGTGGTTTCAGCCATCAATGCCTCCTTGGCTCTCAAAGCGGTTCAGGAACGGTTGGAAGCCGTTTTCTCCAAACCAGAAGTGGATCAGGTTGGTGACCCCCTTCATGGTCAGGGTTGCCCCGGAGATACCGTCAACCTGATATTGTTTCAACGGGGATGCAGCCGATACCCGGCCTTTGACAATCTGAAAGGAGGGCTTTCCGACCGGGGTATAGATCTTCTTGCCGCGCCATGAGTCTTGCCAATCTTTATTCTCGATCTCGCCGCCTAAGCCAGGGGTTTCGCCATGCTGGTAGAAGGTGACGCCGTTAATGGTGGAAAGATCACGGTTTAGGGCCACATAGCCGTACATGGTTGACCACAGCCCTTTGCCGCGAATGGGCAGGATAACTTGCTCCACCTTAGCTTGGTTACGAACCAGATAGACCAGTGAAAATTTTTCTAACCGGGAAAGCCCGGCCGGATCGTTATCCTTGCGCAGCGAATTACTGGTCTCAGGATCTAATGCCGCTTTTATAGGTGAAAAATAAGCCGGGTTGATCTTTTCCGGTGGGACAAAAGAACCGTCACTGAGGCGGATGACCCGGGTCTCAATGGCGGTAAAGAGTTCATCCACGTTGCCCCCCTTTTTGTAGAGACCGGCGGCCCGGAGGATGTTTTTTTTCTGATCTAGTTTATGATTGGCCTCTTGGCGAGGCCGCAAACCCACGGCAGCGCCAGCCACCAGAGCTGAGCAGACAAAGGCCAGGACTAGAACGGTATAAAAGGGGCGGGCGGTGGATTCCTTAGCCATGGCGATATATCCTTCTGCTGATATTGGCCTGGATAACGAAGTAATCAATAAGTGGCGCAAAAACGTTGCCCAACAGGATCGCCAGCATGGTTCCTTCGGCAAAGGCTGGGTTCTCCACGCGGATAAGGATTGTCAAAGCACCGATAAACAGGCCGTAAAGCCACTTGGCGATCAAGGTATGGGGGGCGGTGACAGGGTCGGTGGCCATGAAGACCAGACCAAAGGCAAAACCACCCAAAACCAGATGCCAGTAAGGAGGAAGATTGGCCATTGGGTTGGTGGCTGAGCCCACCAGCCAGAGGGCGCAAGCCATGCCGAGGCCCCCCAACAGCATCCCGCTCATCACCCGCCAGGAAGCAAGACCGGTGGCAAGGAGAATGATCGCACCCAGTAAACAGGCCAGGGTGGAGGTCTCGCCCATGGAACCGGGGATGGTGCCAAGAAAGGCATCAGTAAAGCTTACCTGCAGTCCCATGAGAGGGTTGGCAACCGGGGCCGCGGCCAGATTGGCGAGAGGGGTGGCCCGCGAAAAGCCGTCCACCCCAACCCAGACCTGATCGCCGCTCATCCGGATCGGGTAGGCAAAAAAGATGAAGGCACGAGCCGCCAGGGCCGGATTCATAAAATTTTTACCCACCCCACCAAAAACCTCCTTGGCAAAGATGACCCCAAAACTGATGCCCATGGCCACCTGCCAGAGCGGGATGGTGGCGGGTAGGGTGAGGGGAAAGAGAAGGCTGGTGACCAAAAAGGCTTCCGACATCTCATGGCCGCGCCCGACATTAAAGATAACCTCCCAGATGGAGCCGACTCCGACGCTGACCAGATAGATGGGTATAAAATAAAGAGCGCCGTGGGCGAGATTGGCCAGTTGATTGTCTGGGGTGCAGGCAATCCCTTGCAGGATCGCACCCCGCCAGCCCGGCGGGCAGCTTACTCCCAGCGTTTGCAGAGCCAGATTGGCCTGATAACCGGTATTCCAGATCGCCATCAGTACGCAAGGGATCAAGGAAAACACGACAATGATCATGATCCGTTTCAGATCGATACCGTCGCGGATATGGGGGGCGTTGGTGGTGGTTCTGCGACTACCCATGACAAAGGAATCCATGGCCTCGAAGAGAGGATACCACCGGGCCAAACGGCCATCGGGGCTGAAATGAGGCGCAGCTTTTTTTAGCGAGTTATTGATCCATTTCATGCTGACGTCGGTTCCTTTATCCCTCTTCTTCAATTCTGGTCAGAACTTGCCGTAACATGGGGCCAAAATTGTTTTTACCGGGGCAAACAAAGCTACAGAGTGCCAGATCCTCTTCCACCAGTTCCAGGCAGCCCAGTTCTGCGGCTTTTCCGCTGTTGCCGGTGGCCAGGCTTTTGAGCAACGAGGTGGCGATGATGTCCAGGGGCATTACTTTTTCGTAGGTGCCCAAGGGGAAGATGGCCCTTCTGCCGCCCCAGGCGGCGGTGGTCATGGTTGATTTTGGGGCACCACAAAGAAATATCGGTAAGCTTGAAAATCGGTTCCGACCAGGACTCAGCCAGGAAAATAAGCCGCTGCCGTCTCGGTCAGGAAGGGCGACGATTTGTTGATGATAGCGACCCAAGTAAGCTTCAACACCGTGGGCTTGATGGCCGCTTAACACCGAACCGGAGATAAGACGGCAGTTCTCCGCCCTGGTTTCGCCGGCACATAACTCATCAATGGCAGCACCAGGATAGGTACGGGTCAGGCGCGGATTTGCTATGGACGGCCCGGCCAGGGCCACCACCTTATCAGAGGGGAGATAACCGGTGCGGAAAAGATGGCCGATGGCCAGGACATCCTGGTAGTCGATATGCCAAATCTCCTTGTCGGGGCCAACTGGGTCAAGAAAATGGATATGGGTTGAAGGTAAACCAGCCGGATGGGGGCCGTGAAACCTGCGGGTGATGATGCCAGGTAAATGCTGGCCGGGAATATCAGCCGTAGGCGAGGTGCAGAGGTAGGTCTTGGGGGCCAGGGCTTGAATTTTTTGCAGGCCGAGAATAAACAGCCCAGGGGTTAAACCAAGAATGATCTCTGGGTCGGCGGCCAATGGCAGGCTATCCATGGCGGTGACAAAGAGAGCCGCCGGGCGAGCGTTGAGGGTTGGGATCTTGCCAAAGGGTCTGGTGCGCAGAGAAGTCCAGAGGCCGGAGGCCACCAGCATTTTTCGGACTATTTCATCATCCGGCAGGGAAAGAGATGCTGATTCGGGGCTGGCAAAAGATATCCGTTCATTGCCCTCAATGGCGATGACCAGAGATTCAAAGCGTCGTTTGGCGCCTCTATTGATGGCCGTTACCTTGCCGCCCACCGGGGCCGTGAAACAGACGCCGGGATTCTTTTTGTCGGTAAAAAGGGTCTGCCCGGCCGCCACCTCATCACCCACCTGAACGGCCATTGATGGTTTAAGACCAACATAATCCCTTCCCAGCAGGGCCACATGATCGACAACCGTGGCTGGTTTAATGACTTGCCGGGGAGCGCCGCTGATGGGGATATCAAGTCCTTTCTTAATGGTTATCTGCATAAGTCAGCCTATAAACCCAAGGGTTTTTCGAACCTTAAGATCCTTGGCGATGAAATATCCTTCACAACCAGGGAACTGGGCTAAAAGGTCAATGGCATCATTGGCGCCCAGGACCATACAGGCGGTGGCCAAGCCATCGGCCAAGGCGGTGTTGGGGGCGGTGACGGTGCAGCTTGCCAGTTCGGGCGAGGAGATACCGGTGCGGGGATTGAGGATATGGTTAAGGCGAAAGTCCGGGCTGAATGGTTGGTAATAATCCCCCGAAGTCGCCACCGCCATGTTTTCGGCTTCGATCACCTCCAGTTTCCGAGCCATTTGTGGGCGCGGGTTCTGAATCCCAATCCGCCAAGGCTCACCGTTCGTCTTGCCGCCCTTAACAAATAGATCGCCTCCCGCTTCCACATAGACCTGCTTAAAACCATACTGGCCCAAGGTTTCCGTCCCCTGGTCAACGATATACCCCTTGCCGATGCCATCCAGGGTGATCTCCATTCCTGCCTTGAGTAGGCTTATTTGTTTGCCTTGAAGTTGGAGGTTCTCGTGGCCCACAAGGTTAACTTTGCTTGCCAGCAAGGCCTGCAATTCTTTGGCGGAGTGATTCTCATTCTGATAGAGGGCCAGCAGGGGTAGCACGGTGATATCAAAAGCGCCATTGCTCTTTTGGTTGATCAGGTGGGCGAGATTGATTACTGCCTGTAAATCATCACTGGCCTCAGTCAAGAAGCCAGTCCGATTCAACCTTCCCACCTCGCTATTTTCTCGAAAGCGAGTGAGCTTGCTTTCAATGGCCAGCATCCGCTTGGTGGTTGCCGCCATCGCCGCCTCAGCCTGATCGCGATCCTTACTGCAGACGATGAAGTTTAGCACCGTTCCCATCATCGGCTGACTTTTGCGAACCATATGTAATTTGGAGTCAGCCAGATCCCATGGGGCAAAACGTAGGGCGCCAGCCGCTCCAGCAACGGCGACGATCTGGATAAAGGTACGACGATTGAAATGACTCAATAGTGGTGGAGTAGTGCCCATTGCTGTAGTTCCTCCGAGAGGAGAGAGCGCCAGGGGAAGCGCTGTTTACTTGATGGTGATTATGAACTGTGTTGATGTTGGTAAGTGGTAAATTATTGTCAGGTGTTATGATTGTGCCTATCTTTTTCGGCAAAGTCAAACGGCAGTAAAAAAGCATAATTCAGCTGCATTTTTTCTGGTGATTAGCAAGGAGCTTCAGCCTTTTTCCTGGTGGGACACTATTTGTCCCACCTGCTATGCCTAATACTCCTAAACCAACATAAACAGGAGGTTGGCGATGGCTAAGAATAAGGTACAGTTTGAAAAGGCTTTAAGGGTGACTAGGGGGGTATTGCGAGATTTAATCATGCAAAAGCATTTCCAATGCCATTGATGTCGCAAAAAGATATCACCGCTACATAAGTATTTGAGAACTTGCCCAATCTCTTGAGGTCAGAAACCCTGGCCTTTGTAGTCCAGTCGTTGGGGGAAATACCATTGTTGCCTTTATCCTTTTGCACCCAGAAGTGATGGCGCAATTTTTCTGGATAAGTGAGCGGTTGCCAATAGCGCATTGAGCCGTTAAGCCGCTCCTGGGTTAATGTTTTCCCCCTGCTTTCTCTGCTCAGATTGTGCTTAAAAAGATTAGATTGAGAAGGCCGATAAGGAAACCCAGCAGGGCGCCGAAGAGGTTGATGTACTTGAATTGCTCTTCCATGATCGACAGCAGCAGTCCTTCCAGGCGCAAGAGGTCAAGGGTATTGACCTTGCGGGCGACGATGCGGCGGATATTGAGGGTGTCCACCAAACCCGGTACCTCGCGAACGAGAATATTCCCTAACTGTTGCAGCAGGTAATCACTGATCCCACGTTGAACTTCTTGGGGCAGGAAGTCGGATAGTTTGCCGATGGGGGCCTGGAGAAGGCGGTCTTCGACCAGATCGATAACCACCTTGTCCAGCAGCCGTTTTACGGTGGTGGAGCGAAGTAGTTTAATTACCTCGTTGGCGGTCCAGTTCAGGGTCTGTTCGGTGCTGTGTTCACCGAACAGGTCGGCGATGATCTCCTGGATGGGGCGTTGCCGTTGAGTTGCTAACGTTTCCCCACTTAGGGCGGCCACTGTTTTGGCGGTGGCAGGATCGCGTAAGAGGGTTATGACTTGGTCGGTGATACCGTCACGGAGGATCGGCAGGGTTTCCGGGGTAAGTTTGTTGAATAAATTTGAGGCTGGAGCGGAGAGGAAGTTGTCAGCCCGGTCGCGGAGTATGGCTGCCACCTTCTCTTGTACGGTATCATCGTAGAGCCACTGGGAGATTTCATCGCCCTTGTTTTGCAGATATTCGCGGACTTTTTCGCTGATGGTTTCAGGGTTTAGGAAGCCGCCGAGCAGGGCGCCCATTGGTCCGAGATTGGCGGTAAAGGCGGAGACGGCATTGGTAATGCCAAGGGCGATTTGTTCTTGCACCAGCGGCTCTTCTAACAGCTTGGCAAGCTTGCTGATCAACTGCGGGGTTTCCGCTTCCAGTCGGTCAAGGAGGAGGGTCTTTAATTCTGCCGGGAGAATGTCGTTGAGGGTGCGGTCGGCGGCGATAAAGGTGTCGATCTTGCTACCCACCGTTTCGCGCACCCACTGTTCAACGCCATGGCTGCTGAGGAAGTTCGCCACCCCGGTTTCGATGTTTTTTTGCAACTCATCCTGATTCTGCGCCGAGAGGATATCGTTTAGCGGTTGGTTGAGGAAGGTTTGCAGGTGGCTGGTAATGGCCGGAGTAACCTGGGCCGCAAAGGCGTCGCTACGGATATGGCTGTGCAGGTGTTTTAAGCTTCGCCAGCGAAGGATTTTGATCCCTACCTTAAAGTAGGAACGGAATCGCTCAGGGATGATTGATGCCACCGGTCCCAGCGGTAGCGCAAGGGTTTCGGTGATCCGATTATCGATCAACTCCCGTAGTTCGAGTTTGAATCCCTCTTCGTTTAGAGCCTGGCTGACATCGGTGCTGGTGAGGAGGTGGCCACCCACCATTTCGCCGATGTTTTCTGCCAGTTGTTTTCTCTTTGAGGGGATCACGCCTGGAGTCATGGGCACTCGTAAGCCGAAGATGTACCATGGCTTGAGGGGCTTGAACAGCATGCGGATAGCTACATAGTTGGTCATGTAGCCAATGAATGCCCCCAGCAGTGGCGGAGCTAGATAGGTTGAGATGGGACCCATGGAAGATTTCCTTGATGTTGGTTGAAAATATTTTCAGGAGGCTCAGTACTTGATTAATTTGCTCAGCACTTTGTCCACCGCCAGAGATTGGCGCATGCTGTTGGCAATGAAATCTTCTTTGAGGTGGCGGCGGTTGCTGGTGATGATATCGCAAATCTTTTCAATCTGTTCTGTTTCGGCAAGCTCGATGATCTGGAGAAGGTTGTCGGCAAAGTTTTTGATGATCTTTCTGCCGTCGCCCCTGGCGGCCATTATTTCGGCATAGGTGCGCGGGTTTTGGGCGTGGGCGCGGCACATGGCCAAAACCCCGTACAGCGAGGTGAGGGTGGAATGACTGCTGATGTCATCAGCGCTGATCCCATTATCTTTGAGCGCCATCCCCATGGCGATGGAGATGGCGGTGGGCAATTTCTGGCCCACTCCCATCAACAGATCATGGCTGTTGGCGCTGTCATGACAGATATCGGCGCCGTGTTTGTATAAAAAGGCTTCAAATTCGCTGCACAGGGGGCCGCTTCGTTCGCAACGCACCACCGAAACATTTTTGTCCTTCATGGTGGCGGTTTGGGGCCCCCAGAGGTTGTGAACCAGCATCACTTCTACTTCTGAGGCGGTGTGGGCCAGGGCGGCGTTGAGGTTGTTTTCTGCCTCGCCGGCCAGCAGCACCAGGGCCTGGTTACCTTTGAGGAGCGGTCCGTATTGGGCAATGGCCGCAGCGGTGGCGCTGATGGGTACACAGATCGCCACCAACTCCACCTTGGCGATCATTTCCTCTGGCGTGAGTTGGGTGGCGCGACCGGTGAGCAGGCAGTTGTAACCTTCGCTTTCCAGACGTTTGCTGAACCACTGGCTCATCTCACCGGTACCGATAAAGCCAATCTTTTTGATCCGTTTGGCGCGCATGTCCAGACGAGGAAAGGAGCCTAAAACCTTGATCGCCCCTGGTTCCTGAATGATGTGTGCTTCGATGCGGCTGAGGGCATCTTGCAGGGCGGGATCATTGATATGGCCTTCCGCCTCCACGTAGAATTGTAGCTCCTGGCTCTTGGGGTCAGTTTCTGAACGCAGGTCAAGGAGGTTGATGCCCCGTTTGCTGAATTCACCCAAGGTGTCGAAGAGTAGTCCCACCCGATCCTTTAGGGGAACGGTGATCATCGCTGTGGCGTCATAGCCGGTGGGGGTGGGAAGATGTTGGCCCAAGAGGGCGAAACGGGTGCGGCTGTGCGGGGCCACATCGCGCTGGCGGATGGGGATCCCGTGTTGGCTGAGGATCTCTTCCGGGGCAATAACCATTTGGGTGGTGGCGGCGGTCGCTTTGAGGTCGCTGATCGCCTTTTCTATTTCCGGCACCGCCATTCTTGGGGTGTCTGGGAAATGGCAGGTCAGGTATTCCTCGCACTGGCGTAATTCCTGGCTAGTGCCGATAATCATTTCCGGTTGCTGATCGTTATTGTAAGAGCCTAGGGCCAGGTGGATAGGTAGGACCAGATTATCGATCCAGTGTCCGTGGTTAAGGCTCTCCATTTGATGGAAGTATTCCCTGATCTCTCCTTCTCGGGTATTGTAGACCGGAATCAGTGCAAAGTCGGCCTTGCCGTTTTTGAAAGCGTTCAGGATGTCGCGAACCTGTGGGAAGAGTTTAAGCGCGGCGTCTGGATTGTGCAGGCGCGCGGCCTGAAAGGCGTGGGAGCCTTCTGGGCCCAGGGTGGCGATGGTTGTCATGGCGTGCCGATCCTCAAAGGTCAGGGGTTCGTGACTGCGTGACTGGCTATGATGCCAGCCTGGTGAATATAGATCAATCTTTATAGAATACTTTTTTAGTTGGTTCCGCCACTGCGGTCAACCCGTTTTCTGTAAAAATATTAGTTGATTATCTGGATGTAAAAGGGGTGCGGGTGGTTCGGAGAGCGCGGCAGGCTGCAAAGAAGGGCAAGGTTGGCACCATCGAAGAGTATTTGGCTTCTTTGCAAGGTTCCGCCAATTTTGGCCCGCAGGTGGCCCATGATGAAGAACTGGCTGGTTGTGCGGCTGACTTTGCCGAGCCCGCGCATCCTTGGCCGCAAGCGTTGCGCGCGGCTCTTGCTTCATTAGGGATCGGCCCCCTTTTCAGTCATCAGGCGCAAGCGGTGGATTATATCCGCGCCAATGTTCATACCGTGGTTGCCACCCCCACTGCCAGTGGTAAAAGCCTCATCTATAATCTGCCTGTCTTTGAGCGCATCCTGCAAGAACCTGCCACCCGCGCCCTCTATCTCTTCCCACTTAAAGCCTTGGCCCAAGATCAGTTGCGGGCGATTAATGATCTCGCCCAAGGATTACCGGAAGAAATGCGCCCCACTGCCGCCATCTGTGACGGCGATACCTCAAGTTATCATCGTAAGAAACTGCGAGAGCGTCCGCCCCACATCCTTATTTCCAATCCCGATATGCTGCATCTCTCCATGCTTGGTTATCATGAGCGCTGGGCCGGGTTGTGGAGCGGTCTCACCCATGTGGTTATCGATGAGGTGCATACTTATCGCGGTGTTTTTGGCTCACACATGGCTTGGTTGTTGCGTCGTTTGCGCCGTATCTGCAAGTTGTATGGCAGCGAGCCGGTGTTTGTGCTCTCATCGGCTACGGTGGGGAATCCTGCTGCCCTTGGCCGTGATCTGACCGGGCTTGAGGTGCAGGAAATCACCACCAGCGGTGCCCCCAGGGGCGGGCGGCATTTTCTTTTTTTCGATCCCCACGATAGCGCCGGTTTTGCTGCCAGTCAGATGTTGGAGGCGGCGGTGAAGCGGGGTTTGCGCACCATCGTTTACACCCAGTCGCGCAAGATGACCGAGTTGGTGGCGGTTTGGACCAAGAATCGTCTGGGTGGGCAAGCAAACAAACTCACCGCTTATCGCTCCGGTTTTTTGCCCGAAGAGCGGCGAGAGATCGAGGCGAAGATGGCCAGTGGGGAGTTGCTGGGGATCGTCTCCACCAGCGCTTTGGAACTGGGCATTGATATCGGTAATCTTGATCTCTGTATTCTGGTGGGTTACCCCGGCACCATCATGGCCACCTGGCAGCGGGCCGGGCGGGTGGGGCGGCGCTCCCGTGATTCATTGATCATTATGGTGGCTCAGCAGGATGCCCTGGATCAGCATTTCATTCGTAATCCCCGTGATTTTTTTGATCGTGGGGTTGAAGCGGCGGTTTTGAATCCGGATAATTCGGTGATCATCAAACTTCATCTGCTCTGTGCTTGCGCTGAAGCGCCTCTTCAGGTTGGCGATCCGTTTCTTGCTGCCGAGTCTGTTCAAGAAGCTCTTGCCGAGATGGCGGCCACGGGTCAGTTGCAGTTGAGCGGCGACGGTCGTTACTGGTTTACCATTCGTAAGTATCCGCACCGTGAGGTGAATTTGCGTGGTGCCGGCCAATCGCTGGCCATTCGCGTCGATGACCGGGAGCAGACCCTCTTGGGCGAGATTGATGCGGGCCGCTGTTGCAGTGAATGTCACCCCGGCGCGGTCTATCTCCATCGCGGTCGCGACTGGTTGGTCACCGAACTTGATCTGGATGGGGGTGGGGTGACGGTGACGGATAAAAAAATTCACTACTTCACCAGGCCGCTGGCCAGTAAGGAAATCAAGATCCTTGCTACCCACCGCCGCGTTGATTATGGCACCTTCCGGGCCTCCTTCGGCAGGGTGCGGGTAACCGATCAGGTGACCGGTTTTCAGAAGCGGTTGCTGAAGGGGCATAAGCTTATCGATACGGTACAGCTTGATCTGCCGCCACAGATCTTTGCAACGGAAGGGCTGTGGATCGAGATTCCACCAAAACTCCAGCAACGTTTTGAGGCTGAACATCGTCACTTCATGGGTGGTATCCATGCCGTGGAACACGCAGCCATCGGTGTTCTGCCGTTGCAGGTGCTTTGTGACCGCAATGATATCGGCGGCCTTGCCTATCCTTTTTATCCGCAGCTCAATGGGGCGGCAGTGTTTATCTATGACGGCTATCCCGGCGGGGTGGGGCTCTGTCGCCAGGCCTTTGCGGAGCTTGGCGATTTGCTGACCACCGCTCTTCGGAGTATTGAGTCCTGCCCTTGTGAAACGGGTTGTCCTTCCTGTGTTCATTCCCCCAAATGCGGTTCCGGTAATCGACCCATCGATAAGGAGGCGGCGCGGCAGTTGTTGCACGGCCTGGTGGATGGAATGGGGGCGGGCGTGACTTTGACCGTGCCGGAAGTTGACGAGGTTGGCCCAGATACTGAGAAGGTTGTAGCGGGGGAGGGGGGTGGTCTTGTCGACTTGCCGGTCGGCTACGGCGTTTTTGATCTTGAGACCAAGCGTTCCGCCGCCGAGGTGGGGGGCTGGCACCGGGCTGAACGGATGGGGATCAGCGTCGGAGTTGTTTATGATAGTGTCACCGATGTGTTTCATGTCTACCGGGAGGATGAGATTGAGCAACTGGTCGCGCATCTGCAGCGGCTTACGTTGGTGGTGGGTTTTAACAACAGCCGTTTTGATAATAAGGTCTTGTCCGCTTACACCGATATCGATCTGCACCGTTTACCAACCCTGGATATCCTGGTGCAGGTGAAGAATAGTCTGGGCTACCGGCTCAGTCTTGATCACCTGGCCCAGCATACCTTGGGGGCAACAAAATCGGCCGACGGTCTCATGGCGTTGCAGTGGTACAAGGAAGGGCGCATCGACAAGATCATCGCCTACTGTAAAAAGGATGTGGAGATCACACGGGATATTTTACTCTACGGGATGGAGAACGGTTATCTACTTTTTCGCAATAAGGCAGGGGAGTTGGTGCGTTGTCCGGTGGATTTTGGGGTGAAACAGACATAGGGGTGCATGTGGTTGATATCGGAGGCTCAACTTCGTTTCCTTTACCTCGACTTCCGAGGATAAAAAATTGCGCATAACGCAGAGATTGGGTGCAAAGGCAATTTTTAAAGATTCCCATAAAAAAATCCTCCGGGCCAGATATAGGCCAGGAGGATTTTTTTCGGCAGATAAATTAAGTCGCTCAGTCGTTGGGCCAGATCAGTTTTTGGTGCAGCCAGCCGATGGTGCCATCCTTGTGCTCTACCTTGACCCACTCCCCCTCTTTTTCAAGGAGTTTAAAGACAACCCCGTACTTGACGGTGGCGATGATTTCGTAATTGGTGCCAGCGCCGATACGCAGGTTGGCGGCATCAACCTTGACGATGACCATCTTTCCCTTCGATAGCAAAGGCTTATACACCCACCCCTTGTCACCTTCGAAGTCAATGGTTTGCACCCAATCGCCTTGTCGTTTGATAACCTGCAAGGGGAAGTTTTTGAAGACTTCCCAAAGAATTTCATTCTTTGTACTGGGCCCGGAGCGGATATTGACCCCATCTTTGTTGACAACAGCATACTCCGAGGCTGTTGCGGAAAGCGCGATACCGAGGGTAAGAATAAGAATGACCGCTTGCAGGCCGTAGCGAAGATGTTTGGATCTAATATTTTTCATGAGAAATTGCTCTTTGGAGGTCATGGCTGAGGTCGAATGCTTCAGGATTATCTGGAGACGCTATTTTATGAAGGAAAAATGTATCTATCTTGCCTCTCTGCTTTATGAAAATAAAGGGGTAATTAGTAGTGCCCGTCCATAAATGCTCTTTTTGCCGTATCTCTACGTCATGCGAAAAAAATCCTCATTTATGAGCAGACACTAAGTAGCTATTTAATTACTTTTTGTAAATGTATCATAAAACACGTTATTATCAAGTCCGCAAAACAATTTTCAGCCTTCGTGGTACCTTGTTGTTGGTTGGCTGGGGTGTTCCTGTCCCGGAAGCGGAAGATGTTTTTACTCTGGGGAGCTGATGCTGATCGGGCCGTACCAAGCCGAGGCCTCCTCGCCGGTGTTGTCAGTGTCGGTCATAATGGCGATGGCTCCTGCCATGGGCGGTTCTTCGCCAAAGGCTTGTTTGAAGTCTTCGTAGATGTTGCGGTGCTCATTGAGCCACTGACCTGTTTTGGTCGAACCGCTTCTGACGGCGATCATCATCGCATTGGCGGTGAAAGCATTGGCGATCATGCTTTCTTGAGGAAGTTTGTTGGCCCAGACATAGTTAAGGGCTTTGCTCTTCCAGAAGAGCCAGGAGGGGAAAACCACATATATCCGGGCGGCGTAATCGTCTCCATTCTTGGTGTGGGCGTCACCTTTGGTCAGGATATGATCAACCTTCCAACTCCAGGAGAGGATCGGGTATTGACGCGGATTGTAGTCGATTTTGTAAAAGAGTCCAGAGGCAGTGCCTTTGCTGGTGGCATGGATAGCTGGTTGATTGTCGTTTTGTTCTACCCTATAATGAGTTTTCCCGGAGAATGATTTTTCTTGCCATTTGTCAGCAAGGCCTTCCCGGTAATTGTCGATAATTATAGGATCACTATCCGCTTTGGCTTGGGGGCTGAAGGCGAACAGGGTGAGACAGATCAAGGTTGTGGTAAGGTGTTTTTTTAGCATTTAGTTAGGATCTGGGGGGGGGAGGTTGATGTTGGTGCTGGCTGTGTTTTTACTTAGATAAACAATACTCCCTTGACGTTTTTTTATCCAAACAGTTTTTTGCCGATAGGGTTGTTTTACCGGTTAACTTTATTCGTTATCCTTGAGGATTGTTAAGGCGGCGGGGCAGTTGCTTTGGTGGGTTCCGTTTGCTTTTGCGGTCTCTGGTCAAGATCCATTGTTAGAGGGGGAGGGAGCAATGACAAGTCTCAGCGATCATATTGCGATCAAAGAGTTGCTGGAATCTATTGAAGCCGACATTCGCTCATCTGTTGAGCATCTTGCTCCGGATGATGCAAACCGCCTTGCTGAGAACTTGCATGGAACAGTGTTGCGGGAGGTGCGTGTTTTTGCTGAGGAGCAGGTATCCCGCCTTGATGATTTGGCGCGAATCGGTTTGGCCCTGTCGGCGGAAAAGGAGGTGGGGAATCTTTTTGAGATGATCGTTGATGAGGCGCGGCGCAATTGTAATGCCGATGGTGGTACCCTTTATATCCGCAATGAAACAAGTGATGTGCTTGATTTCGTTATCGCCCAGAATGATACTTTGCAAATTCGCATGGGTGGCACTGGTGATGAGATTTCATGGCCTTCGGTGCCGTTAACAAAGCGGGATGGGACGGAGAATCATCGTAATGTTTCCGCACATTGTGTTTTGGAAGACAAGGCCGTCAACATAAAAGATGTTTATGTTGCCGAAGGATTTGATTTTGATGGCACCAAGCAGTTTGATGCCTCAACTGGTTATCGCTCAAAGTCGATGCTGCTCGTTCCCATGCGTAATCATGAGGATGAGGTGGTTGGGGTTCTGCAATTGCTTAATGCCAAGGATCGGCGGAGTGGTGAGGTGATCCCGTTTCCGGTTGATGACGAAGAACGGGTCATGGGTCTTGCTTCCCAAGCGGCCATCGCTTTGACTAAGATACGGTTAGTGCGAGATCTCGAAAATCTGTTGTTTGCCTTTCTACAGGCAATTGGTCATGCCATTGATGAGAAGTCTCCTTATACCAATGGGCATATTATTCGAGTGGCCGAGCTTTCCGAGCGGTTGGCGGAGAACGTAAATATCGTTAACGATGGTCCTTTTGGGGCGGTTACCTTTAGTCCCGAGCAGTTGACCGAGATTCGTTTGGCTGCCTGGATGCATGATATCGGTAAGATTACCACCCCGGAGCATATAATAGATAAGGGAACCAAGCTTGAAAGCCTTTCTGACCGGATTGAGGTTATCCGCCATCGCATTGAAATCCTGAAACGGGATGCCGAGATTCGTCGCCTTCGCCAGGCATTGCGTGATGCCGGGGTTGAAGAACCAGACGGGGATATCGCGGAAGTTGATGCTCTGGATGATGATCTGGCCTTTGTTGCCTCGGTTAATAATGGTTGTGAATTTCTAGCCGATGAGGCGTTGGCACGTATTCAGGATTTACGAAAGGTAACTTTGACGGTGGACGGAGGTGAGATCTCTTTGTTGGGTGATGACGAGGTTGAGAACCTTTCGGTTCGGCGGGGGACCCTTACCGACCATGAGATGGGAGTGATTCGGAACCATGTCACGGTTACCAACTCCATGTTAGCTAAGTTGCCGTTCCCCAAGAAGTTCTCTCGGGTGCCGACCTATGCGGCAATGCATCATGAAAAACTGGACGGTTCGGGGTATCCACAGGGGTTGCATGGAGAAGATATTCCCTTGCCGGCCCGGATGTTGGCGGTGGCTGACATCTTCGAAGCGCTCACCGCCGCTGATCGTCCATATAAAATAGGGAAAAAAATGTCCGAGGCGATGCGGATCATGGGTTTCATGGTCAAGGATAATCACCTGGACGGGGTTATTTGTGATTTATTGGTTGAAAGTGGTTTGGCTGAGAATTATGCCAAGAAGTTTCTCACTGCAGGGCAGTTGGATGATTTTCACTGGAAGGGGAAGACGTATTTGCTGGGGGGGGAGTCATGCGGTGAGGGGGGGGAAGGCTCCGAGGGTGATAATGTTCCTACCTGGAAACCATGTGAATGAGAAACTCCTTGTTGCCCTTGGGGCCGAAGATTGGTGAGTCGGTGACTCCTTGGCTGCTAAGACCTATGGACTCAATAAAGGCGAGGATGTCGGCGATGACCTCTTGGTGAAGATCCGGGTTGCGAACCACCCCGCCCTTGCCGATTTTGTCGCGGCCCACCTCAAACTGCGGTTTGATCAGGGCCAGGATGGAAGCTTGCCCGCGAAAGAGGGGCAGCAGCGGTGGCAGGAGAATTTTTAAAGAAATGAAGGCGGCATCAATTACCGCCAGATCGATGGGCTCGCCCATATCGTCAGGGGTCAGGTAGCGGGCGTTGGTGCGTTCCATCACCACCACGCGCGGATCTTGCCGGAGCTGCCAATCCAGTTGCCCGTAGCCCACGTCAACGGCAAAGATCTTGGCCGCGCCGTTTTGCAGCAAGCAGTCGGTGAAACCGCCGGTGGAAGCGCCGATGTCGGCGCAAACCAAGCCGGTGGGGTCAAGCTTGAAATATGGCAAGCCTTTGGCAAGTTTCAACCCGCCTCGGCTGACAAAGGGGCATTCCTTGCCCTTTATTTCTATTTGGCAGTCATCTTTTACTTGGCTGCCCGCTTTGTCGCAGCGTTGGCCGTTGACCCAGACCTTGCCGGCGACAATCAATCCTTGCGCTTTCTGGCGGCTGTCCACCAGCTTTCTTAGTAATATAAGTTTGTCCAGCCGCAGTTTTGTCACAGCCAGCCTCGGTGGTTGGATCCGATAATCAAACGGCTCATTCTCCGGCGTCCTCTTTCCTGATCAGTTCGCATAGTTCATCGGCCATGCTGTTGATCTCATCTTCGTCTTCGCCTTCTATCATCACCCTTATAACTGGTTCGGTGCCGGAAGGGCGCACCAGAATGCGCCCGCGCTCGCCCAGCTTTTGTTCCATGCTGGTCACCTTCTCGGGAAAGCCAGCCAGTCGTTGAGTATCGATACGCTGTCCGGTGCGGACATTTTTGAGTACCTGCGGGAAGGATTCCATGATTTTTGACAACTCGGAGATTGGTTTGTTGCGTTTAATCATCACCGCCAGGAGTTGTAGGGCGGCCAGGATGCCGTCTCCGGTGGTGTTGTGATCAAGGAAGATCAGGTGTCCTGATTGTTCACCGCCGAAGTTGTATCCTTTAGCGCGCATGGCCTCGACCACGTAACGGTCGCCCACCGCGGTGCGGATCATCTTGCCGCCCATCTTCTCCATGGCGACTTCAAGACCCATATTGCTCATCACCGTGGTGGCCAGGGTTTTTTTGCGGAGCTTGCGTTGGCGCATCAGGTCGGCAGCGCAGATGGCCATGGTGTGGTCGCCGTCCACGATATTTCCTTTTTCATCGGCAACGATTAACCGATCACCGTCACCGTCCAGAGCGACGCCAAGATCGGCGCCAAGCTCCTTGACCATCTCTGCCATTCGTTGCGGGTGGAGGGCTCCGCATTGGTGATTGATATTGGTGCCATCCGGATTAACGCCGATGGCGGTCACCTTGGCGCCCAGTTCTTCGAAAACATGCGGAGCCACGCTATAGGTCGCGCCGTGGGCGCAGTCCAGAACAATATGGAGCCCATCCAGGGTGTGCTGGCGGGGAAAGGTGTTTTTCAGGGAAACTATATAGCGGCCCTTGGCGTCATCGATGCGGGTGGCTTTGCCGATCTCTTCCGCTGTGGGTCTTAATGCCTCCATCTTTTGGGAAAAGATCAGATCCTCTATCTCCAGCTCTTTGCCGTCGGGGAGTTTGAAGCCGTTCCGGGAGAATATCTTGATGCCGTTGTCTTGAAAAGGGTTATGTGATGCCGAAATTACCACCCCGGCGTCGGCGCGCATGCTGGAGGTGATGAAAGCGATGCCGGGGGTGGGCAGTGGTCCCACCAAGAGGACATCGACGCCCATGGAGCAGATGCCGGCGGCCAGGGCATTCTCAATCATGTAGCCGGAGAGGCGGGTGTCCTTACCGATTACGATGCGGTGGTCATGTTTCATGTCTTTGACCAAAAAAGCGATGCTGCGCCCTATTTGCAGGGCGGTTTCGGCGGTCATGGGATGGATGTTGGCGACGCCGCGAACGCCGTCGGTGCCAAAGAGTTTTCTCATGGTGATGTCGATCCGTATTGTTTATTTTTTCTTGAACGGAGCCTTGATGATTAAGGTCACGGTGGCTGGAGAAATTTCAAATATTTTGGCCTGGGCTTCCGTCTCAATCTGGATGGGGATGGTGTATTTTCCCGGAGGGAGATTGTTTGCGGAAACAGTAGCGGTGAAGAGCGGTTGCAGATTCTTGACTTTAGAGTTCAAGCTGAGGGGGATATCTGCCCTGATAAGGATTGTCTTGGGGATGGTGACGGCAGTATTTGGTGACGTTAGGTGTTGGATACTTATGGGAATATTGGATATTTTTCTGGTAATGGTTTTTTCCACTACCGTGAGGTGGGCAGTAACCGTTGTTTCACCGATCAGTTCGGAGATGCTTGGTTTTAGGTCAAGGGAGACCTCCCTGGTGACGGAGCCAGTCAGGTTGTGGATATCGATGGGGATGGTGGTTAGTTGAACTTGATCGCCAAGAACAGCCTGGGGGCCGGTGAGGGAGAGGATCGGTGGTTCAAAGCTCACCGATTCAACCTTGTAGCCTCTGCCTGCTTTGCCGTTGAATACCGCCTTGATTGGTAGTTCGCGCCGGATCAAGCGGTCAAGGAGGAGGGTGATGTAGGGCGGTTGAATGCGGAGAACTCTGATTCCGCGTGGAAAAGAAATTGCATCTTCGTCATTTCTAACCAGCATGGAGCCGGGGGTTGCCTTGGAAAGATCCACAGCTCGTGACACATGTTGGTTGGCAATGCCGCGGATCAGGCCCCGGGGGCCGGTAACGGTCACTTCCAGTTGTTTTTTGAACTGGTTTGAGATGACTAAGTCTCGGGGTAAATTGACTATTTCCACCGGGATGTGGACGGTCATATCCACCTTATCTTCGCCAACCACGAAGTACCAGAGAAAAAGAGCGAAAAAAAGCGACAAGAGCTTGATTGCCCAGTTTTTTGTCCAGGGCAGAGAGTCTCTGCGTTGGGGGCGAAAGCCGATTACTTGTTTAACCAGTTTTTCCATAGTGTCTGGGTTTGATACTCCTTGGGAACGAAAATAGCATCAAGGCGGCTACGCAGCGAAGATGCGTCGAGGTCGGTGGTGATGGCTCCGTGTTGTACCAGAGAGATTTGTCGGGTTTCTTCGGAAACAACGATGATGATGGCGTCGGTCTCCTCGGAAAGGCCGATGGCAGCCCGGTGTCTGGTGCCCAGGCGTTTACTGATGTAAGGGTTCTTGGTCAGGGGCAAAACACAACCAGCGGTGAGGATGCGGCCTCGGCGGATAACGACGCCACCGTCATGAAGGGGAGATTCGGTATGAAAGATGCTGAGCAGCAGCTCCTTGCTGGTATGGGCATCAATGGTCTGTGATGATTCGATATAGTCTTTGAGTCCGGTTTCACGCTCGATGACGATGAGGGCGCCGATCTTGCGAGCTGAAAGTCTTTTCGCAGCCATGACTATTTCATCAAGGGCGTGAACGGTGTCTTCGTGGCTTTTGACGAAAGGTGTTTGTTGGCCAACTTGGGTAAGGGCGCGGCGGATGTCGCGCTGGAAAATAATAATGATGATCAGGAAGATGGAGCTTAAGAAGGTGCCAAGGAGCCAGTAGAGAGTAAGGAACTCAAGCTCTCGGGCGCCGAAATAAACGACAATGAGAACAGCAATGCCCACAAGCATCTGCACGGCGCGAGTGCCGCGGATGAGGAGAATGATTCGATAGATAAGATATGAAACGATAAGGATGTCGCATACATCTTGCCATCGTAAGGCGCTGATAATGTCCTGCATAGGTCGTTAACTGTGTGCGGGGGTGGTCGCCGCTGCGGAATTAGTGTGAAATCGGTTTCATAAACGATATCCTTAAATAAAACAGGTATAGGACTCTTGGGCAAGGGAAACTGCGTAGGAAGCTTAAAAAAAAGTTAAAAGGGGTGGGGTCTCAATTATTGAATAAATGTAACTGCTCACAGGGTAGCGACTTTATTTCCTCGATACCCCGTGAGCAGTTACGATTAAATAAGAATTCGTTGGGCTTGAAGCTTGACATCATTGTTCTTTTGGTGTAATTTCTTCTAGTTTTCCAACGGCAAGATGTTCCTTGGCGTGAGTTAATTTATGGCCCTAATAATTTTGTCCGACGTGGTGTCGGGGCGAAATATAATGAATTCAGTATTTTAAGTTTAGGAGAGTAGTCTTGGCAAATCATAAGTCAGCAATGAAACGGAATCGGCAGAACCATATCCGTCGTGAGCGCAATCGTGCCAATAAGACCCGGATTCGCACCGTGGTTAGAGCGGTTGATGAAGCAATTGGCGAAAATGCCGTTGATAAGGCTCAGGCCGCTTTACTTGCTGCTATTCCGGTGATCAGCCGGGCAGCTATGAAGGGCGCGATCCACAAAAAGAATGCTTCTCGTAAGGTTTCCAGACTGACTCGGCGGGTTAATGCCTTTGTTCAGGCCAACGCATAGTTCTAAATTATGGTGGTGCGTTGATTATTCCGCGTCACCGTCAGTAGCCTAGGTGGGAGTATGAACCGTCTTTACAGCATGATGACCACCTGTGTTGGTTGGTGGCTTCGTCAACAGTGTATCCCATGGTAATGGGCGCATTTGTATGCTGAAGCGGCGGGATGATACCACTTACGTATGAACGCACTTTAAGAAAAGCCATGGGAGCCGAAAGGTTCCGTGGCTTTTTTTTTGTCCGGCGGCGGTGAGAGCTTATCTGCCCGGATGAATTTGTTTCTTGTCGAGGAATTACTTATGCACCATCCTGATATTGACCAGTTCAGGGAGTTTGCCTCATCTGCGGGCCTGATTCCGGTGTGTCGAGAGATCATTGCCGACCTGGATACGCCGCTCACTGTTTTTGCCAAGGTGGCCGGTGATGAATCCCACGCTTTCCTGTTTGAAAGTCTGGAAGGTGGGGAGAAATGGGGGCAGTACTCTTTTATCGGTCTTAATCCCATTACCATCTTCGAAAGTCGTGGCCAGAGCATTACCCTGCGCCGGGGGGAAGAGGTTACGGAGCAAGAAGGCAATCCCATTGAGGCGTTGCAGGATTTGCTGGCCTCTTTTGCGCCTTGTGCAGTGGCTGACTCACTGCCTCGCTTCTTCGGCGGCGCGGTGGGCTATATGGGTTATGATATGGTTCGGTTCATGGAACGGTTGCCGGAGAAAAATCCGCCCTTGGCGGAGTTCCCGGATAGCCAGTTTATGATTCCGCGCACAGTTCTCATCTATGATAGCCTTAAGCAGACCTTGACCATTGTTGAATGCGTGGTGGTCGGTGAGCAAAATGATCCTGATGAACTGTACCGAGAGGCGCAGGCGCGCATTGATCAGGTGGTTGCCCGTTTACGGCAACCTTTGCCAGCAGCCATTGCTGCGCACCATGCCAAACCGCCCCATACCTTTACATCCAATATGGAGCGGGATGAATTTCACGGAATGGTCAACCGGGCCAAGGAGTACATCCTGGCCGGGGATATTATTCAGGTGGTGTTGTCGCAACGGTTTCATACCACCACCGAGATGGAGCCCTTTACCCTTTATCGAGCCTTGCGGCATATCAATCCCAGTCCGTACCTCTTTTACTTGAAGCTTGGTGAGGTGGTGCAGATCGGCTCTTCGCCGGAGATTTTGGTGCGGCTGGAGGATGAGGATATAGAATTGCGCCCCATTGCCGGAACTCGCCGTCGGGGCGAAACCGTGGCCGATGATCAGGCTCTGGCTGAGGAATTGCTGGCCGATCCCAAGGAGCGGGCCGAGCATTTGATGCTGGTGGATTTGGGCCGGAACGATGCCGGACGGGTGGCTGAATACGGGTCTGTGGAGGTTCGGGATCTCTTGGTGGTGGAGCGTTACAGTCATGTGATGCATATCGTTTCCGGGGTGCATGGCAAGCTTGCTGCCGGTAAGAATCAGTTCGATGTCCTTAACGCCTGTTTTCCCGCTGGGACGGTGAGTGGAGCCCCCAAGATTCGCGCCATGGAGATCATCGAGGAGTTGGAGCCGGAGCGACGTGGTCCTTATGCCGGGGCGGTGGGTTATTTTAGTTTTTCCGGCAATATGGATATCTGTATCACCATTCGGACCTTTGTCATGCATGGTAAGAATTTATGGATTCAGGCTGGGGCAGGGATTGTTGCTGACTCGGATCCGGAAATGGAGTTTCAGGAAACCATCAACAAGGCGCAGGGGTTACGGCGTGCTGTTGAATTGGTGGAAGAAGGATTTTGAAGACAGTTTTAACTGAAAACCGTTTTAAGTTGTTAAGTTTTAAGTGAAAAAATATCGGTGGTTGATGGTGGTTTTTTGCGGGTAGGACTGCTGCAAGGATTACTGAAGCTATAAGTTGTCGAGCTAAAAACTTAAAACATAAAACTTAAAACTGAATCCGTTGTACTTGTGGATATTCCCCATGCTTGTTGTTATCGATAACTACGATTCGTTTACTTATAATATTGTGCAAACCCTGGGCGGTCTCGGTGCCGAGATGAAGGTGTTCCGTAACGATGAGGTGACGGTGGATTTTATTGCCTCCCTCAATCCCGACCGGTTGTTGGTTTCGCCTGGCCCCTGTACGCCTGCCAAGGCGGGGATTTCCATTGAGGCCATTCGTTACTTTGCGGGCAAGATTCCCATCCTTGGCGTCTGTCTCGGACATCAATCGTTGGGAGAGGCGTTTGGTGGTAAAACCGTCCGCGCTGGTCGTTTGATGCATGGTAAGACCAGTCCGGTTAATCATGATGGGAGGGGGGTGTTCAGCGGTCTGCCCAGCCCCTTTGCTGCCATGCGCTATCATTCGCTGGTGGTCAGCGAGGAGGAGTTGCCCGAGTGTTTGGAGGTAAGCGCGCGAACTGACCAGGATGAGTTGATGGGGCTTCGCCACCGCACCTTGCCGGTGGAGGGGGTGCAGTTTCATCCTGAGTCAATCATGACCCCGGACGGGGTGGCCCTGCTCAAAAACTTTATCGATCCCAATTATCCCAACATGTTGCGGAAATAGTACCAGGAGGCTGTGGACAATGATCAAGGAGGCAATCGGGAAGGTGGTGGCTGGCACTGATCTCAGCGAGGCGGAGATGGTTGCGGTCATGGATGAGATCATGAGCGGCGAGGCCACCCCGGCGCAGATTGGCGCTTTTATTACCGCCCTGCGGCTGAAAGGTGAAACCATCGCGGAGATTGCTGGTGCGGCCACGGTGATGCGGGAAAAGGCGACTCGGGTGGAGGTTAAAACCGCCCATGGCATTTTGGTTGATACCTGCGGCACTGGCGGTGATGCTTCCGGCACCTTTAATGTTTCTACCACCGCCGCCTTTGTGGTGGCCGGGGCAGGAGTACCGGTGGCCAAACATGGCAATCGTTCTATTACCAGTAACTGTGGCAGCGCTGATGTATTGGAGGCGTTGGGTGTTGATCTGTCTCTGTCGCCGGAGCGGATCGGCAAGTGTGTAGAAGAGATCGGGATCGGTTTCATGTTTGCCCCGGCCCTGCATGGGGCCATGAAGTATGCCATCGGCCCCCGCCGTGAAATTGGCATCCGGACCGTTTTTAATATCCTTGGCCCCCTGACCAATCCGGCTGGTGCCAATGTGCAGGTGATGGGGGTCTTTGATCCTTCTCTCACCGATACGTTGGCGGCGGTCTTGGGTAAACTTGGCTCCAAACGGGCCTTGGTTGTTTGCGGCGCTGGTGGCATGGATGAAATGACGGTGACTGGTGAAACGCAGGTTGCTGACTGGGACGGTAGCAAGTTAACAACCTATACGGTTAAGCCTGAGGATGTAGGTCTTAAGGGAGCAACCCTTGACGAATTGCGCGGTGGCGCCACTGCTGAGGAAGCGGCGAGCCAGGTGCGGGCGATTTTGTCTGGCGAGGCTGGCCCCAAACTCGATATGGTGTTGTTGAATGCCGGGGCGGCTTTGATGGCAGCCGGTAAGGCCGATGACCTTATCGGTGGAGTTGCTTTGGCCCGTGAGGTGGTTGCCTCCGGGGCGGCGTTGGCGAAACTTGAGGCGTTAGTCGCCTTTTGCTAAGTTGCTTAATGATGCGGACTGAATGGATGCCCGCGTTGTACATACGATAATGGATAAATGACCGATGATTCTTGATAAGATTGTTGAGCGGAAGCGTGAAGAGGTTGAACTATTGTTGAGCCGGGGGATTGAATCTCCCTCTGGCCCCATTGATCCGCCCCGTGGTTTTATCGCTGCCTTGACCGCTGTGGACCAGGTGGCGGTCATTGCCGAGGCTAAGAAGGCATCGCCATCTAAAGGGGTGATTTGCGCTGATTTTGATCCGGTGCAGATCGCGGTGGAGTATGAGCAGGCTGGTGCCCAGGCGATGTCGGTACTCACCGATGAGGATTTTTTTCAAGGCTCCCTGGCCTATATTCACCAAGTACGGCAGGCGGTGCAGCTGCCGGTGCTACGCAAGGACTTTATCATCCACGAAAAACAGATTGAGCAGGCCCGGGCCTTTGGCGCCGACGCAATCCTGTTGATCGCAGCGATTCTTGATCTGGCCCAGATCCGCGATTATCTTGACGTGGCCCATGGGTTGGGGATGGATGTGTTGGTTGAGATTCACGACGAAGCTGAGGCTGAGATGGCGGTGGCGGCGGGGAGTCGGCTGATCGGGGTTAATAACCGAAATCTTCGCGATTTCAGTGTTGATCTTGATACCACCTTTAGGTTGCAGAAATTGCTGCCGCCGGAGATTCCGTTGGTCAGTGAGTCTGGTATTCGTGACCATCATGATATGCGCCGTCTGGCCGAGAATGGCGTGCGCGCCGCTCTGATTGGTGAAACCCTGATGCGGGCTGGTGATCGAGTGGCGGGATTGCAGGCTTTACGTCGTTGATATCTCATTAAATCATATAGTTGTGTGCAATCTTTGATCGTTAATTGTAATTCGCAAGGAGAATCAAGATGACCGCAAGAACGCGGATCAAGGTCTGCGGGATGACCGATATGGCTGAGGCCAATGGTTTGGTTGCCGCCGGTGTGGATGCTTTGGGGTTTATCTTTGTTGAGGCTAGCCCCAGGAATATAAATCCGGAAAAGGCCCGCAAGCTTGTTGCTGCCTTGCCACCCTTTGTTGACGCGGTGGGTGTTTTTGTTGATCAGGATCTTGAGGTGGTCAACGAAATTGCCGAGTATTGCGGCTTGACCATGGTTCAGTTGCATGGTGCTGAGTCTCCGCAATACTGTGAAGCGGTTGATGTCAGGGTTGTAAAAACATTTAGTATTCGTTCGGATGCCGAGGTTTGTGAAACCAACCCCTATTTTGATCCTTATCTGGAGGTGGTATCCGGGATTCTATTAGATACCTTTCATGAAAAGTTGGCGGGTGGCTCTGGTCAGACCTTTGATTGGGAGTTGACCAAGAAATGTCACCCGACGGTGCCACTGATTTTGGCCGGAGGACTCAACCCTGAAAATATTGCTGATGCGATTCGGCAGGTGCGGCCCTTTGCCGTGGATGTAAATTCTGGGGTGGAAACCTCTCCCGGGGTGAAGGATATCGGGGCTGTTGAGCGGTTAGTGGAAAGCATGCGGGCCACGGATAGAGAGATTTACGGTTAACCGTATCTTGGTTAGCCCGTTGTTATCGGTCGTTATTTTGGAAGAGCAGGTAGCGGTGGTGGAGACCTCTCCTTGTATCCCCGTCCGGAAGCCTGGGATGGCATGGTGCCGTTGCCTTGATACCGGGGTGTGAAGATCATCCGACAAGGTACCGACTTGGGAGAAAACCATGGGGCCGACTCCTTTCTAATCACCTCAATCCATCTTCTTTCACCCTTGGCTAGGGGGGGGATCACTACAAGTAGTAGTGACGATTTTATACCTGCTGCAATCAGATGTGGCTCATAATCATGGGTCGCAACAGTATTGATTTTGTCTATATCCTTTTTGCCAAGTTCCCTTTTTCCATGTGATCAGGATGGCAAAAAACTTCCTCTCTCGTAATCTTGAGTCTTGATATTACTTTTAATCCGGATGACTTCCGGGATTCCATACTAAACTAATCATCCCTTTTGGCCTGCAACTACCGTCGGAATTGATTTCTTACGTTTTGCATAGCAGAATGTTCATGAGGTGAAAAGTTGTGGGTTATGCTGCAACCGATTACAGTAACAATTCCCATGAAATTATGCTTACCCTCTTGATTCTAGAACATAAACTGCAAAGGATTGCCCACATGCAACGTAATGCTTTAAGTTTACTTATAATTTCCATGTTCTTGCTGCTCGCCTGCGCAAATAATAGCGAGAACCGGCAAAGAACAATCATCATTGATGATGCCCACCTGCTCACTGGTAATGCAGACTTGCTGCAATCTTATAAGGAATATAATCAGCAACTGCTCAAGGATTATCAGATCGATTTTCGGGTTGTGACCACTGCCAGTGATACGGATATTAACACCTTTGCCCAGCGTGCTTTTTCGGCCTTTACCGCTGAGAGCGGGACCAAGGCAGGGCGGGCCATCCTCCTGGTGATAAACAGCAAGCAGGATTTGGCGCGGCTAGAAGTTTCAATGGCCCTTGAGCCCATTTATACTGATATCTTTACTTCCTTTATTGAAGAGCAACACATGGTGCATTTTTTTCGTGATGGTCGTCTGGCCGAGGGGGTCTTTGCCACCACCGAGACCATCTATAGTCGCGCTGGGGATGCTGCCAAGGGTAAAGAATTTTTGGGTGAGATGCCCAATCGTTCACTGGGCGGCGGCGCAAAAACCAACGCAGATATTGGCAAGAAAGAGCTGAATGTTAAATCGGTCCAGCCCGTTTTGGCTTCGGTTACCGATAGTCCAGCCCAAGTCTTGGCTAAATATATTGAATCGCGGCGAGCTCATAACGATAATCCGAACCTGGATATCTTTACGGATGCTTCCAAGGTTTTTTTCCGCAACTGGACCGTTACCCCGGTGCAGATGGACAATGAGGTTCGGTTCTTTGGTAAGTGTACCGCAGCGGAAACAATCGTTGCTGATGATCAGGATTTTGCGGTGGTTATGTTTCCCCTTAAGCAGCGAAAATGTTCCCCCTATTTCTTCCGGCAAGAGCAGGGCAGCTGGAAACTTGATTTCGCCACCATGACTAAGTTGATCCGTTTTAATCAGGAAATGAAATGGCATCTTATTCTTGAGTGGCAAGAGAACCTGAAAAAACAGAATTATGCCAGGCTCACCCAAGAGGGCTTGTTGCCGCCCAAGGTCAGCGCCTTGCTTGCTCCTTATCTGTTTGCCTTTGTTGATTTTCGATACGATAAAAACGGCTTCCCTTATGACGATTGGGGCAAGG
>JAQYVW010000107.1 GCA_030145325.1 Desulfurivibrionaceae bacterium
TGCCTACTCCCATTGCATCAACCATGGTATCAACATGACCAAGGGTCTGCAGCAGCAAAAGATGGCTGTTGAATGTGGTCACTGGCCTCTGTACAGCTACAATCCTGAGCTTGAAGCAGCAGGACAGAATCCTTTGAAGATCGTTTCCAAGGAACCTACCATCAAATTCGCTGATTATGCCTTAACAGAGAATCGTTACCGCATGCTGAAGATGATGAACCCTGCGCATGCTGATGAGCTTATGGCAATGGCCCAAGCGGATGTTGAGAAGTCTCTCAAGTTCCTCCACGGTCGTGCAGCAGCTCTTGAGCCTACGAAATAAGAAGTAGTTAGTTCGGAAGCGTTACCCAAAAAAAAGGCGGTGTGGAGAGTATTCTCCACACCGCCTTTTTTATTGTTTATCCAGAATGACTAAGTGAAAAGGATCAATTCCATCCCCACAAAATACAGAATATACAGTGTTACCATTTAAAACGTGACCAAAACCGGCTCCTTCAAGCGGGTGTGGCCAACGCAAGTTTTATACGCTCACAGCCCCGCGCCTCACCCTGGGTGGGATAAGCGACCGCCGGCGAGGAGGCAAGGCTGAAGTTGGTGGTAATTACAAAGCAGAAAAAGCATACCTCATGCCGGCATAGATATTGTGGGTTGCATATTCCGCTTCCACGTTGTCAAATTCGGGATCGGTGGTAGCCAAATAGCGATACTTACATTCCACGGTAAGCGCCTCGTTGACGGCGTAACCAACACCAGCGCCAACCTGATAGGCAAAGACCGTGTCATAATCGTCACCTAAATAAACGGTTTCATCATCGACATTAACCAGTGCAGCCCCCAGGCCAACACTCACAAATGATGTCCAGGGGGTATCGTTGGTGAAATCCCAATAGCCGTTAACCAAGAAAGCAAGACTATCAATAGCATTAGTCAAATCCACATCACCACTGGCAGTACTTGCCTTGTCCAATGAATTGTTCTGGTAGGCGAGCTCACCCTCAATCCTGGTGTAACCAAAATCATATCCAAGTGCTGCACCAAGGGCAAAGCCATCGTGCGACTTGATATCGTAATTTGAAGTGGCAGGGTCTGAGTCGGTGGCCTCAGCATCACTGAGGTTTGCCCACCCAAAATTACCACTCACATAAAGGGAAGTTTCTTCGGCACTGTATGCACTGGTCGAGAGAGAAAGCAGCATGGCGCAGCCTGAAATAATCAATATCTTTTTCTTCATATTATTCTCCTTTTTTTTTGATCGATTTGCCAGATTATCCATTAGTTAATCCATATTCTCCGGGGGATCGCCCTTGAGCACATTTCTCAACTTCCTTTTTGATTACAGCAACACACTGCATTTTTTTATGTTAGCACACTAAAATTGAATAAATATAGCATGTTAAACTTAGTCATGTCCAATATTCATTGCACCGGAGCTGTCAAAGAGACGGCACTGCCAAACAACCAGGATTCACAGAAGGCGACTGCTTAATTCTGTTAAGCAACATTCCTCTCATGCGCCTGAGGCGGTACGAATACTTTACACGTACTCTCAGCGCCAGCCAGGGGACCTTTATTTTGCACCTTGCCTGACTCAGCTCTTTTATTGGCGAGTGAAGAGATATAGCTCACAACAAGATCCTCCTGGTCAACAGACAGCGCCTTGAAACTGAAACCATGATGATAGCCACTCTCTCTTTCATCAAGCCAGACATTCTCAACTTGAACCTTCAAGCTCCTTGCCCCCTCTTGGCCGGAGAGCGTTATTTCCACTTCTAAACAATCGTGGAGAAAATGCATTTGCGGAATTCTGGCCATAAAACCGCCGGCTGAGATATCCAGGACGGATCCCATATAAGCCACACTGCCCCCCAAAACACGACAGGTGCAGACACAGGGCAAGTCAACAGCATGGCGCCGTGATTTCCGAAAGAGATGAAAGGTATCCAAGGCCACGATGACATAACGGACAAGGACACAGAGACCATTGCCACACCACTGCCGCTTACGTTTAAACTTCAAACGGTAGCGGACAATATCGCCGATAAAAAATGAGGCCGTAAAATAGAGGGCAAAATAGAGGACAAAGATCAAAAAGAGAAAAGAATCCGGCAGATCATAAACACGGCCAAGAAAACTGCAGCCACTGAGAACAAGGGTGATCGCCAGAATCAACTTTACCGCCCGCTTGCGGTCAAGACCATAACGCAGCAAAATATGGTGAAGATGATATTTGTCGGCCTTAAAAGGGTTCTTACCCTTGAAAAGCCTTCTCGTCATCAAGGTAAGGGTATCAGCAATGGGAACCCCCAGAATAAGCAGGGCACACACCGGCTGTACGCTACTCCCCCCCCCTTGGGTCAAGGCAAGGGCCATATAACAGAGGGCAAAGCCAAGACAGAGACTACCGGCATCCCCCATAAAGAGCACGGAAGGCGACCAGTTATACCGTAAAAAGCCCAGCAGGGCACCGGCAAAGGCCAGGCACAGCAGCATCAATGCCGACTGACTTGACAAGGAGGCATGGAAAGCAAAAGAGATAAAGGCAATAAAGGAAAAACCACCAGCCAGGCCATCAAGGCCATCGATCATATTGATAGAGTTAACAACACCCACCACCGCAAGCACGGTCAGCCCTAAAACCAGCCATTGGGACTGAATTGCGATGACACCCAAGCCGAGCAAATCACCAAAGCTTGCCAACACAGTCTTGCTGAAATAGATCATCAGGCAGGCCGCCATAATCTGGGCCAGAAATTTACGCCAATGGCCGACGCCCTTAAGATCATCGGCAACGCCGACAAGAAGAAGCAGCCCTATCCCGATAAAAAAGCCGCCCAGGCCAGTAGAGGGAATAAATAAAAGCGAGACAACAGAAACGGCGATGATCATGCCAATACCACCGACAAGAGGCCGTGGACTGACATGCACAGTCCTCTGGTTAGGATGATCCATAAGACCAATACGTCGGGCAAGAGTCTTCATCCTAGGTAGCAAAAAGATGACACCAAAAAAAGCAGCCAAAAATATAATAATGGGATTCAACTCAGACAACGACACCATAAAACAATAACACTACAACGAGCGCCCCCCGCAGTTTAAGTGCATAGTAAACCCAATGTGTGCTCGAAAAAGAACACACCCTAATAGAATCTACACGTTAGGGAGGAACCATACTTTACTAAAAGTTAATTTGCAAAGCGTATATCCCCCCTCTATGGGAACAAACTCTCCTATCCGGTTAGGCCGGGATGCGTGAAGGGTTCAGGAATTTAATGTCATGAGTTCACGCCATAATTATGAGAAGAAAAACGATGATTCTTAAATGGATCTTTTGGGGTATCAAAAGTGACCTCTAAGAGCAAAAAAAGCCGCTTTTTCAGCCTTATTTATTATAATATCAACATATTATCTTGGTCCTACCCCGTTTCCTACCCGTTTCCTCAGTTGCCGTTTCCTCAGCATTGAGCTTTCAGCCGTGAACCCGTTGGCTTCAGAAAGTATTGCCCGATTTTTCTTGCGGGCTTCATCCACAACGTCCAGGGGTACGGCTTCAGTCCGTTCACCCGCCAGGCTTTCCGGTCCATTTTGTTAGCCTTGATTCGGTTCTCTAAAGAGGCGTTGCTCACGCCGCCAGTCCGCATCTTCACCAGGACTTCCGGGATGTAGGCGGCCTGTATCCTGTGTCGCATCAAAAAACGTAGCATAATTTCATAGTCGGCGGCCGAGCCGAGGTCGAGGTTGAACCCACCGTATTTCTCATAGACTGAGCGGCGTACGAAAAAAGTCGGGTGGGGCGGCATCCATCCCCAGTAAAAGCGGTTGGGGGCATACTGGCCCGAAAGCCAATACCGGCGCACAGTGTCCGTATGCCTGCTATCCACATACACCAAATCACCGTAGCATGAATCGATCCGCGAGTCGGTAAAAGCCCGGCTAACTTTTTCCAGAATGTCGGGGCAGGCGTAGAAATCATCAGCGTTGAGGAAGCCGATTATGTCGCCGGTGGCCAGTCTGAGGCCTTTATTCATGGCGTCGTAGATGCCGTAGTCCGGCTCGGAGACCATTTGGGCGGTGGGAGATTGTGCCCGAATGATATCCACAGTGCGGTCCGCAGAGCCGCCGTCGATCAGGATATGCTCTAAGGGCCATGTCTGGCGTTGTATGCTTGCCAGACAGTCCGAGATGGTGGCCTCAGCGTTATGACAGACAGTGATAATCGAGATTGAGGTCACACCTTGCGCTCCACAAACCAGTTTCCCAGTACAAGCACGTCCATCTTGGTACGCAGAAAACAAGCCAAGGCCTCTTTCGGCGTGCAGACCACTGGTTCGTTCTCGTTGAATGAGGTATTGAGGACAATCGGCACACCGGTAATCGCTCCAAAAGCCCTGATCAACTGGTAATACCTGGGGTTCTGGGATGCGGTCACGGTTTGCAGCCGGCCGGAACCGTTCACATGGGTGACCGCAGGAATATCCCCGCGTTTCTCCTGGCGGATCTGGTAGACCTGCAGCATGAAGGGCACGTCGTAATCCGTTTCAAACCAGTCGGGCACCGCTTCGCGGAGAATGGAGGGGGCAAAGGGGCGGAAGGATTCGCGGCGCTTGATCTTCAGATTGAGAATGTCCTGCATGTCGGCCCGGCGCGGGTCGCAGATAATGGACCTGTTGCCCAGGGCGCGCGGGCCCCATTCCATGCGGCCTTGAAACCAGCCGATGACCTTACCCGCAGCAATATGCTCGGCGGTACGCCGGCACAGTTCTTTTTCGTCCGTGATTTTTTCAATGCTACAATTTCCGGCCGAGAGTTCCTGCTTTCTGCCGTCAAGAATTTCCTGGATCGCGACATCGCTGAACTCCGGCCCAAGATACGCATGGTCCATCACAAAGGACCTGGGATTGTTGAGCTCCTGCTGCCAAACCACATAGGCGGCGCCGATCGCGCCGCCGCCATCGCCGGCGGCCGACTGGATGTAGAGTTCTTTAAAGCTGGAACGATCAAAGATCTTGCCGTTGGCCACCGAGTTCATACCGCATCCGCCAGCGAGGCAGAGGGTGGTGCTGCCTGTTTCTCGGTGCACATGGGCGAGGATATGGAAAAAGGCCTCCTCGTACATGGCCTGCAAAGAGGAGGCGATGTTCTTGTGATACTGAGTAAGGGGCTCGTCCTTCTGCCTGGCCGGTCCGAGCAGGGCGATCAGCTGATCGGAATAGGCCCGGCCCATGGTCGGCGCACCGTTTTCCCACACCATGGAGATGCCTTCGGAATGGTGCAGGAAATAATCGAGATTCAATTCGAAACGGCCGCCAGCAGTAAGGTGGACAATCCGGCGCATCTTGTCGAGTTCAGTGGGTTCGCCGTATGGCGCAAGGCCCATGACCTTATACTCGTCCCCATAGTTCATGAAGCCGAGATATTGGGTGATGGCCAGGTAGAAGAGCCCGAGCGAATGCGGGAAGCTCACCTGGTCCTTGACCATGATGTTGTTACCGTTGCCGACTCCCCACATGGTGCTGACGAAATCACCGAACCCATCCACCGAGACCACGGCGGCGGCATCAAAGGGAGAAACGAAAAAGGCGCTGGCCAGATGGGCGCGATGGTGCTCGACGTTATGGATTTTCGCCGTGATCTTCTCAGGTTTCATCCCCACCGCGCCAGCCATCTCGCTTCGCAGGTCTTTCACCCGGGCGGCATTGGCCAGGCGGTCTTTGATGGCGGCAAGGCTCGGCCTTTTGGAGAAGGCAAAAAGTGCTTTTTTCAAAAGATTGGCGCTGGGATTGCGGTTGAGGGCAACATGGTCAATGCTGTCCAGGGAAATGTTACCGGCCGCCAGGCAGTATTTCACGGCCTCGCTTGGGAACCCGGCCCAGTGCTTGATGCGCCGGAAGCGTTCCTCTTCGGCTGCGGCAACCAGCTTGCCGTCTACCACCAGGCAGGCGGATGAGTCGCCGTGGTAAGCGTTGAGTCCGAGAATTGTTGTCATGAAGATACCTGATAATTATTTGGCGGAAGAACCTACTTTTTGAATTGCTTAGCGTAATCATGTAACGTCTCGTTTATGAGGCGTGCCAGTTTAGGGGGCGTTGGGGGTTGGTTGTCACTCTGCCGGGCTAAAGCATCGGTTATAGCCTTCTCTAAATCAGCTGGCTCCATGGCCAGCACCACTTTACCGGACTCTGCCAGGGCTTGGGCAAATTCTAGTTGGTGATCATCCACGTGTTCGTCGTACTTTACACGCCGCGGCATGACAACCGGAATTTTTCCTGCTTGGACAGCATGAATTACTGAGCCGGCGCCCGCGTGCATGATAAGTAGCTCAGCTTTTTCTATCAGGTCGCCGAATTGTTCCATTTCCATAAATTGCGCCGCCTGGCTTCCAGGGCAGGAGAATGGTGTACTGCCATATTGCACGATTACGGGTTGTGGCAAGGTGATTATAATTTTGAAGATGCCATCCAGTAACCGGTTGAATGGCTGGGTAGCGTTCCCGACAGTCACAAACGTTGTCACAATAAAGGCCCACCGCAAATTGCTTTTGGAAAATATCGCCGGAGAGATTCCCACTGGTAATAAAAAACATGGGCCAACCTGTACATGATTTTTCCGGTCATTGAAGGCGTATGCACCCGGGTAATTGTTTCCACAAAGACCACCTTTGTACCAAAAAAAATACGGCCCATAATGGCAAAGGGGACCACGGGGCCAGCGCCAGT
>JAQYVW010000108.1 GCA_030145325.1 Desulfurivibrionaceae bacterium
CCATTGATATTACTTTTATAGATGGATTACTTTTCCATCTATTCTGATATTAAGATGGGTTCTATTGAAAATTCTGTCCATGTTATTGCCATAACATGAAAAACACAGCTTTACACTGTACTCTCTTACTTCTACATCAAACTCTTCAAGAACTTTCATAAAGTCACAGTCAGCTAGGAACACTCTAGTTTTCATAGCCAAACTTGCAATACTTCACCCAAACCGCTGCTTAATGTAATCAGTCATCTGGCTTGGGGGAAGCGAGGCCGATGATGCCCCCGCCCGCACGTAAAACTCTTCACTATTTCCATCCTTGAGGTAAACGGGGACGTTACTCGGATTACAGTCCACCACTAAAACGCGTTTACTTTGAAGGTCCTCAAAATGTGGGTGAATGTGCAACATCGAGGCCGCCCCTAGGCGTGCTTTGATGATATTTCCCAGATGCAGATCCATCTTGTCCTCATTGGCGAAACCATCACTGTCCAGGCCCAAAGCTTCTCCGTTATCACCAACACCGACGAGTAGTGTTCCACCTTTACGAGAGTTTAAGAAACCGGCAATGGTCTTGATAATGGCGTGTTCCATCCGGGGATCTTTTTCACCGGTGTGCAGATTGACTCGCATGGTGGCCTTGAACTCGGTGGACAATCCTTCGCCAATGGCCACCTTCTCTTCCAGTGTTTCCGGATGTTCAACCACGGCCTCGCCTTCGGTCAGCCGTGTAAAACCGTCGCGGATGACCATGGCAATGAGTGAACGTCGGGCCTCCAGGAACTCTTTGTAACTCATTTTTTCCCAGTTTTCCGGCAGTGCGTGCCAGTATGCCATGTCGGCATTTTCTTTTGTGGAAAAGCGCTCGCAGTAGGCAGGGTAGTAATCTGAAGGGGCCGAGTCGGAAATGGCTATATTGTCATTCCATTCCACAAGGGAGAAGTTGGCTATCTGGTTGACGTCACGGGGCTGCTGCATACCCAAATCGGCAAGCAGTTTTTTCGGAAAAAGATGGTGCCGTTCAACCACAGATTTCTTTGCCTTAATAGCTGGGTCAAGGCAGTTCCAGACCTTTTTCTTGGAGAACAGAGCCCGGGCTTCCAGCAGATTAAGCGCTGCATGGTAGGCGAATTGCAGGGGGCTGGAGGCCGACGATGTCTCAAGGCGGCCCGGCAGGTTAACCGCCCAGAAATCATCCGTTAACTCAGTTTTTATGGTCTTATCAATCCAGGCCAGGAAAGTCTCGCCGTCATCAATCGTCCTCAAGGATGCTAAGTCGCGCTCCATGATTGTTTCTGGAGAACCGCCGGTAAATCGTGAAGTGAGGGCTGCCATGAAAAACCAGCGGCCTATGGCATGGTTCAGGTCAAAAGGTTTGACACCCAACTTGACGCGGCCGATGAGATACAGGGTGTAGACGTAAAAGAGTGTGAGCTTGGAGCTTACCATGCTTGAGCCACGGAAACCGGCTTGTTGCAAAATCCCAAAAAAATCATGCCAGTGTTGCAGGTTCAGGGTTTGTTGCTGAGCCTCCTGGAGAATCTTGAACTGCTTTTCTCGCTGCTCAGGACTGAACACATCCGTTTCCAAGTCTTTACCACGAAGCAAGGCATAGGCGTACTTCAAGCGGGCACGTCGAAAGCCACAGCCAATGGAAACGCGGAGCAACTGGTCGGGGTCCGGATCAACGAAATAATTGAAAGAGCTAGCCTTGCCCTTGCTGGCCTGTCGTGCGTCGCGGCAAAAAATTTCAAGTTGCTTGCGGCCATCCTCCCAGAATACTGACATGAGAGTAAGAATGAAGTCCGCTTGGTTCAATGTTTGCCCCTTACTATTGATCCGCACAAAAACCTCTGCCACCTGCTCTTCGTCGATATCTGCCGAAAGCTGAAGAGCGGTGAAAGGAAAACTCGTGAGAGCAAATAGCCGTTGCAGAGCAAGTTCACTTTTTTTGATTTCCTCGGCGGTAAATTCTGCCCCGGCCTCCTCACGAACCTTTTTGAGACGTTCGATATAACCGCCGATGATGGAATACTGGCTGGCATCTTTGGCAAAGAGTTTTGAGACATCAGGTAGGTATTCAGGATTACGGCGGGTAGTGGCGTCGGTCACCGCGAAACTGCCATCCAAGGGCCGAAAAGCAATCTCGATATGCTCACTCTCATAATTCTCACGAACCACAGGAATCCCCTTGAGTACGGCATACAGAGAAGTCAGGCGCTGCTGGCCGTCGACGATGAGGAGATTGGGTACCTTCTGATGTTCATTGGTACCAATCTGCTTTATACCTTTTTCCAACTGATTTTCCCAAAACAGGAAATAACCAACGGGATAACCTCGATACATGGAGTCGAAAAGGTCACGGACCTTGGCATTTTTCCAGACAAAGGGCCGCTGGATGTCAGGAAGACCAATGTCGCCCATTTCGATGGAATCCATTAGGTTTGAAAGTGGGTAGCCAACTTCTTTGAATAGGGTCGCGCTCATGGTTTCCTCATATAAATTGTTTGGTAGGGGGCCTCGTCACGCATAATGAAAAGGCGTCTGCCCTGTTTTTTTGGCTGAACTTTAATCCACATCATTCAACAAATCAAACACCACCCGGGCAAACCCCGCTGCCTTAACCGGGTCAGACAGTAATTGCATCATCTGGTTTTGATGGACTTCGTTACTGTCCATCACCGCGTCATCAACGGCCTTGGAGAAGTCACCGAGCATGGCCTGTTCGGAGGTGTTATTGGCGATCTGCATCATCACCAGTTTATTCTCACGGACCTTATCTCGGATGGTATGGGCATAATTCACCAGATCCTTTTCGGTGAGATGGTCGGTGATAAACAGCTCGTTCAGGCGGCTGATAATCTGGGAGATAAACTCCTCTTTAATATCTCTGGCTTTGGCCTTTCCTAATCCCTCGCCAGGCGTGAGTTGATCACCACTATCTTTTTGAAGCTTCAGATCCTGTCGCCGGATTGCCGATAACCTATAGTGGCTCAAAACTACAGTATTAAGATCGATATCATCCTCTTCAATCAAGGATTCTCGTAACATTGGCCGCAGATTACGGGCATAAAGGCAGAGCTTTTCCAGATCCTTATCGTCATAGTCAACGATCTGCGACATGAACTCATAGAAGCGTACGAAGGTGCCCAGGTCCTTTTTAAAGATTTCCAGCCCGTCCTTTTCCTTTTTACAGTCCTTAAAGCTGTTTTCCGCATTGGCCATCAACACCGGGTCTCCGGTCTTCTTGGTGCGTTCAAACATCTCCTTGGCCAGCTTATAGGCATCCACTGCCGACTTATAGCGGAGCTTCCACCGTTCCACTGCGGGCTTGCAGATATTGGCAATGGCCGCATTACTCTTACTCTTCTGGAAGAAGGCCACGCAGAACTGCTCAACCTCATGCCACAGAAAAATATCGGCCGCCCGCAGCTTTTCGTACAGATCAAAAATCAGATCCGGATCAGATACATCCGCAAGCTCAGCAGTCTGATAATAGGGCTGGAATGACTCAAGAATATCTTGCGGCTCATTGAAAAAATCGAGAACAAAGGTGCCGCTGTCCGCCTTGCCAGGATAGGTCCGGTTCAGGCGCGACAGGGTCTGCACACACTCGACGCCGCCGAGCTTCTTGTCCACATACATGGCGCAGAGCTTGGGCTGGTCAAAACCGGTCTGGAATTTATTGGCGACGATCATCACCTGATAATCGTCGGAATCAAAGGCCTTGCGTAGATCACGGCCTTTCAGACCCGGATTCATATTGGTTTCAGTAAACTTCTCACCCAACAGCTCACCCACATTCGGATCACTGTCGCTGAACTCCACCTCACCGGAAAAGGCCACCATGGCATGGATCTTTTTATAGCCCTTGCCGCTGATATACTTATCAAAGCCCAGTTTATAGCGCACCGCCTCTTTGCGACCGCTGGTCACCACCATGGCCTTAGCCTGGCCACCGATCAAGCCCATGACATTATCCTTGAAATGCTCAACGATCACCTGAACCTTCTGGGCAATGTTATAGTCATGCAGCCGGACCCATTGGTTGAGCTTCACCCTGGCCCTCTTGGACTCCACTTCCTGATCGGATTCCTGAATGGCTAGGGCCAAGTTATAGGCGACCTTATAGTTGGTGTAATTCTTCAAGACATCGAGGATGAAACCCTCCTCAATGGCCTGCCGCATGCTGTAGACATGATAGGCTTCCGGCTTATTGGTCTTGGATGGCTGCTCATCCGGTTTCGGCAAGCGGCCAAAGAGCTCCAGGGTCTTGGTTTTTGGGGTGGCGGTAAAGGCAAAATAGCTGAGATTGGTGGAGGCCCGGCGGGAGGCCACAGCCGCATCAAGAATGTCCTCGGACGATAGTTCGTCTTCACCGTCGGCGGCGGGATCAAACATCAACACCTCTTTTAACTTGCGGGCGGTGGAGCCGGTCTGGGAGGAATGGGCTTCATCGGCAATCACCGCGTAATGGCGCTCCTTTAAGCTGACCTCATCCTCGATGGCCTTGAGGACAAAGGGGAAGGTCTGGATGGTCACGATGATAATCGGCTGGGAGCTGGCCAGGGCAGCGGCCAGTTTTTCCGACTTGGAACCATCGCCCTCATCGCGGTTGATGCGGCCGATCACCCCATCCACATGCTCAAACTGGTAGATGGTGTCCTGGAGCTGGGCATCCAGCACGGTACGGTCGGTAACGATAATCACCGAATCGAATTGTTTATGCCCGGTTTCATCGTAGAGGGATGAGAGTTGGTGGGCGGTCCAGGCAATGGAGTTGGATTTCCCCGAACCGGCGCTGTGCTGGATCAGGTATTTATGGCCCGGCCCTTCGCTGCGGGCCGCGTTGATCAGTTTATTAACCACGTCCCATTGATGGTAACGGGGGAAGATCAACGTCTCCTTCCGGGATTTGCGCCCCTGCCAATCCTCCTGCTCGACAATCTCCAGATGGACGTAGCGGGCCAGAATATTTAACAGATTATCAGGCAGCAGCACCTCATTCCATAGATAATCGGTGGCATAGCGGTTAACGTCCGCCGGCACCTCATTACCGGCCCCACCCTCCTTGGTGCCCTTGTTAAAGGGGAGAAAAAAGGTGTCAGCCCCGGCCAGCCGGGTGGCCATGTACACCTCGTACTGGCTGACAGCAAAGTGGACCAGGGCCCCGCGTTTAAAGGTCAGCAACGGTTCCGGTTTCTTGGTGGCCGGATCGATTGGCAGACGGGTGGTTTGGTATTGTTTGATGGCGTTGTGGACCGCCTGTTTAAATTCTGACTTGAGCTCCAGGGTCGCCACCGGCAACCCGTTGACAAAGAGGACCAGATCAATACGCCAGGCCTTGGCCTTGGTGCCGGTAGAGGCCAGGTGTTCTTCAGTGGCCCAGGGGCTATAGACCAGTTCCGGAACCACCCGCAAACGGTTCTGCTGATAACGGGCCAGGGTGTCGGGGTTGAGGTCATGTTCCGGTTTAAACTGGCAGAGACTGAAACGGGTGCCGCGATCCCGCAGCTCATGGCGCAAGACGCCCAGGGTGCCAAAGGTCCGCATCTCTTTATTGGCGGCATTGGGGTCGGCCTTGTTGAGCTGAGAGGCGACTCGTTCGAGAAACTTCTGCTCGGGATTATTAGGGTAGAGTTTACAGTATTTTTGCCACTGGCTGTCCTGGGTTTCTTTGACAAAACCCAGCAGGTCTTCGGAATACAGGGCCAGTTCGCGGTTGTATTTTTCCGGCTTACCAAGGAGCCAGCCATTGGCAACGAGCTGCCTAATCATATCGTTCTGAAAAGTAAACTCGTTCGCCTTGCCACCTCCGAATAAACTCATGCGCCTTCTTCCTTGTTGGTTTGGTTGGGTGCTGGGGCTTGCCAGTTGCGGACGTCTATTTTGCCGGTCACGGCGGCAGAGATAAGGGCGGTACGGCGTTCCAGACTTAGTTTAACAAACTTTTCTGCTTCAAAAATAAGCTTTTCATATTGTCGGTACTGACGATTAATAAACTCTTCGATTTCTTCCTGTTCTTTCACCGGGGGTAACCCGACGTACAACCCTTTTGCCATCTCCACATTAAAATGTTGTAGAATTGCACCACCTGAACCAGAAATTATTTGCCGTTTACAAACGTCAGAATTTATTTGATAGCACAGGTAACCAGACTTAAACGACTTATTCTTTCGGAGAATAATCAAATCAATGCAGTTTACACCGTCATATGAAGATGAAACCACAGCGGCTGTACCAGTTTGACCAGACCTTACTATTAATAAGTCACCCTCATATACTTTAGACTTTGAAAGCTCATCGTTGCTTTTAGGGGAAATATAAACGAAATCACCTTCATTAAGTAGGTTCTCCCTGACATTGAGGGAACGAAAACATGGCACGCCTTCGTCCACGTAATATTTTGCTGGTGTAACAACTATTCCTACTGTCACCTCATCAGTCACGTAACGTATAGGCGTAACCTTCCAATGCTTCGGCACCTCTCCCAACCACTCAACCCCTGAGTCGCGCATGGGGGCTTCGGGGTTGAGACCTTTGGTAACGGCATGGCTAATCACGGCCTGGCGTTTTTCTTTGAGCAGTTTGATGAGCAGCTGTTGTCTGTCGATCAGGGTATCGATTTTGGCGGTTTCGTTATCGAGGAAAGCGGCAATTTTGGTTTGCTCTTCTTGTGATGGCTCAAAAAAGAAACTATTACCAATATC
>JAQYVW010000109.1 GCA_030145325.1 Desulfurivibrionaceae bacterium
CATACATTTGCTCTGCCATAGCTCATTCTCCATCACATAATAACAAAACCACCACGAAGTAAACTTACTCTTATTGTAGCATGGATGCAGGGGGGAATTTCAAGTTATTAGCAAGCAGCAGCCCACATAAATAACCTCCACCACAGGTGGAGGTATTGGGTTAACCCCTGTAAGGGGATGAGTATGCCATTTTCCCCCTGAGGGGGCAAAGATAAGAGTTGAAGTTAGTTGTCCCCTATTTTCTTAGAACAAATTAGGTTGAGCTGACTCAGCCGTTCTTTCTTGTTTCTCTTGATACTTGACATACTTTTTTACAATTTCAGCATCTAATCCGACTATGTCAACACATTAACCACGTGCCCAAAAATGATTACCGAAATAGGGATTAAGCTTCAGTTGCTTGAACTTATTAAAAACTCAAATAGCTGTGCGACCCTTTATCATGCCAACATATTTTGCAACCTGTACCGAATTTCCGTTCTGATCAGCCAGCAAGTAGGCACCATCTTCAGTGAGCAATTCCAGGTTAGCAGCAAATTTATCACCTAAGGTGAAACCAGCTTCCTGATAGTAAATCCTAAACTCCTCAAAACTGAGATCCTGCGGGGGGAACGAGAATACGGGCAATAGAATTGCGTGTACGACGGGCAAACAATTCGTCAATCGATTCGCACTGGCATGGGCTCACTGGCGCTACCAGTGCGAATAAAATAGCCTTTTCCTGACATACTTAATTTGCGGAGATAATACGGTTTCTCCGAACCACTGGCAATAATACTCTTGACGATGCCTTTGCTGCCCCTGGTTTCACTGTGTTTTGCATAAAAGAGATGAATTTTTTTGCCAACACTGGATCAAACTGCGTCCCTGCATTTTTTTTAATTTCTTCCAAGGCATGTTTTCGAGCCAGACTTTTTCTGTAAGGGCGGTCGGAGGTCATGGCGTCATAACTGTCCGCAATGGCGATAATGCGTGACATGAGCGGGATTTCCTCTCCTTTGATTTTGCATGGATAGCCTTTGCCGTCAAAGTGTTCGTGATGGTGCCGGATAACTTTTGAAATGGTCAACCCCTTTGCATCTCTTTCAATTGGTCGCAAAATATAAGTGCCGCGGTCTGGATGTTCTTTAATAATGCTGAATTCCTTTGCCGAGAGCGCGTCCGGCTTTGCCAAGATATTATCGGGAACCCCGATCTTGCCGATATCGTGCAGCATGCCGCAGAGTCGTAAGAGTTCAAGATCCACATCCACATCGGTTAGCTGCTTCGCCAGCAGGAGAGAGAGATCGGTCACTCTTTTGGAGTGGCCATGGGTATATGGATCCTTTTCCGATAGGGAAATGGCCAAGGATTCAACAAGACCCAGAAAAGATCGGCTTTCTTGTTCTTGGGCCTGCTGGAGGTCGTTGAAAAGGCGTCTTTCTCTGAAAATACGCTGGAGTTTGGTCTTAAGTTCATCAATGCTAAATGGTTTTTTTATAAAGTCGGTGGCACCGGCCTCAATAAGGCTTGAAAAATTGTGGGAATTGTTTTGTCCAGAAATAACCAAAACATCGGTGAGTGGCTTGTGTTTTGATATATGCTGTATCAATTCCATTCCATCCATCTTGGGCATAACCAGGTCGGTAATAACGAGCCCATACTGACGGTTTTTCAATAATTCCATGGCTTCTGTGCCGTCCTGGGCTTGATCAGTTTCAAGCCCGAAGGTGGCAATCTGCCGATTGAGAAGATGTCGAATGCTATGGTCATCATCGACCAACATGATTCGTTCCGTAAAGCTTGACAGACTATATGTTGTCCTAAACATGGCTACACTCCAGTAAAAATGGCAAGTAAGTATTTCTTGCAAACAGAGACACCCTTGGCCGAAAAAAGAGCTGCTCTTTCAGCATTGCGTTTATCACGCGGCCCTTTTCCGGCCTTGCTTGTGGTGACTTCGCTTAGAAATCCTGGAAGTCATCGTCGTCAAATGGGATCACCTTATTGGCGGTAGCCAGCTTCGCTTGTCCCGGGAAGAACCGCTTGCCGGGTTTGGGGGCCGCGGTAAGAGATCGGCGTGGGGCAACGGGTGTGGATCGTTGTGACTCCAAACGGTTGCGGCCGGTCATCATTGTTGCCAGGTTGGCGACGGCGCTCCGTAAAGTGCCGGCTTGGGCACTCAATTCTTCAGAGGCGCTTGCCGACTCTTCTGCACTGGAAGCGTTTTGTTGCACCACCTTGTCCATTTCCGTCATGGCACTATTTAACTCTCCTACTCCTTGACTCTGTTCGTGAGAGGCCGCAGAGATTTCGCCGACAAGCTGGGTCACCTTCAAGGAGCTTTCCGCGACCTTGGTAAAGGTGGTGTTGGTCGTCGCGACAAGTGTATTGCCATCGTTGATCTTGTTTACCGTGTTTTCGATCAGTACCGTGGTGTTACTAGCGGCTTCCGCTGACCGCATGGCCAAATTACGCACTTCATCGGCAACCACCGCAAACCCTGCCCCGGCATCACCGGCACGGGCGGCTTCCACGGCGGCATTCAAAGCCAGCAAATTTGTCTGAAAGGCAATAGCATCAATGGTCTTAATAATATTGGACGTTTCATTGCTGGACTTGGTGATGGCTTCCATGGCTGTGGAGAGTTGCTCCATGGTCTGAGTCGCCTCCGCGACAACCTTGTTGGTGTCGGTTGCCAGAGAATTGGCATGGGTGGCGTTTTCTGAGTTTTGCTTGGTCATTGAAGCCATCTCTTCCAGGGAGGAGGAGGTTTCTTCAAGCCCCGCCGCCTGTTGGTTCGCACCCTCTGCAAGTTCTTGACTTGTTGCAGAGATTTGGTTGGAAGCGGCTGCAACCTGCTCTGCACCGTCATCCAGGGTGGTGATAATTTCACGCATTTTTTTGATCAGGCCTTTGGTGATGAATGCGCTTGAGAGCACGGCAAAGGCAATAAAGGCCATGGAAATGGCGCCGATGAGCCAGATTTTATCTAACAGCATCTTGGCCGCCACCGAATGGCCCACAACCTCGGCTTCATCAATTTGCGAAAGCAGTGCCCAAGTGGTGTCAAAAAAATGTACGGGCGTATAGGCAGACAGGACTGGATTGCCGTTATAATCCAGGCTGATTTCGGCTCCGCTCTGGCCGACCAGGGCCATCTGCGCGGATTTTGTGTCGACTTTTCCCTTTGCCGGATCGGCAAAGGAGGCCATGACCGAATGGTGCTCCGGGTCAAGAAAGGAGTCGGAGCGCATCAGTTTGTCGGCTCCAACCAGGTAGGAGTCACCAGTTTGCCCCATCCCCGCCCGCTCCTGCATAATCTCATTGATATATACCAGTGGCAGTTGCAAGGCCAAGACCGCGATGGTTACACCATTTTCTTTGACCGGGGTGCCGATAAAGGCCGTCGGGTGATTATTTGAGGGAGCATACGGTGCAAAATCCTTGAAGACGGTGGTGTTGGTGCGGAGAACATCCTGCCACAGATCGGCCAGATGTGTATCCTTGTACTCACCATGGGCGAGGTTTGTGCCATTGTCGGATTCCTTGGCATAGGTATACATGACGTGGCCATGCTTGGCGCAGATGATGAACATGTCGTAGTATTCGTAATTTTTGACATAGTTGTCCAGAAACCGGGAATGCCGATTGGAGATGTCTTTATAGTCGGCAGTTGATACATCATAGGAGCCGGTGGCTTCAACATTGGTGGCAAGGTGATAATCCACAAGTTCTTTATACATCAGGGCGGTATCGGTGCTGGTGGCGAGGGTTTCGATGTCTGTTTTGGTGGTTTTGAAATAGCCGATGACGGTATCTTTCTTGATTTCACTGATTGCTTCTAATTCCTCAAACTTGCTGGTGACAAATGACTGCCTAGCTGTAGAGACAGCAATCACGGCCAGGATAATAAACGGGATAATGGCGACCAGAGCGGAAAGAGTTGTATTCATCCAGAGTTTTTTGTTTACGGACATTGCCATGGTATTTCTCCTTGTGGTGGAAAGGGTTTTTACATTAAATGTAAGAAATTTTTATACGTTTTTAATGTATGGATCACGCCGGCTGTTTTTGGCCAATATTGCACTCGTCGCCGCCCAGCACTTCTTCGATATTCAGAAGCATTTTGATTGAGTCTGCGATCTTGGCAATGCCGTTTATATAGGTGTTTTGCTCAATCCCTGTCCACGCTGGTGGGGGATCAATATTCTCCGGGCTGATGGTTAAAACTTCGGAAACGGAGTCGACAATTATCCCCATACTCATGGCACCACTCCCCTTTTCCCGTTCGATGACGATAATGCATGTTTTTTCAGAGTGTTCGATCTCCTCCATGCCGAACTTCAATCGTAGGTCAATAATTGGGATGACCTTACCGCGAAGATTGATCACCCCTTTGATAAATTGAGGTGTCTGGGGGACTGAGGAGACCGGCATCATGCCGATGATTTCTTTCACCTGATTAATCAGGAGGCCATATTCTTCGCTGGCCAAGCTAAAGGTAAGAAATTTCCCTCCCGCAAGGCTGGGTTGCTTGTTGTGGAGCGATTGTTCGGTCATAGGCACACCTCTTAGTGAAAACGGTTGTCTATATTTAAATTTAGAAGAAGGCAGGGTTTATGTGGTGACATTACGAATACTTTTTGGTGCCAAAAATAACTTGCATCAGTGTCTGTGAAACATTGTCGACCTGCTCGGCCATGGCATGCAGTTCTGCTGCCGCCGAGGCGGATTGTTCGGCATTGGCAGCATTTTCATGGGTGCGGCCGTCAAGTACCTTGATGGACTTGTTAATCTCTTCAACGCCGGCGACCTGTCGCTTGCTGCCGATGGCGACCCCTTTCACCAGTTTTACAACCTTGACGATACGGTTTTCGACCTTGCCGAATGATTCACGGGTGGTGCCGATCAGGGCGGTACCATGCTCGAGCCGCTTGACCGTTGTATCAATCAGTGTTGCGGTCTCTTTTGCCGCCGTGGCAGCCCGGATGGCCAGATTTCGAACTTCGTCGGCCACCACGGCAAAGCCGGCTCCTGCCTCGCCTGCCCGGGCCGCCTCCACCGCTGCGTTAAGAGCCAGCAGGTTGGTCTGGAAGGCGATGTCGTCAATTGTCTTTATGATTTTGACGATTTTATTACTTTCGGCGGCAATTTCTTGTTGTGAGGTGTTGACCTGATCCATGTAGCCGTTTGCCTCCAGAGTTGCCAGTTCGGCTTCCTGCATGAGCTTGTCTGTCTCCGAGGAATGACTCGCATTTTGGTGGGTCATGCTTGCTATTTCATTCAGGGCGGCTCCGGTCTGTTCAAGGGAGACGGCCGCTGCGGTGGAGCCATCGGCAAGCACCTGGCTGGCAGTAGCGATGTGATTGGATGAATGACTGACTTCTAGAGCGTTCACTTTGAGATCGGACGAAATTTTCTGGATTGGCCGAATGATCTTGTAATTGATGGCCATCCAGGCAATGATGGTCGCGATTATGGAGGTAACGGCACCGCCAAGCAGGATCATTTTGAGCAAAAACACCTTTCTTTTACCCGCTGCCTCGTACATGCCGACGGCCATATTCATTTCTTTTAGCAGGGGGGCGTTGTTGGCCATGATGTCCGCAAGGGCGTCTTTGAACACCGGGCTTTCGGGCTTTACTTGCGTAATCTCGATAATATGTTCGCTGAAGTGTTTCCACAGAGAGTCAACTCGGCGCAGTTGTTCCAGGATCTCCTTGTCGGTTGTAGGCGGGATCTGCATTTTAGCGTCACCATTAATTAGGCCAAGATGTGATTTATTAAAGAGGGCATGGGTTGCGCCCAGGGCTTCGCGGTTGCTTTCGGCATTGATGTTACTGGCGATGGAGATTGCCTCCTTGCTCATTTTTTGCGAAAGCATCCGTTGCCGGCCGGCAATATTGATGACCATTCCATCTTGTTCTTGAGCGGTAAGAAACCCTGCGGCTGTTAAACTCATGCCGATACAGGTGAGGGCGATCAAGATGATAAGCCCGAAAATAATAAAACGGGCGCCGTAGTTGAATTTGCCGGATTGCCGGTGATTTTGCTGCTGGTTGACAGTCATTTTGAGATCCCCTCGTTTATGTATGGGCAAGTCTTTTGATTATTTCAGCGGTTATGGCTTGGTCATCCTCTGCAAATCCAATGAGTCTCGGACATAGGGAATGTCCTTGGGAAATCGTCAATGCGTTTTGATCAGGAAGGATCAGGACACAACGGACGTCTGCAAGGAGATCCTGAATTCGGAGAAGAGCATGGAGCTCAGCACTGTCACCGACCCAGAGTACATACAAATTTATTACGGTGGGCTGGCTTTGTGGCTGCATGAGTTGACGCGCCAGCAAGCTGATGGTCGGCAATCTGCTAATTGCGTTATTGCCTATGGTGGACCGAAGCAATTCTTCCAGTTGTTGTGCTTCCCGACAAAAACGATCTGAGTAATATAGATAGGTCAAAGCATACCCCTTGGTAAGTGATTGTACGTACTGCTGGCATGGGAGGAATGCAAGGGGTGTGCCAGGGGGGGGGGGGGGGGGGGGGGGGGGGGGGTTTTTGTTTGTTGTTGTTTTTTGGTGGGGTGGGGTGGGGGGGGGGGGGGGGGGGGGGGGTGTTGTG
>JAQYVW010000110.1 GCA_030145325.1 Desulfurivibrionaceae bacterium
AAGGCAGTCTTTATTGTTGAGATAGAGCATGCTGCGGTCTTTTTGCTGCGCAATATTCCTGAGGAGCATATGTCCGCAGTGTTGGCGGTGGAATGTCCAGCTCTGCTCTTTCCTTTCACCCGGCAGGTTATCAGTCAGGTGACCATGGATGGTGGTTTTCAGCCGTTCCTCATGGAGCCGGTCAACTTTATGGCTTTGTACGAGAACTCCAAGCAGCAGGATCAGCAACCGACTCAATAATATCTGTTGGGTTGTGGATAAAAAAAGGCAGGCCTCGGGTAACCGATGCCTGCCTTTTTTTATTTAGAAGGATGCTAGAGTTATTTTGCCACTGTGATGCTGAAAACGGCTACCGCCCGGCGGTTTTTCGGGTTTCTTCCTTGGGCGTTATTGTTCCCTCCCAGAGGTTTTGATTCACCATAACCTTGCGCAGTCAGGCGTTCCGGTGCGATTTGGAAATTATCGATGAGGTATCGGCGTACAGCTTCGGCGCGACGCTGGGAAAGTTTCTGGTTGTATTCAGCGCTTCCTTCCTTATCGGTGTGACCTTCAATGGTGGCCGTGGTCTCAGGGTAAGTGATCATGAAATGTGCCACCTTTTGTATGTGGTCATGATAGATATCCCTGATCTCTGCTTTATCGAAATCAAATTCGATTCTTAGTTCCATGGCAACTTTTTCGTAGATCGGTTTCGGGCACCCGTCGTTGTCAACCTCTCGTGTAGGCGGGGTGTTGGCGCATTTATCACGATAGTCCGGAATGCCGTCGGCATCGCTGTCCTTGGCACACCCTTTTTCGTCTACGCTCACCCCTGTAGGGGTGTCGGGGCAGCGGTCTTGATAATCGGGGATGGTGTCGGCGTCGGTGTCTTGTGGGCAACCAACTGTATCTACTTTAACTCCCTGTGGGGTGTCAGGACATTGGTCTTGATAGTCGGCAACGGTGTCTAGATCGTTATCCTTTGGGCAACCGTCGTGGTTCACTGCGATGCCGTTGGGGGTGTTAGGGCAGTTGTCACTGACATTAAATATCCCGTCTCCGTCGAAGTCAACGGAGACTTGGGTGAAAAAATCGTTGATCAGAAATTGTGCTGCTTTGCTGATTGCTGGGGCGGCGGTTTTGCCGGTCCTGAAAGTGCCAAAAGGAACTTCGGTTATGTTACTCCAAACAGGTCTACCTGTCCTGGCGTCATGGGCCCAGAGTTGCATGTGGACAGCTTGCTTGTTGGGGGTATCGAAAAGACCTTTCAGCATGATTGCGTCTAGGAGATCGTAGTTTCCGGCTGCCGCGATGGCATACTTTTCATCTTGGTTGATGGTGGTGAAAAATGGCAAGATGGAATGCCGCAAAGGCGTTGTAGGCAGCTGCAGGAGCCGTGATTGGTCTTTGGCGATGGATTTAACCAGAATTCGGCCTCGCAAGAGATAGTCGCCAGCCAATTCGCTGCCGATGGCGGCAATTTTCTTTTCATTGAGTAATGAGGTTTGCGGTTTTGGCAGGTGGTCATCAGGAATGGCCAATCCCGGTGTCATTCGTTTTTGTTCAGTGGTGATTAAGGCCTTGAGCTCATTTTGCATGCCAGTTGATAAGGTGTTGTTCAACTCGTTTTTAAGGTGAAGGGTATTAGATGTTGGCTGTAGCTCTTTATTGTAGACAAGCAGTTCAATGCAGTTGTGGGTTTGCAGAGATGTAAAAACCTTTAACGGGGAAATCGTATTCATCCCCTTGTCGGCGAGGCTTTTGGTTAAACTGTCGGTGATTATCAGGCTTTGTTGGCGAGCTGAACTGAGGGTGTCCATTGTCGAATAGTCGGCAATGGGTAGGACAACGATATTCTTAGCTGCGTGTGAGGTGGAGGGCACAAGGCCCGCCATGATGGCCAGAATTCCAACCATGGCGATTCTGATTGCAGACATATATAAATTCTCCTTCTAGGGGGGTATTCCCACGGAACCTGCTGCCTAAGATTAAAGAAGTTTTGGCTGCAACAAGATGACCAGTTCAGTTCTTTGATTGGTTTTTGTTTTGTGCGAAAAGAGGCCGCTGACTCCTGGTAGGTTGCCGAGAAATGGCACCTTGTTGCCTCGGTTATCATCAAGAGAATCGATCAAGCCACCGATGACCAGAATTTGCCCATTCTTGATCCGAACCGTGGTTTTCATCTCCCGTAATCTTACCTTCGGTAGTCCCACCGTGTTGCCTGCACCAAAAGATCTGTATTCAATGGGTTCTTGAAGTTTAGAGGTAACCGGTGTCAGGCTGAGGATAACTTCATCATTATCCATAATCGTAGCCACCACAGCCAGGCCGAGGCCAGACATAACTGACCCGGTGGTAACAGTTGTGGATGGTACACCGCTATCGCTGACCGTGGTGGTAACACTGTCGATATATTTGACATTGTCACCGACGCTGATCATGGCTGGCTGACCATTCATAACCGTTATTTTGGGGTTGGCTAATACCTTGGTGTCGCCTTGGGTGTCGAGAAAATCAAGGGCTAAGGAAAAGGGGCCGGGCAGGGTTACTTTTGAAAAAGCCTGGTGACCTTCTTCGCTGGGATCCGTTGAATAGATAACCCCGTTGGGGCCGAAGAGTTGTAAATCGAGGCTCTTGCCGCTCAACATCCCCGACCAGTCAATGCCCTTGGTGGAGGTGTCGTCAAGGGTTACTTCTAAAATCTTCGCTTCAATGGAAACCTGTTGATAGAGTTCTTTCTTGAGGTTGTCTAGGTATTCAGCGATTTTTTCAAGTAATGGTCGTGGGGCCGTAACGGTGATCAAGCCAATCTGTTTGTCGAAGCTGTAATGGCCCTGCCCTGCCGTGGGGTTAGCCTGCGTAGTGGCGGAGGCGGTGGGGGCAGCAGCGGTGGGTTGAGTAGTTGTTGCATTGGTGGTTGCTGGGGCAGCGGTTACGGGAGGCTGCCAGATATTCAGTACCTTCTCAATATTCTCGGTAATACTGTTCCAAATGTTGAAATCGTTGCCAGTGCTTTGAATTTGAATGTTGCCGGTGACATTGCTATCAGTGCCGGTTCCGCCCAGCACATCACCGCCGACACTGGTTGTGTAGGTGGAGGTGATGTTCGGCATGGCGATATGAAATCTTCTCGTTTCTTTGTACTTGATAACGATGGTATTTCCTTGCACCTCTTGGAAATAATCTTTTTGGCGCAATAAGTTGTCAATGGCGTTGAAAAAATCATCTTCGGCTCTGATATCAACATCAACAGGCACTGCTGGATCCACATCACTTGCCCAGCTGATGTTCATGTTTTTAAGACCAGCCAGTTTTTTGAGGATATCACGAAGAGGTACCGGGCCGTTGGTTGAGGAAATATCGGCTCCCACCGGGATGATTATCTTTTCTTGGCCGATGGATCCTTTGGTATTGTTCGAGCTTGTTACAGTATAGGATGGTTTCTGGTAGCGAACTGGCAATTGCATCTCTTTGGTAATTGCCACCTGGGAGGTAGTTGTAGCTGTGGTGGGTTGACTGCTTGCTTCGGTGGCGATGCTCTGGTCACTGGCAGTATTGGTCATCGGGGCGCAGCCGATGAGAGAGAATAGGGCGATGGATACGCCAACTGAAAAAATGAATTGTAAGGTTCTCATGATTTGCTTCCCTTTTGTGGCTCTAATGTCTGTAGCTGCGAGTCTCACTGGTTTCTCCTCCCTGTCCTTTGCTCAACGAGGACGCGGGTTTGGTAAAATAGCTGGGGCCCATCACTGTTTATTGGTCAAGGATAGGCGACCCTTGATGTATCGTGTTAGGTCGGCTGGGATGTCATAGCCGGAAAGAAGAAGCGCCTGGTATTCTTTGGCGGCCTTGTCTTTGTCTCCCTGCTTGTCGTAAATGCGCGCTTTCGATAGCATCGTTTCCATGCTGTCGCCATACAAGTCGGTATCTTTGGTCAGCAAAAGTAATGTTGCCACATAGTTTTCATTTTCCTCACTAAAGGCAGCATAGCTGGTCAGTGCCTCACTGCTAGGCTGTGGACCGCTGACGGCAAGATCAAAATATTGTTTGGCGGCAGCGGATTTCTTCATGTTGGCAAGGCCGATGGCTGCCTGAAGCGCGGCTTCATAATCTCCAGGGGTGGTTTTTAGAGCTAACTTGGCGTAATGAACTGCTTTGGCGTTTTGACCAAGTTGAACCAGACAAAGTGCGGCAATGCGTTTGGCCAGCTGGCTGTTCTCCGGCCATTTACTTGCAGCCATTTCGTAATCAGCAAGTGCTCCGGTAAAGTCTCCATTGGCGTATTTCTCATTGCCAAGTTGGAGAGTCTGCTTTGCTTCCAGCACTCCTTTCGGTGTTTCGATGCGGTTTTTAACGGAAAGTGAATCTTGGCCAGGAGTTGCACTTAAACCATCGGATCGGATGGCCAGTTTGTCAGAGGCCCGCTCAGGCCAAGTGAAACCCTTGCTTTTGGGGGAGATAACGATCGTGTTGAACCGTTCTTCTTTTTGGAGATCTTTGAGGTTGAGAATCACGTCTAAAACAAAATCCCAAGGTACTTCGGTGAGGGCCAGGGTCAGGGTTCCGCCCACCGACTCTTCAATGATCATGTTGCGACCGCTGATTTCACCTAGAAGCCTGAAAACATTGTGAAGGTCGATTTTGAAAAAATCAACGGTGATTCGTTGCGTGTTATAGCCGCTGAATCCGAATTGGTCATTGGTAGCGGAAGCTTTTTTGAATGGGGAAGATGGTTCAGATTCTGTTTCCTGCGCCATTGTTTCTTGTTGAACCGTTTTTGTTTCCGTCGCCTGCGTTGGTGAAAGAGAAGAATCCTGATCTGGAATTGAGATCAGGAGGCCATCTTTCTGGGTGTTGATATCGTAGGAGAAAAGATTGTTGTCAAGGCCGGAATCAAAAACAATGCGTAGTCCATCTCCGTGGCGAGCAGTGCGGATTCTTGACACGGTCCCCCCTACTTCAATCTGTTGCGGTACATCAGCCATGCCGATGTTTTCAATATCAATATAAAAGCGGGCGGGTAGCTCGTTGGTCGCGGCAAGTTTGGCTTCTTGGTAGTCATCAATGGAGCCGCTACTGCGGAGATAAATCCGGGTTGTAGATTCGGTTTTGGTAACTTCTATCTTTTCTAAGATAGTCTTGCTGGTCGTTGTTGCGGTTGCTTGTGAAGCAAACTTAACGACTATGTCGTTCTTGTTTCGCGTAACCGTATATTCGCGATCATCCTGCAAGAAAATTTCAAGGCGGCTGACAAATGGTTCCTTGTCTTCAAGGAGTTGTCCTGTCACCTTGTTTACCGGGCCTTGTTGCATATGCAGCGGCAGCATCTTGTTTTCCGGCAGCTTGGCGTCGGCAATGTCAACGACGATGCGGAGAGGATTGAATAATTCATACTGAGTGTAGGTGGGCAAGTTGTCACCCTTGATGGTAAGGGTAAATGTTCCTGCCGCTGGTTCGTAGGTTATGCTGTTAATCTGGTAAGTATGGTTAATGCTCGGAGTAGGGTTGGCCTGCGTTATGTCTGCTCCGACAAACAGCATGGCGACGGTAGAGAGCACCAGCAGTATTTGTGAGCGAATTGACGGGTTCATGGCTATTTTTCTCCCTCTTTCTTTAGAACCATTTCCACTTTACGATAGCGGCTTTTGCCGGAGATGGTTTGGTACTTTTGTTTAATGATGACTGAATTGGCAACAATGGCGTCAACTACGCCTGTTTGCCCTATTTGCATGCCCTGGCGAATGAGATATCCCATGCCGCCGGAATCTTGCGCCATGGCGACTGCGGTGTTGCCGGAAAAAACAATCGCAACCAGAGATAATTGTCCTGGCTCCAGGCGTTGTAAGCCGCTCAATTCTTCGTCTGACTTGTTTCTTTCTGCCTTCAGCATTTCTGCGGTTATGAAGGGAACAAAGGGATCAGCCCTTCCCTCGCGGCGATAAACAAAACCGTCATCCCTGGCGAATGAAAGAATCTCGGCCAGGTGTTTTTCGGCGGTGTTCATGGCCGTTTGTTGTTGCGGGGGGGGCGCTTGGGCTACGGCGATTATTGACAGTAAAATGACCCCTGCCGTGAGTGGTGCCACCATGGTGATTAGCAGGCGCACCCGCTTGGATGGCGACGGAGTGTCGGCAACAGGAAATGGGCAGTTCTGGTTGTTATTTTTTCGGCTTGTCATTTTTAGGCTCTATGAAACGATAAGTGACAAGGTTAAATTTGGTGGAGAGCATCATTTCTCCATCCACCGCCCTCGGTGATCCCATGGTGATATTTGAAACCGACACAATCCTGTCCAGTTGGCTGATTTTATACAGAAAAAGTCCGACGTTGTGGTAAGGCCCATTCACTTGAATGGTGACCGGGATTTCAGCATAAAAGGCTTTCGGTTTTTCGCTTTGCGGCTGGAAGGTGACAAAGTCGAGGCCTGAACCGGTTCCCAAGCTAGAAATGTTAGTTAACAGGGACGGTATTTCCTGTTGTTGTGGCAGCAGAATTGATGCCGCTTTGAATTTGGCCTCGGTGTCGGCCATTTCATCTTTATGTTTAGTGATCTCTTTGGCGGTTTTCTCAACCTTAAGGATCTGTTTTTCCAATTGATTTCGTTGTTTTTCCAGTTTG
>JAQYVW010000111.1 GCA_030145325.1 Desulfurivibrionaceae bacterium
TAACAAACGACCAAACTATGCCACCAAAAGAACCTTGGTAACGCCCAGCAAATTCCCGTTTGGTCAGTTCAAAAACCAGACTGCGATGACGCCAAAAAGTTGTAAACAAATCACAATACTCCAGTTCAGCCACCCATTGGCGTCTTGAAATCGCAGGTTGCCATTCTCCAGCTTTCACCTTGATATAATACAAAGCGCGATGTCGAGGTTTGCCAGACGCTATTTATGACTAGCAAGGATAAACATGAATCGTTAGTTTTGAGGACGACTTCAAGCGCACCAATAGCGACCCTTCTCACCACGACGCTTACCAAGGAAGGATCCCTCTCTTAACCCAGCGGAACCTTACCGTGCTTCTCCACCCAAATAATCCTGAAAGGCACCAACTATTCCATCCCGAAGTCTGGTCTCCGGCTTCCATCCCAGTTGCCGAAGACGGTCAATGTCCAGAAGTTTTCTCATCGTCCCATCCGGTTTCGTTGTATCAAAAACGAGTCGGCCTTTAAAACCCACCACATCCTTCACCTTTTCGGCAAGTTCGCGGATGGTCACGTCCTCTCCGCAGCCAATGTTGATGAGGGGCGGCTGTTCTGCTTGCAAGAGATGTCCATATTGCTCATCCGGCAACTCCATCAAAAATCGGCAGGCATCGGCCATGTCGTCGCTATATAAAAATTCCCGCCGGGGCGTGCCAGTTCCCCAGACCACCACTTCCTCATCGCCCCGCTCTTTGGCCTCATGCATCTTGCGAAGCAACGCCGGCAGGACATGTGAATTTTCAAGGTCGTAGTTGTCACCGGGACCATACAAATTGGTCGGCATCACAGCAAGAAACCGAGTGCTGTACTGACGATTGTAGGCCCAGCACATCTCAATGCCGGCAATCTTGGCCACTGCGTAGGGGCGATTGGTTGATTCCAACGGTCCAGTGAGCAGATAATCCTCTTTCATCGGTTGCGGGCAGGCACGCGGATAGATGCAAGATGAGCCAAGAAAAAGCAACCGCTTAACCCCATGCCGCCAAGCCTCATGGATAACATTGGTCTGAATGGCGAGATTTTGATGGATAAACTCGGCCGGATAGGTATTGTTTGCATGGATACCCCCAACCTTAGCAGCGGCGATAATAACATATTCGGGCTGTTCATAGACAAAAAAATCCCGCACTGCGGCTTGGTCGGTAAGATCCAGTTCCGCATGACGGCGGGTCAGAATATTATCATAACCATTTGCCCGCAGGTTGCGGACGATGGCCCCGCCAACTAGGCCACGATGACCGGCAATGTATATCTTCGCGTCTTTTCTCATTGGCGCTTACTCATGATAATCGAAAGTATTATATCCGGACCGACGAACCAACTCGTCTCGCTCGGCATCCTTCAAATCCTCGCGAACCATCTCAGCAACCAATTCCGTAAAGGTGATCTTGGGGGTCCAACCCAATTTTTCCTTGGCCTTGCTGGCATCACCCAGTAACGTCTCCACCTCGGTGGGCCTAAAATAACGCGAATCAACGGCAACAATCACCTTGCCGCTTTGAACATCAATGCCTTTTTCATCTATGCCTTCCCCTTCCCATCGAATTTTCATCCCCAACTCACGGGCCGCAGCGTTGACAAAATCACGCACACTGTGCTGTTCGCCGGAAGCAATGACAAAATCCTCAGGCTCATCCTGTTGCAGCATCAGCCATTGCATCTCCACGTAATCCTTGGCATGCCCCCAGTCGCGCTTGGCGCTCAAATTACCAAGATAGAGACAATCCTGCAAACCGAGCTTGATTCGCGCCAAAGCCCTGGTGATCTTGCGGGTGACAAAAGTCTCACCCCGCACCGGCGACTCATGGTTAAAAAGGATACCGTTGCAAGCGTACATCCCGTACGCCTCCCGGTAATTGACCGTGATCCAATAGGCGTAGAGTTTGGCCACTGCGTAGGGAGAACGGGGATAAAAAGGGGTGGTTTCCTTCTGTGGCGTTTCCTGCACCTCTCCAAAAAGCTCCGAGGTGGAGGCCTGATAAAACCGGGTCTTCTTTTCCATGCCGAGAATCCGGATCGCCTCCAGAACCCGTAACGCCCCCAACGCATCGGAGTTAGCAGTGTACTCGGGCTCTTCAAAAGAAACCGCCACGTGGCTCTGGGCCGCCAGGTTATAAATCTCGTCCGGATCCACCTGCTGAATAATCCGCAGCAGGCTGCTGGAGTCGGTCATATCGCCGTAATGGAGAACAAACCGCCGCTCTTTCTCGTGGGGATCCTGATAGAGGTGATCAATACGATCGGTATTGAACAACGAGGCGCGCCGCTTGAGGCCATGCACCTCATAGCCTTTATTGAGTAAAAATTCGGCGAGATAGGCGCCGTCCTGGCCGGTAATGCCGGTAATCAATGCTTTTTTCACAATCATAACTCCTGAAAATCACGTTTACAGGTCACGTTTACCCATCATTGCGACCATATATATCTTCAAAGCGAACAATATCATCCTCACCCAGATAGCTGCCCGATTGCACTTCGATCAGCTCCAAAGGGATTTTACCGGGATTTTCCAGCCGATGAGTCACCCCCATGGGGATATAAGTTGACTGGTTTTCGGCAAGGAGGATTTCCTGATCACCATTGACCACCCTGGCGGTGCCCTTGACCACAACCCAATGCTCGGCCCGATGGTGATGCGCCTGCAACGACAGTCGCGCCCCCGGGTTGACGACAATCCGCTTTACCTGAAAGCGCTCGGCGCTGTCAATACTTTCATAGGACCCCCAAGGTCGAAAGACCTGCCGATGCAAGACCACTTCCTGCCGATGCTCAGCTTTTAGCTGCTCAACGATGGCCTTAACGTCCTGCACCCGGTCCTTGGCCGCAACCAGTACCGCGTCGGCGGTCTCGACCACCACATGGTCAGTCAGTCCCACAGCTGCCACCAGGCGACCGCTGGCATGGATATAACAATCATGCACGTCCTCGGCAATCACCTCACCCTTGAAAACATTGCCGTCACCATCCTGCTCGCCCCGTTCCCACAAAGCCGCCCAGGAGCCAATATCGCTCCAGCCGCAATCAAGGGGGATCACGCAGGCTCCGTCGGTTTTCTCCATCACCGCATAATCGATGGAGTCACTGGGGCAACGACTGAAAGCCTCCTCGCCAAGGCGGACAAAATCAAGATCCTCAGTTTTGCCGAGATGGGCATCGCGACAGGCGGCAAGCATCGCGGGGGCAAATTCCTCCAACTCCTCAAGATAACGACGGGCCTTGAACATGAACATACCGCTGTTCCATAGGTATTCACCTGACTCCAGGTAACCTTGGGCAGTGGCAAGATCTGGCTTTTCGACAAAACTGGCCACCCGATAGGCACCATCGGTTGCCACAACCGGATCGCCCTTGCGAATATAGCCATAGCCGGTTTCAGGCTGGTGGGGGGTAATGCCGAAGGTAATCAGGTCGCCTTTTTCCGCACAGGCAAGGCCGCCAGCCAAAGCCCTTCGGAATGCGGCCTCATCATCAATCAGATGATCGGCAGGAAGGATCAGCAAAACCGGATCCTCTTCCCGTGCCAAGGCTTCAAGAGCGGCAACAGCCACCGCCGGCGCGGTATTGCGCCCCACCGGTTCGAGAAGGATAGCGGCATCCATCGCCACCTCGCGAAGCTGCTCGGCAACCATAAACCGATGCTCGCCATTACAGATCACCACCGGGACGCCGACACCAGAAACCCCGGCAAACCGGCTAACCGTATTCTGCAGAAGAGTTCGCTCATTAACCAGCGGCAACAACTGCTTGGGATACAACGCTCGGGAAAGAGGCCAGAGCCTGGTACCTGAACCGCCAGCCAGAATCACCGGAATAATAACTGACTCACTCACTACAAAATCTCCTTTTTTGCACTGATCAGACGCGATCAATACTTCACGGGAATGACTCCTTCGAGAGGAGAGATATACCTTAAAAAACGCTCAACATCAATGCGAACCGATAACTTTTAGTTCCCACGGCCCATTCACAAGAGTCTTGTAAAAGAGATTTTAAACTCACGAATTTATTCAAGCCCTTACCACATTAGGGAAACCACCCTGATACACACCGCGAGTATCAATAATTAACGATGCTTTGTTCCGCACCAAGTCATAATCAAAATCATCATGATTGGTGGCGATGATCACACAGTCCGTTGCCCGCAGGATTTCCTTGTTGATGGCAACCGACGCAAGCGCAAAAGAAAACCTTCGGATCTTCGGAAAAACAGGCACATGAGGGTCTGAGTATGCCACCTCGGCCCCTTTTTCACGGAGTAAATCAAGAAGAACCACCGACGGGGATTCCCGCATATCATCCACATTTTTTTTGTAGGCAATGCCGAGAACAAGAATCCTGGCGCCACGCAACGGCTTGCCCTGGTTGTTAAGGCTATCAACCACTTTGCCGACAACCCATTCAGGCATGGTGGTATTTACCTCACCGGCAAGTTCGATAAAACGAGTATGCAAGCCGTACTCACGAGCTTTCCAGCTTAGATAAAAGGGATCAATAGGGATGCAATGCCCGCCCAGGCCGGGGCCTGGATAAAAGGGGGTATAGCCGAACGGCTTGGTCGCAGCGGCATTGATCACCTCCCAGATGTCGATATCCATCCGGTCGGCAACCATCTTTAGTTCGTTGACAAGGCCGATATTGACGGCCCGGTAAATATTCTCGAGGAGCTTGGTCATCTCAGCGGCGCGAGTTGAGGAAACCGGCACGACCTGATCAATTACATGGCCGTAAAGCGCAAGCCCCGCCTTCTGACAATTCTCCGTATCGCCGCCGCACACCTTGGGAATCGTTCGGGTTGAGAAATCAGGGTTGCCTGGATCTTCCCGCTCGGGTGAATAAACCAGAAAGATATCCTCTCCCACGATAAAGGAACGATCCGCGAGTCGCGGCCGGAGCAGTTCGTCGGTGGTGCCGGGGTAGGTAGTACTTTCAAGAGAGATCACCTGCCCCTTACGTAAAAAAGGCAGCAGGGCCTCGAAGGTATCAACCACAAAGGAGAGATCCGGCTCTTGATGCTTACCAAGCGGCGTAGGGACACAAATAAGCAGCGCGTCAACCTCGACCGCCCGGGCAAAATCCGTGGTAACTTCGATTCTTTTATCGGCCGCAGCCTCACTTATTCTATGGCTGGGAATATGGCGAAGATAACTCTCGCCGCGCTGAAGTTTTTCTACCTTTTCCGGATCGATATCAAAACCGACCACTTTGAAACCTGCCTCGGCATAGCGCAGCAGCAAAGGAAGTCCCACATAACCCAAGCCGACAATGCCGACCACGGCCTCTTTTTGCGCAAACTTCCCGACAAGTGCGTCGATCATTATTGTCAGCCCCGCTCTGTTGCCATTTTAGAAAAATGATCCCCACTTGCCAATAGCACATCTTTCCGAAGCTCTTCAATCTCACGACCCAGTTGGTCGTATTCGGCCATTTTGCACTGTAGAAATCGGACGGTTAACCGGGCCTTGGCCTCAATCCCTTCCGGGGGTCAGGAGGTAACCGTACTGCCGCTTGTTCGTACTCCGGTTAAAATTACCGGCCTTGACCCATCCCTTGTCGATAAGAGCCCGCAAACAAAAATTAAGCTTGCCGAGACTAATCCCCATGGAGCCGGCCAGGACGCGCTGATTCTGATCCGGACTCCCTGTCAGGGTTTGCAGCAACTGAAAATGGATTGTTTCGTCGTGATGATTTTTTGCAGGAGGCATGGGGATTGGCAGGCCAACCTGAGGAATGTGCCAGAAAGCAGGCATATTGCTGTCATTGGGATGAAAGATAAAGTTCACACGGTGAACATCCTTTACCCGGTTGCCCCTCCGGAGTCAAGGCGATTATAAAAACTCTCTTACACAAAAAACCACATCAATTTTATTCGACAACCTTTCGTTCCCGCAAAAACTGAATAACCGCCTCAACACATTCGTACAAAGGCCGAGTACCGCTATCAAGGATCAAATCGGGGTTCAGCGGCTCTTCATAGGATGAAGAAATGCCGGTGTAATTGGCGACTTCGGCGGCCCGCGCTTTTTTGTACATCCCCTTGACGTCGCGCTGCTCGCAGACCTCCAGAGGACAGCGGCAGTAAATCTCGATAAAGGCATCATCGCCGATAATATCACGGACCCGTTGTCGGTCACGGCGCATGGGGGAAATAAAGGCGGTGAGTGCTATCACCCCGGCCTCAAGAAAAAGATTTACCATCTCGCCGATCCGGCGGATATTTTCATGCAGATCCTCAATGGAAAAACTCAGTTCGTCGCAGAGGCCGTGCCGGACATTATCGCCGTCAAAGACAAAGGTCCGGCAGCCCAGTTCATGGAGCCGCTCTTCTACGGCATGGGCCAGGGTTGATTTGCCGGAACCGGAAAGACCGGTAAACCAGAGATTAACGGCCTGGTGGCCGTTCAACTGCTCACACCGTTTTTTGTCGACTGCGGCATGGTGCCAGACCACATTGCCGGAAGAGGGTGTACTTTTGGTCATAGAATCTGTGTCATCCTCTGTTGCCAAGGGAAAAGCACCTTAATACTTCAGGCCAACCCGCTCCCGGACC
>JAQYVW010000112.1 GCA_030145325.1 Desulfurivibrionaceae bacterium
GATGATGATCTAGACAGGCAAAACCAAGCTTTTCAGCGGGCCATTCCTTGAGCAACCCCACAACCTCAGCAACTCCCCGCCGTCCAGCACGCACCCCATGCAGCAATTCTGTCAGTTCGTTTTCATCCATATCTATGTATTCCTGCCCAACAATCCAATTTCTGATCATCCTTGCAATCAACCAACGACTACAATAATATGCAGCGATGAATCATAGCCAACGCACCGCCGCGACCGCCCTGCTCATCTCTTTCTTACTGTTGCTAGGCAAATTCACCGCGTATTATCTCACCGACTCAAAGGCGGTACTTTCCGACGCCATTGAATCCATCATCAATGTGGTTACCGCCACCTTTCTGCTCTTCAGCGTCACCGTCGGCAGCCAACCCGCCGACAAGTGTCACCCTTACGGCCACGGTAAAATAGAATCCTTCTCTGTGGGCTTGGAAGGTGGCCTGATCCTGCTGGCCGGAATCGTCATCCTCATTGAGGCTATCCCCGCCTTTTTTGTTCCCATGCCACCACAACGGCTGAACACCGGCCTCATCATCCTCGGCGGGGCCGGATTCATTAACCTTGTCTTCGGTCTCCACCTTATCCAACAAGGTAAAAAACATAAATCCGAGGCCTTGCAGGCCGACGGCCACCACCTACTCACCGACTTTTACACCAGCGGCGGGGTTATCATTGGCCTGATCGGGGTCAAAATCACCGGCTGGCTGTGGCTAGACCCATTGGCGGCCTGCCTGGTGGCGATCAACATCCTCTTCCCGGGAGCAAAACTCCTCCGTAACGCCACCCGTGACCTGATGAATGAAGCGGATCCGACCCTGCTCAACAAAATCATCGCCGCCCTCAACCAGATTGATTCCTCAACCTGGCATTGTCCACACCGGCTCAGGGTGATCCGCTCCGGCACATATCACCACATCGACCTTCACATCACTGTCCCCAACTACTGGACGCAGACCCAGGGACACTGTGTGGAAAAAGAAGTGGCCCGTGCTCTCTTGGAAGCCATGGGCGAGGAGGGCGACGTCATGATCCACCTCGACCCCTGTCGCCCAACCTGTTGCAGTTGCTGCCCCATGGCCGCCTGCCCCATTCGCGGTAGTGCCTTCCAGCAGAAGCCTCCCTGGACCCTTGAAAACATCGTCGCCCAGGCTCCCAACTGCCCAGCGGGTTCAACAATCGACAAGCGATAAACGATAAACGGACCACCGACAAACTTTTCAAACTAGCACACCCTAATGTCCGGGACCAACCGGATCGGGCCAGGAAAAAGCCAGTAGCCCAAGAAAGGCAGCCCCTGCCAACAACGGTTGCGTTGAATATTATCCTTTAGACCAGCAATTCCAAAGATACCCACAATCGCAGAGACAGCAGACACCTCCGAAACAATTTGGCAGAATTCCGCTACCATCTTTAAGAAGGTAGAGTTCAACCCAACGATATGGAAAAAAGATTGACCTATGTTTCATAATCAATGAACCTCCTGATTTTGATGACCATTAATTACTCAAGTTAACCATTGGGCGTCTACCAATACACACCTTGCCACACCCCCTAACCCAGGCGAGAGGCAACAAGAGGAGACTCTCCGAGGACGTTTTCCTCGCCAGTTAAACGGGCAATGATCACAGCTCCACACGAATCGCTAAATACATTCACCGAGGTGCGATACATGTCCAGGACACGATCCACCGCCAGAATCAGACCGATGGCCTCTACAGGTAGACCAATAGCAACTAAGATGATGGAGATAGCGACCAAGCTGGCAGAGGGAATCGCCGCGACACCGATAGAGGTGACCAAGGCCATCAAAACAATGGTAAATTGCTGTACAAAACCCAGTTCAATACCGTAAACTTGGGCAATAAACATCGCGGCAACACATTCATACAAGGCAGTGCCATCCATGTTGATGGTCGCCCCCAGAGGCAACACAAAACTTGCGGTTCGATTGGAAACACCTGCATTTTCCTCCACGCATTCCATGGTGAGTGGCAGAGTGGCAGCAGATGAGCTCGTGGAAAAGGCGGTAAGCAGGGCCGGTGCCATTGCCCGATAGTGGCGAAGGGGATTAACTTTGCCAAGAAACATAAGCAGCAATGGCAAAACCACCAAAAAATGCGTTGTTAACCCCACCACCACACTGATAAAAAACCACGCCAACGGCACAATGGCCGCAAAGCCCGTACTGGCCACAACCTTAGCCACCAACCCAAATACACCAAGGGGGGCAAATTTCATCACCCAATCGGTAATTTTCATCATTATCTGAGCCAAGCCTTGCCAAAAGATGTACATACCTTCAGCATAAGCCTCTTCGATCTTAGTCATAAAAAAACCAAACAGCAGACTGAAGAAGATTAGTCCAAGCATCTGACCCTTGGCAGCCGCTGCCACCACGTTAGTGGGCACCATGCGCAGAAAAACCCCAACCAGATCACCGGCCCCCTTGCCTTCCACCTTGGCGACCACGTTACCAACATTTTCAGACAAGCCGATCAGGTGTTTGGCTGGCTCACCACCCACCATACCCGGTGCCACAACGTTTACAATTACAAGGCCCACCAGAATAGCGAGGAAACTGGTGGTCAAATAATACAGCATGGTCTTCAAACCAAGCCGGCCAAAAGCACCACCGGAACCAACACCAGCGATACCGACAATGATGGATGACACCACCAACGGCACGATCAGCATCTTCAAAGCATTCAGGAACAAAGTACCGATAAAATCAAACAACACATAAAAACGAACCCCCAACAGCGACCCATCAGTCCCAGCCAGCGATCCGGCAACGGCAGCCAACAACAGCGCAATGAGTATTTGCCAATGAAGTTGAAGCTTTATCATCTAATTACCTTTCAAAGATACCGTTTATGCGAGCACAACAAGGCCAGCTTGTTTTTTAGGTTCCAAACGATCATACATCTCCAGCATATTGAGATAGTCGCCGTGCAAGGTGGTGTTGATCAGAAAATCATCACCTTTTAATATCCGTATGGCTTTCTCGACTCTTGCTCGACCAAAGATATTGTACAGCGCCTCTTGATATTCATCCCAAAGCAACTTTTCGTTGTCCAGCCGGATCAATTCAGCAACGATATGACCCAACGTATTGGTTCCAAATTCCAAACAGGCCAGAGCCTCCTCGCTGTTGCCAAGGATGAGATGCATTTGTGCTTTCAAATCAAGGATGGTGAAACGATTTTCGAAAATAACCCCGATATAATTATCAACCTGGAGTGAATCATCAAGATAATCTATACTCTCTAAAATCTGCTCAGGTTTACAATCCGCAAAATTCAACACCATCTTGCGAATCCATTTGCCACGGTTCCTATTATTATAAATCATGTCGTCCACAGGATAAACTTCAGAGACTCCTGGAACAATCATCTGACAAGAATAAAAGCCAAGATAGCTATATTCACGCAGATACATCTCTCGGCCCATCTTATCCAGAATATCGGCCAGATAATCGTACTCTGCTACACACCCCTCTCCCTGATAGCTCCACGATGTATATGGAAAACTTTTTGTAAAACTTAAAAAACCAAAACCTAACCGCCCACCAGAGTTAACAAAATGTGACTCAAGATTAAAACTGCTGGCCACAAAACTCATGTCAAAGGTCGGGACTTCAAACGCATCCAGGTTTTCCAAACTACGCCCCTGCATTAATTCAGTCATTGTTCGCTCAAGGGAGACCTCTAAGATTGGATGCGCTCCAAAAGAGACAAAAAGAGAAGAGTTCTTTGGGTTAACCAAGGAGATGGCGGTGACCGGGTATTTACCCCCTAAGGAGGCATCAAGAACCTCGACAATGTAACCAAGATCCCGCAAGGCTAAAACATCGCTATACAAGCGGGGAAAAGATTGGACAATTTCATCGGGGTATACGGGCAAGGCATAACCGTTCTTGATGATCTCAATCTTGGCATAACGCTCAAAAATCTCACTTAGGGCCTGAACCTGTGCTTCTCGGGGAGTATTGCCGCTGGCCAGACCGTTACTGACGTAGAGGTTGCTCAATATATTAAGGGGAATATAAACCTTATCACCGGTGGCAGGTTTCGTAAAAGGCAGAGCCACGATCTTATCCTCATGGTCACTATTATAATCAACCAATTCTTCATCGCTGAGCTCACCATCAGGATCATAAATTAAGCGTAATTCATCATTCAGATAGCCACCACCAAACGCAAAAGCAACTTCATCAGGATAATATTTTCGCTTCGGTAGGTGAAAATCGATAAAGAAGTTATTGGTCTGGAGCCGTTCAATATACTCACCCAAAGCACTGGCAATGGAAGCGTTCGAGACAACCCCTTTGCCGTTAGAATAGATATGACCTGGAGCTTCAACCGAAGTAAGATTCACCGAATAACAATGTTTGAGAGGGTGCTTTTCATGCAAAAAAGTAGTTTCGCAACCAACCTCGGCTAAAACAGCTTTCATTGTGCCGATAGACTCTTCCAGCGAAGCATCTTTAGATAAAAAGTTCATTATTCTCTTTCGTTAAAATTTATACTACCAGTGAGATACTTATTGGATCAGAAAAACAAACTTTGCAACTTGCCATCCCAGGAAACACCTATACCGCAGGAAGGGGGGGGCAACCGGGCATCATGCCGCAGGCAAGCCAGGCTTACAAAGTGTATTGACCGGCAAGCATTAAAAAGGTGCCTACAAGTCAGTTTGTTGGTTGTGCGGCGCTTCGTCCAGCCAACCAACCGGTGGAGAATGCCGCCTGGAGATTATACCCTCCGGTGTCAGCCTGAATATCCAGTAACTCGCCAACAATGAAAAGTCCCCTTGTTTTCCTGGACTCCATGGTTCGCGGGTCAACCTCTCGAGTATCAACTCCACCAGCAGTAATAATTGCCTCAGCAAACGGCCTATAACCGACCACCTCAAGCCTGAAATCCTTGAGCCACCCCCGTAGTCGCTGACGTTCTTGGGCGGAAATATCACAGACCTTGCGGTCAACAGGGATGGAGATGAGATCAAGGCAGACTGGAATCATCTGCTGAGGAAGCAGTCCTCGCAGCAAGCCACCGACCTGTTCTTTACCAAGGGAAGCAATGTCACGCTGCAGTCGCGCATCAAGTTTTTTTTCATCCAAAGCAGGCTTTAGATCCAGGGTAATGGTAACCTGATGGCCAGCCCGCAAGTTGTCCACAGCTAAACCACTCAGGGTAAGGATGGTTGGCCCAGTCACCCCGAAGGCGGTAAAGACAATCTCGCCAAAGGCTTCTTTTTTCTTCTTACCATTAATAAGCATCCGAACTTTGACATTACGAAGATTGAGTTTATCCATACGGCCAGCTTCATCCCCTAGGGTTTCAAGGGGAACCAGTGCCTGGCGAACCGGGACTATCGTATGTCCTGCAGATTCGGCAAGGCGGTAACCGTCACCGGTTGAACCTGTGGCCGGATAGGAAGCTCCACCGGTGGCAAGGATAATAGCATCAGCGGGAATAACCTTACCCTTGACAACAACCCCGGTGACGCAACAATTAACTATGATAAGTTTGCTGACAGGAGCGGAAGGCTCGATCTTGACTTGTGACTTTTTATTCCATAGCAGAAGAACTTTCTGGATATCCGTCGCATTACCGCTGACCGGAAAAACACGGCCTCCCCTTTCCGTTACCAAACCCAACCCCAGCTCATTAAAAAATTCCATCAGCTCGTTGTTGAAGAACCGGGCGAAGGCCTGACGAAGGAAACGACCGGTTTTCCCGAAATGAGTTATAAAGTCAGCAAGTTCAGCAACATTGGTAAGGTTGCAGCGCCCTTTGCCAGTAATGCAAAGTTTAATCCCAATACGTTTCATTTTTTCAAGCATTAAGGTCTCAGCCCCTGCTTTAGCAGCCTGACCTGCGGCCATAAGCCCTGCGGGGCCACCACCGACGATAATCACTTTTCGTGGCTTCATATAACTTGGGGTCCTTGTGAATTCTCAATCATTTTCCATCTCGTAATCAGCAAGGAGTCACCATTTAGCCTTGGATGTTTTCTCCAAACTTTTTTTAGGGAATCTTTAAAACTGTCTTTGCTCCCTACCACTGCGTCATGCTCGAAATTTTATCCTCAGTAGGTAAGCGAAACGAAGTTGAGACTCCGACATCTACTGATATGCACCCAAAAGGCACTTTCTGCGGAGCACTTGCGATAAAGTTTTTCGCATGCCTTGGAGGCTCGTAATCTCGCTTACCTGATATCGAACGAAAATCCTACTTTTTCAATACAGCTTTTATTTAAGACCCAACCCAGAGAACAGAGTAATCTAAACCTGCATTTTCACCATAACCACATGCAATTATACTTTCCGCGTAACTGCTCACAGGGTGCCGAATTTGCTACGTTAGCACCCTGCTCACAT
>JAQYVW010000113.1 GCA_030145325.1 Desulfurivibrionaceae bacterium
GTTTATCGAAGCTATTAACGGGCTCATTCAATCTACCAAGAGAAGAGCCCGAGGGTACCGCACTACCAAGAATCTAATCAACATGGCTTACCTCATTGCTGGCAAGCTGGATTTCAGGCTACCCACATGAAACAGCGAGGAGCCGCTACCTTTCATAATAATGTTGTAATTGGCTATCTCTATGTGGATGGTGAAGTCATTTGCAGCAATAATTCCTTTAACAATGCCAGCTCCGTGCAATTTTATACGGATTCTGCCGGTGAAGCCTTTAACAATATTTGGCGAGGGGTAACGGTTGCTACAGACTCCCAGGTGTTGGTCCATGACAATCTGTTGGGATCGCAGGCAGAGTTGGAGAATCTCACCTATGCCTGGACCGGATCAGATGACGCTAAATTTCAATTGCGGACCGACAGTAATGGGCTAGAGGCCTGTTCTGAAGGGGCTGACTGCGGTGCCTTTGCTGGAACCGCGCCCTATATCCTCTCCGGCATTCCGGCTCGCCCACGGATCAGCAATCTTGGCGTGCCTTCCGTGGTGCTTGAGTCAGACAGCACCATGACGGTGACGGTCTCTGCCGAAGGGCGCAATTAATAGCAAGGGAAAGTCATGACCTTCATCAGAATGTTGTTTCTGGTGATGCTCATTCCGCATCTTGCTTTTGCGGCAGACATCACCAATCTTGAATATTATATTGATACAGATCCTGGACTTGGCGTAGCCAATCAGGTCACCATTACCGGCGGCCCCACCGTTACCGCACAATTTCCCGTGAACCTTGCTGGCCTGAATGAAGGCACCCACTATCTTTATGTGCGAGCCCAGGATGCCTATGGGCAGTGGTCCATCCATCGGGCCCGCCCCTTTTTCATGACCGGTGTTTCCACCTCTTTGCCCATTGGTGCAATTGAGGCTTTGGAATATTATATCGATACGGATCCCGGCCTTGGCGAAGCCACCCCGGTGACCATTGACAGCGGTCCTGCGGTTACCGTGCAGGTTCCCGTGGATCTTGCCGATCTAAGCGAAGGCATTCATTATCTCTATCTGCGGGCCAAGGACGTTGCCGGGCAGTGGTCCGTGCATCGGGTCCGCCCCTTTTACATGACTGCGGTTTCCGCCTCCTTGCCCATCAGTTCCATTACCGCCCTGGAATATTTCTTTGATACCGATCCCGGCCAAGGTCTGGCCACGGCAGTGCCGGTGGCCCCTGACTCTTCTCTTGCCACCACCTTTGCGGTGGACTTCAGCGCTCTTACGCCTGGCAGTCATTATCTGTTCACCCGTGTTCAGGATGAAGCCGGGGTCTGGGGGATTTCCCGTTGTCGCCACTTTTATATCATGGCCGCCGAGGATCTGATCGTCCCCGATGTGGTCAGCATGGAGTATTTTATTGATGACGATCCTGGTTATGGGAGTGGTATTGCCATTCCGGTAACGGCCGGGACTGCGGTCTCCGGCAATACCGTGGTTGACATCAGCGTCCTGGCGGTGGGTAGTCATACTATTGAGGTGCGCGCCCTGGATAGCAATGGTATCTGGAGCCCCATCGCCACCCGTTCTTTTGCGGTGGGTATTGATAGTGACGGCGATGCGGTGCCGGACAGCCTGGACGCCTTCCCTGAAGATCCTCAAGAGTCGTTGGATACGGATCTTGACGGGATCGGTAATAACGATGATCCAGATGACGATAATGACTCCATGCCGGACACCTGGGAGATTGCCAACGGCTTTGATCCGTTGACTCCCTATACCAATCACGATGCCGATGGCGACGGGATCTCCGATCTTGATGAGTACTTTGGTCATACCGATCCCAAGGTGATTAACTACTTCATCTCGGGCCGGGTGACTAACAGCAGCGGCACCGCTCTGGCCGACGTTTTGGTGGAGGGGAGCAGTGACACTAACTGGTTCAGCACCGCTTCGGATCAAGATGGTAATTATGTCTTGCCGGTCTCTTTTGGTTCTTATCGAGTGATGATCTGGGGTGCGGACGGCTATCAAACCGTGTTTTATGATTCCGCTGCCACCTGGCTTGCTGCCACCGTGGTGGATGTAACGGACAGTTCGGTCAACGGCATCGATTTCACCTTGAGCACCGGTTTGAGTATCAGTGGTACCGTGACTAATCTCGGTGCCGGTGAAGATCTTCAGATTGACGCCTGGAGTGTGGACACCCAAGGCTGGACGTCGGTAAAGGTTACCGGCACCGGTGCACCGGTCAGCTATGAACTCATTGGTTTGGCGGCGGCGGACGATTACGTGATCACCACCTGGGGCGAGAATTACCCCTCCGGGGCACTGCAAGCTGATGCCAGCCTGAGCGATCAAGATACGGCCCAACGTTTCAGTGCCGGGGTTACTGACGCCAATATCACCCTTGCCAGCGGCTATACCTTATCCGGCACCATCAGTGGAGTGGTGGCGGGTGATACGATATGGGTGGATGTCTGGAGCAGTGCTTTGGGAATCTGGAGCGGCGTCGAGGTAACCGCAACAAGCGACAGCGCGGCTTATCAGGTGACGAATCTGCCCAATGCCACAGACTATCTTGTCTCATTCCAACATGAAGATTATCTGAGTGGTTTCTATGGCGATACCGATTCGGGTGCTTTGGTGAATCGAACCCTGGCGGTGCCGCTGACCATTAGCAGCGGTAATCTCTCAGGTATCGATGTTACTTTGAGCTTCGGTCTTGGCATCAGCGGGAGGGTATCCGGCCTCGCTGGTGGTCAATCGGCTTGGATTGATGCCTGGAGTGCGTCCACCAAGACTTGGGGTGCCACTCGGGTGGATGGCACCGATGGCAGTGAGGTTGAATATTCCATCAGCGGTTTGTCTGCTGCGGATGATTACTTGGTTTCCATCTGGTCCGATGGTCTTATGGGCGGTTTTTACAACTCAACCGGTATTGTCGCTGAGGATGAGGCCGAACAAGTAAGTATTTCTTCCTCGTCTGCTGAGAGCATCAACTTCACTCTCAGCGCTGGCCATACCATCAGTGGCACCATCACCGATCTTGCTGTCGGCGAACCGGCGTTACTTGATGTCTGGAGTGAGTCAACCTGGAGTTGGGGGCGTTCGCTCGTGGTGGGAACCGGTTCCACCGTCACCTACGCTATCAAAGGTCTGCCACCGGCAGGGGATTTTGTTGTCACCTTTGCCCCACGAAATCATCTTGACCAACAGGTCGCGGCCCAGAACAGCGGGGATGATCCAACGGTGGATTTCACCTGTACTGTGGGCCATTCCCTTACCGGCAACATCTCCAGCCTTGGTGCGTATGTACCCGTTACCGTGGCCGCGCTGCCGGTGAACGGGAACCTGATTAAATCGACGTTGGTACGAACGGCTGCGGATGGTACTGCCGGCTATACCATCACCGGTCTTGATCCGGCCGATAACTATATTATCCGGGCTGAAGCCGACGACAAGAAGTTGTTTTATGCCAACAGCACCAGTCTCCGTGAAGCCGTGCCGGTGGCGATGAGCAGTGGCGATCGCATCAATATAGATTTCAATTTTGACGCTGTTCTCCCGCATGTTCTCAGCGGCGCCATCGCCGGAGTAGCTGCCGAGGCCGCAGTCTGGGTCGATGCCTGGGATGAGTCCACCTGGGTTTGGCAAGGGGTGAATATCATTGGCAATAGTCCTTTCAGCATGGAGTTGCCGGAGGGCAGCTACAAAGTCGGCTTCCTGGCTGATGGCAGTGCTGATGTTTATTTCTTGGGTGCTGATACTACCACCGTGGACATCTCTGCGGCTACGGCGGTGGTTCTTGCCACTGACATGGACCTGGGAACGGTAACCTTAAGCAATGGTTATGCTGTTTCCGGCACTATTTACCTGGATGCCAATACCGACGGTTTCGGTCAGGATTCAGAGAATCTTGCCGCAGTGGCGATTGAGGTTTCAGGTGGCGGTATCGTCCGGAGTGTGGTGAGTAATCGCCTGGGGTATTATCAAATAAAGGGTCTGCCCGATGGCGCTTACACGCTCAGCGTCCTCGGTGAGTATGGCTCTTATACCGGCGAGATTACCATCAGTGGCAATGATCTTGCCGATCAGAACATTCTCCTCGGAGCCGCTGTTGAGGGTACTGCCGATTTAAGCGGTACCATTGAGGATGACTCTGGTATCGCCCTATCGGGAGCGGTGGTGATGATCTTTAGTGCTGATGGCCTCTTTATCAACGCCTTGGTTACTGACGCCGCTGGTGGGTTTAACTATCCCGGTCTTTCCACTGCCACCACCTATACCTTAAAAATAGATGCGGATGTGAATGGTGATTTTGAGGCGATTTTATCCGATGTTGTTCCTGGTGTTGCGGTGACGGTGACGGTGCCGTGAGTTTTTTTAAGCAAATATCTGCGTGACCCCTGCCCAAGTTCTTTCTTAAGGGGCGTAGGGCGCCCCCTGTGTCAGGATAGTTGTCGCCTTGTTATAATAGGACTTTAAAAAGTCTAGAGGGGGCAGTTGGGAGAGGAAATGGGTTATCCGAAAGAGCGTAAAGAGGCGGTCTTAAAGAAAATGTTGCCGCCGCACAATAAGACAATACCAGAGATCTCGAGAGAAGAAGGGATCTCGGAGGGAACGCTTTTTAATTGTCGTAAGGCTGCGAGAGCCGAAGGGCGGTTGATGCCGGATGGAGACACCACGCCAGCCGGATGGAGCGCTGCGGACAAGTTTGCTGCCGTGGTTGAAACAGCATCGTTGAACGAGGCTGAACTTTCTACATACTGCCGAGAGAAAGGATTATACCCCGAGCAGATCCGACAATGGCGAGAAGCCTGTGAACAGGCGAACGACTGGGATCGCAATCAGAATAAGCGTTTGAAAGAGTTCCGTAAGGCAGACGGGAGGCGCATCAAGGATTTAGAGCGTGAGCTGGTACGGAAAGAGAAGGCTTTGGCGGAAACGGCAGCTCTCTTGGTGTTAAGAAAAAAAGCCCAGGCGATCTGGGGGGACAACGAGGCCGAATGATCAGTGCCCCAAATCGTCTTAAAGCAGTTGAACTGATCACGGAAGCGATAAGCGCTGGTGCCACCGCCACAAAGGCCTGCAGAGAGCTGCGGTTGTCTCTCAGGACCTATCAACGCTGGACGCAGGGGAAGAACATAAAGGTCGATGGTCGACCGGGAGCTGAACATGTGGATCCGGTAAACAAACTGAGTGATGATGAGCGGCAACTGATCTTGGAAATCTGTAATCAAGAAGCCTATCGAAGCCTCCCTCCCTCGCAGATCGTGCCTGCCATGGCCCTCAGGCTTCACTACTGCCCTGCTGGCTATGCTTTGGATAGGTGGGACTTGAACTTAATCATCAGTTCTCACCCACTGGGTAACAACAACCAATTTCATCCCATACTGCGGGAATCCCGAGGCACTGGATTTATCTCGGCACGAGCAGCGACTGGTTCGCAGGTTTTGTGTTATTTCAGTAGGTTGTGAAGTATTCTTGAAGAAGTGCCTGACGGCTACTGGAACAAATCAGAATGACTTCCGGTCCTTTCAAAAATTATGTCTGATTCCGCAACCTTATAAACCAATAACCAGTCAGGCTCAATATGGCATTCACGTCTGCCTTTATAGTTCCCAACAAGTTTGTGGTCTCGATATCTTTGAGAGAGTTGCTCTTCGTTGATGAGTAGACCGAGAACGGTTTTTAATTTTTCTTTTGATTTCCCTCGTTTCAGCAACCGCTTCAAGTCTTTTTCAAACTGCTTTGAGTATGATGGACTCAGCATTTATATGCCTAATTTGTCGAACATATCGTCAGCATCGTCACAACGAATTAAATTCCGCTCAGCGTCAGAGTCCTTAAATACTTTCTCCGTTGTTTTGTTTGGGATTACAACACTAAATGGCAACCCCTTTCGCATTTTCACCTGCCGATAGAAAAGGTTAATTGCCTCAGTTGTGGACAAACCTAATTTCTTGAATAGATCTTCCACGTCATTTTTCAAATTTGGTTCAATTCTTGCTCTTACAGTTGCCGTTTTAGTCATAATTGCTACCTCCTATAATAACAGGGTAGCCCGTGTGGGCCATGTAGTCAAATATTTTGTAGCCCAATTGAGTATTTGTGATTATGCGAACGATTGAGCTCAGCGGCTGGCCAAAAAAGATAACCCGCCAGGCCTCCCGAGCTTCTTCCAGTCCGCTGAAGCGACTGGATAATAGAGAAGGCCTCCTTTCCGTACCGAACCATTTCCGATACGATATGAGATTGAGACCAATCAACTCAAACCAAAGGAA
>JAQYVW010000114.1 GCA_030145325.1 Desulfurivibrionaceae bacterium
TCTACACAACAACCTGCCACCACAGGCTTAAGAGGTAATACCAATGCTACTACGACACACACCAAAGGAAATAAGCGAACGCAGCGCTTTGACCATCAATCCGGCCAAAACCTGCCAGCCCATCGGCGCCATGTATGCGGCCCTTGGCATCCACGGCTGTCTGCCGCACAGCCATGGCTCCCAGGGTTGCTGCGCCTACCACCGCTCAACCTTAACCCGCCATTACAAAGAGCCGGTTTCGGCTGGCACCAGCTCCTTTACTGAAGGCGCTTCGGTTTTCGGCGGCCAGGCGAACATGATGCAGGCGATCAACAACATCTTCACTGTCTACAACCCAGTGATCATCGCCGCCCATACCACCTGTCTTTCAGAAACCATCGGCGATGACCTGAAACAGATCCGTAAAAAAGCCATGGACGAAGGCAAGTTGCCGGAAGGCAAGTACATGATCAGCGCTGCCACCCCGAGCTATGTTGGCTCCCACGTCACCGGCTTCTCGTCCATGGTCAAGGCAATGACCGATCTGGCCGAAAAAACCGGCAAGAAAAACGGCAAGGTCAACATCATCCCCGGCTGGGTTGAGCCTGCTGACATGGAAGAGATCAAACGCCTTACCAAGATGATCGGCGTTGGCTCCATCCTCTTCCCGGACACCTCTGGAGTTCTGAACGGCCCTCTGTCCGGCGAGTACAAGATGTTCCCGGACGGCGGCACCACCGTTGCCGAACTCAAATCCACCGGCGACTCCATTGCCACCCTGGCTTTGGGCGAATGGTGTTCGGCGGATGCAGCCCGCGCTCTGGACAAAACCCACAAGGTTCCCTGCCAGGTCCTGGACATGCCCTTCGGCCTCAAGGCCACTGACCGCTTCATCGACGCTTTGCGCACCGTGGCCGGGGTTTCCGTCCCGGACGAGATCGCCCTTGAGCGTGGCCAGTTGGTTGATCTGATCTCCGACATGCACCAGTACTTCTACCAGAAAAAGGTAGCCTTGGTGGGTGACCCGGATCAGGTGATCGCCATGACCGAATTCCTGGTCTCCATCGATATGTGCCCCAAGCACATCATCACTGGCACCCCCGGCAAGAAGTTTGAGAAACGGATCAAAGAGATCACCGCCGACCTGCCCTACGAGGTCAACGTTAAAGCCAAGGGTGATATGTTCCTACTCCACCAGTGGATCAAGAACGAGCCGGTGGATCTACTCCTGGGCAACAGCTACTGCAAGTACATCGCTCGTGACGAGGATGTCCCTTTTGTTCGCTGGGGCTTCCCCATTCTCGATCGCCAGGGGCATCAGTACTTCCCCACCGTCGGTTACAAAGGCGGCCTGCGACTGCTGGAAAAAATCCTCGGGGTCTTGCTGGATCGCAAGGATCGCGATTCACCAGAAGAGAGCTTCGAGCTGGTTCTGTAATTAATGACTCACCCGTGCGGCGGGGAGAAAATTCCCGCCGCACGGATTCTTTTCACCTTTAATTATTTTTTGAGGCTGCAAGATGACGGAAATCCCAGTTGCCCAAAGCTCCACCCCTTGCCCAGCCGCAAAATGCAGTGCTCAGGCCCAGCGCCTACAAATGCCAGTTGCGCCACGCGCCAACGCCCGCAGCCGCTTTGCCCCTCCGGGCAAAACTAACCAGGCCCTACTACCAAACCAGGCCATCACCTGGCTGGAGGGAATACTCAACCAAGGTGCGACAATCGCAGAGGTTGAGATATCCGGACCCGGCGACCCGCTGGCCGCCCCCGACCCCACCCTGGAGACCCTGCAACTTTTACGAGACAAACACCCAGAACTTCCTGTTCGCCTTATCACCATGGGTATTGGCGGCAACCAGTTCGCCGAATCCTTTGTTGCCCTTGGCATCAAAAAAGTAACCATCATGGTGGATGCGGTTGCCCCCACCACCCTGGAACGACTGTACAGTTGGATCAGACCAACCAACAAAACACTGCCCCTGCCCAAAGCCGCCGCAATCCTGGTAACTGAACAAGCCAAGGCAGTGGCAAGCCTCTCCGCTGTGGGCATGGAAATAACGGTGAAGACCACCGTCTATCCGGGCATCAACAACGAACAGGTGGGGGAGATCGCCAAGAGCATGGCCAAGCTTGGGGCCACAAAGATGACCCTGGCACCATTTACGCCTCCGGCTACTGAAATAGATGCTCCCCCCGCAGCAGACCCACAACTCATGACTTCACTGAGCCAACAAGCCGCTCAATATATAAAAATCGACGAAGACCCTAAAGATATGGTCACCCGCAGCCCCCACGGTGAGGATCAAAACAATCCAGCCCAGATTCCCAAGCCCAGCAAAGAACGTCCCAACGTGGCAGTAGTGAGCTCCAACGGCATGGATATCGACCTCCACTTGGGCCACGCCATCAAGGTTATCATCTATGGCCCCCGGGAAGACGGCCTGCCCTGCCTGCTGGAAATGCGCGACGCCCCGGAGCCGGGCGGCGGCGGTTCTCGCTGGGAGGCACTGGCCACCATCCTCCCCGACTGTTTCGCCCTGCTTGCCGCCAGCGCCGGTGACAACCCGCGAAAGATCCTCGGCAGCAACGGCATCACCGTCCTAATCAGCGAAGATAACGTTGAAGGAACCGTAGATGTTCTCTACGGCGGCGGCAAAAAGGGCAAGAAAAAGTGCCGCTGAATTCCTGTAAACAAACAACTTAAAACCTAAAACGTAACACTTAAAACTTTTCCAGGAGGTTTCACCATGGCTACCCCCGAACGACAAATCCTCGTCTGTCAAAGCTTCCGCGTCGCTGGCGACAAAAAAGGCATCTGCCACAAACAGACCGACGGCTTCCTCCAATACCTGGAAGAAGAGATCCTCGACCGCGGCCTAGATTGCCTGGTCACTGCCACCACCTGCCTCAAGCAATGTGACGCCGGCCCGATCATGGTCGTACAGCCAGAAAACTGGTGGTTCAAGGGCGTTGACAGCGAAGATGCCATCGACACCATCCTCGACGGCCTTGAAGACGGTGAACCGGCGTCTGATTATCAGATTGCCAAGTAAGTAAAACCATGACCACCCCAGCCACCATCCGTACCGCCACCCCGGCAGACCTTGACCAGCTCACCGCGCTGCTGGAGATGCTTTTCGCCATTGAAAAGGATTTTGTTTTTGATCCCGCCCGACAGCGGTGCGGCCTTACCATGCTGCTGACCAATGAACGGGCAGCGGTACTGGTGGCTGAGGAGGAAGAGCAGGTAGTGGGCATGTGCACCGGCCAGCTCACCATCTCCACCGCCGAAGGCGGCCCGGCCCTGCTGGTAGAAGACGTGGTCATAAACCAGCAGCACCGGGGCCAAGGCCTGGGCAGAAAACTACTTGCGGCGTTGGCAGAATGGGCTGCCGACCAAGGCGCCCAACGCCTGCAACTACTGGCCGACCGCAACAACGAGGCGGGCTTAACCTTCTACCAAAAGCTCGGCTGGCAGCGCACGGAACTAATCTGTCTGCGTAAGAGGACAGAGGGAGGGATAAGGAGGGAGGAGTAAAATCAATCGCAATGCTGTACCCCCAATAACCTTTGAATGGATGACTCTCTCATGATCCCCGTAGCAATTATCGACTGGCGTAACTACCTGAAGGATGGCGAGAAATATCTACAAACTGCCTTGGGCGCGGCAGAAAGACGTAGCGAGGTTTTCACCCCGGAAATCCTTTACAATATCGTGGGCATGGCCATCGAGAAACTGATCATGGGCTTTCTCATGAGTCGGGGCGATCTGGCTGAAAACCACACCATGGGCGACCTGCTCCGCGCCCTTGAAAAACATAGCACGGTGCCCGACACCATCTCTCGCGATATGCTCTTCCTGGATTCATTTCAGGAGATTTGCGATATTGACACCTACAACCGACGACCTCCCACCCAGGAAGAAACCAAACGAATCCTCGCCATCGGCCAGGACTTAGAAACCTTCATCAACGCCAACCTGCAACAATGCCAACCAGCGGCCTAAGGTGAAAAAAATGCGCCCAGCAAACCCAAGCAACCCAACCAGCCTCGCCTACCTCCTGCTCAAAAACTCGCTCAAGCTCTATGAAAAACCGTGGCAACAGTTGAGTGAAGAGGAAAAAGAATCGGCCCGAAAAGAAGCGGCTGAAGACTACCGCCTGCAACAACTCATCCTACAGACCAACGAGGGCGCCGGGGTATACATCGCCCCAACCATCCCCGCCGAGGCGTTGGGCTTGATCCGCCAGCGCTTTCCCGACCCGGAGTCGTTCAAACAGGAACTGGCGGCACACGGCCTCAATGAAGAAACACTTCTCCACGCCATCAATGAAGAATTACGGGTGGACGGTGCCCTGGACATTGTTGCCCAAAAAGGCGGCCAACCCACCGAGGAAGAAATAGTCGAATTCTACAAAAGCAATCAAGACAAGCTCAACATCCCTGAACGCCGCAAGGCACGCCACATCCTGATCACCATCAACGACGACTTCCCGGACAACACCCGGACAAAATCACGCCAACGCATGGAACTGGTCAAAAAAGAACTGGCCACCGCCCCGGATAAATTCGAACAACTGGTACAACGCTACTCCGAATGCCCCTCCGCCCTGCGCAATGGCGAACTGGGCGACCTGGAACCGGGCCAAAGCTTTGCCGCCCTGGATAAGACCCTTTTTGCCCTCAAAGAAAATGAAACCAGCGAGATCATCGAAAGCCACCTGGGCTTCCACATTATCCGCTGCGACCAGATCACCCCCGCCATCACCCCCACCTACGAAAAAGCCTCCCCCCGCATCCGCGCCCTACTCACCCGTAAAAGGCAGCAACAAGCCCAAAAGGCATGGCTGCAGGAACTCACCCGCCAAAACCCCGATTAACCACCCCGACCTGCCGACTCCGGCTTTTTTATCCACAATACAAATAGTTTGTCAGAAAAAAGGGTCACCATGGTGATGGTGGCTCTATCTATTAATAGTCCCCCCCCTTTTACCTCTTTTTAGCTCCAAACGGGCAGTGCCGTCTCAATGGATTTCGCCACAGGTGTGTTGCATCACCCCTTGCGACACACCTGTGGCATGCCACACATTTGTGGTGCGAGACTGAGCCTGGAAAAGTGGAGTTGGGCCTCGCCGGCAATGGCTGTTGCAAAAAAGGATGCTTCGTATGAAATAAATTACTGTGTGATATCAGAACGTTTCGCTGCAAAGCGACACACCTGTGGCATGACTCGGCTTCTTTTTTCTGATCTGTGGCACACCCCCTGCATTGTCAACTAGTCAAACGAAACGAATCGGAAGACACTCTTCCAGAGAGATTAAAATAAGAAACCGGGGGAACCAACCATGACGACCACAACCAAGACCAACACCGCCATCGAAATCACCGCTACCGACAAAATGACCACCGCAGCCAACCAAGTCACCTTGGGCGCAATGATCAGCCTTTCCGGTTTGGTAGGAGTCTGGGGCGTAGCCTGTATGGTCAGCGCCATCGCTCAATCCGGCGGCATCCTTGCAATGGCCCGCAACTACATGAGCGCCATTGGAATGTAACGAGAGAGAAATCAAGCTGACCAGATTCAGCATCAAGAGCAGGAGGAACCAGCCATGACGACCACAACTAAGACCAACACCGCCATCGAAATCACCGCTACTGACAAAATGACCACCGCCGCCAACCAGGTCACCTTGGGCGCAATGATCAGTCTTTCCGGTTTGGTAGGAGTCTGGGGCGTCGCATGTATGGTCAGCGCCATCGCTCAATCCGGCGGCATCATGGAAATGGCACGCAACTACATGGGCGCAATCGGAATGTAAACCCTCTCAATCACCAAGCCCCCAACCAGAAGAAGCCCGGAAGGCCACAGAGCCTCCGGGCTTCTCGCGTTTTGGGGTTTGGAGAGTATCTCAAGGTGGTGAGAGATGAGAACCATCTTGCCAACTGCCGGGGAGTATGTTTGCGATAGGCATGCTGTCCAAAAAAGGGAGCGAAACCACCGGCGCTTTTTGCGGAAGGATTACGAGTCGGGAGTTGAGCGATCAGCGTAAGGAGAGGAGGGTGAAATGGCAAAAACCCTGATCATAATCGGCCTGATTCTGGTGGCGGCAGGCCTCGCCTGGCCATGGCTTGCCAAGTTGCCACTGGGCCGCCTGCCCGGAGACATCATCATCCGCCGCGAAAACTTCCAACTCTATCTGCCAATCACCACCTGCATTGTCGTCAGCCTGGTACTCTCGTTGTTGTTGCGTTTGTTAGGGAAATAAGGGGCGGGGGGGG
>JAQYVW010000115.1 GCA_030145325.1 Desulfurivibrionaceae bacterium
GGCCAGACCACGAAACGAAAAACCTGCATGGAACTCAAGCCCAGGGCCCGTGCCGCCAGTTTCTGGCCCGGCACCACCGCCATCAGGCCGGAGCGAACCACTTCGGCCATATAGGCCGCCCCGTTGATGGACAGGGTAATGATTGCAGAAGTTATTGGCGAGATAGTGAGGCCGATCTGGGGCGCCCCGAAGTAGACGAAGAAGAGTTGGATCAGCACCGGCGTGCCGCGGACGAAATCAACCGCAGTGCGGACGATCAGCAGCAGGGGCGAGGATTTGCCGTGTAAAACCACCCCGGCCGGCACCGCCATCAAAAAACCACAGAGCAAAGAGAGAAAGGCGATGGTGATGGTGACCCCGAAACCTTTAACCAGCATCAGGGCCATTGTCCGGTTGCTCATCTCGCCGGAGCGTCCGGCACTGTTATCGGCAGCCGCCGGCCCGAACCACTTGCGCTGCAGATCGGCCATGAAGCCGGAAGTTTCCAAAACCTCCAGCGCCCGGTTGATGCGGGCCAGTAAGAGGGGGTGGTCCGGAGCCATAGGGATGCCCATCTGTTCCCGATAGAGCAGCGGACCGACGGGCCGGAAGGGCATCTCCGCCGATTTAATCTGATAACCGCCCACCAGTCGATCGGTAACGAAACCGTCCAACCGGCCATTGAGCATATCCTGATAGATATCAACCGTGCTCTTATAGGTGACGGTTTTGATCTCCGGATGTTTCTCGGTGAGATAGTGTGCAAAAGTCTCCCCCAGCACCGCCCCCACCCGGCGGCCAGCCAGGTCGTTGATGGTGGCGATTTCAGAGTCGTTTTCGGCGTTGACAAAGAGCTGGGCCCCGGAAACATAGTAGGGGCGAGAAAAGTCTACCTGTTTCTCACGCTCGGCGGTGATCGCCATGGAGCCGATGATGGCGTCGAACTTGCCGGCCAAGAGCCCGGCCAGAATGCCGTCCCATTCGGTGGCAACGATCTTGAGCTCCATTCCCAGCTCCCGCGCCACCCCACGGGAAATATCGACATCAAAGCCGGTCAGCTCGCCGTTCTGGTTATAAAAACTGAAGGGAGGATATTTGCCGGTCAGCGCCACAGTCAGCTGTTCCGGTTCGGCCGCTTGGGCCTTTGGCGCGAGAAAGGAGAAAGAGAGGCAAAAGAATGCCGCCCCAATAAGCAGGATGGAGAAAAGACCATTGAGAGTCAATGGGCAGCGACGCGAATCTTGTTTACGACACCGGTGTGTCATAAGCCATGCACAGCCAGGGATAGATTGTCTGTTTGCTCTTGCCATTTTTGATGCTTTTTTCCTAAAACTCTCTTTTTGCCCATGAAAAGTGGCATTTAAGGACATAAATGATCGAACATTTAAACCTGTATACCATAAAGTCAGGCAGTTATCTTGATCCGAGCCCATTGAGGACTTTGCATATTACTGCAAAAAGAGGTGCACAACCCTGTTTTTATTAAATTTCCCCACGCCGCACACAGTAGCGGCGCAGGGAAATGGTTCGAGATTCAGGCGAGATCGAAACGGTCGGCATCCATAACCTTGCTCCATGCTGCCACGAAGTCCTGTACGAACTTCTCCTTGTTGTCATCCTGGGCATAGACTTCGGCATAGGCACGAAGGATCGAGTTGGAACCGAATACCAGATCAACCCGTGTCGCCGTCCACTTGACCTTCTCCGTCTCACGATCACGGATCTCATACAGGTTATTGCCGACTGGCTTCCACGTGTACCCCATGTCGGTCAGGTTCACGAAGAAGTCATTGGAGAGTGCGCCTTCATCTTCGGTGAATACACCGTGTTTGCTGCCATCATGATTGGTGCCGAGCACGCGCATGCCACCAACCAGTACCGTCATCTCATGGGCGGTCAACCCCATCAGTTGCGTGCGATCGAGCAACATCTCTTCAGCGCTGACGACATAGTCCTTCTTGAGCCAGTTGCGATACCCATCATGGAGGGGTTCCAGCAGCTTGAAGGAATCCACATCGGTCATCGCATCGGTGGCATCGCCGCGGCCGGGTGAAAATGGAACATTGACAGCAAAGCCCGCCGCCCTGGCCGCCTGCTCGACCCCAACATTACCCGCCAGAACGATCACATCTGCCACGCTGGCACCGCTCTCGGCGGCGATCGGTTCCAGAACAGCCAGCGCCCTGGCCAGACGCTTGGGCTCGTTGCCTTGCCAATCCTTCTGTGGGGCCAGGCGGATACGCGCACCGTTGGCGCCGCCCCGCATATCGGAACCACGAAAGGTTCTGGCGCTGTCCCAGGCGGTGGAGACCATTTCGCTGACGCTGAGGCCGCTGGCTGCAATCTTGGCCTTCACCGCCTGAACGTCGTAGTCAGTACTTCCCACCGGCACAGGATCTTGCCAGATCAACTCTTCCTGCGGCACATCGGGACCGAGGTACCGCGCCTTTGGCCCCATGTCGCGGTGGGTCAGTTTGAACCATGCGCGCGCAAAAACCTCGGAGAAGTATGCCTGATCTTTTGAAAAGCGTTCAGATATCTTGCGATACTCAGGGTCCATCTTCATGGCCATATCAGCATCGGTCATGATCGGGTTATAGCGTTGCGATGGGTCTTCAACATCAGCGGGTTTCTCTTCTTCCTTGATGTTGATCGGCTCCCACTGCCAGGCGCCGGCCGGGCTCTTTTTCAGCTCCCATTCATAGTTGAGCAGCAGGGTGAAGTATCCGTTATCCCATTGAGTGGGCTGGGTCGTCCATGCACCCTCCAGGCCGCTGGACACCGTGTCGCGGCCAATGCCGCGTTTACTCTTGTTGAGCCAACCAAAGCCCTGATCTTCAATCTCGGCACCTTCGGGTTCCGGGCCAAGCAGTGCGGCATCGCCGTTGCCGTGAGCTTTTCCCACCGTATGGCCACCGGCAGTAAGGGCAACGGTTTCCTCATCGTTCATGCCCATCCGAGCAAAGGTCACCCGCACATCATGCGCGGTCTTGAGCGGATCAGGATTCCCGTCCACCCCTTCGGGGTTTACGTAGATCAACCCCATCATCACCGAGGCCAGCGGATTTTCGAGATCGCGTTCGCCGGAATAACGACTGCCCTCGCTACCACTGGGGGCGAGCCATTCCTTCTCCGAACCCCAGTAGGTGTCTTTTTCCGGGTGCCAGATATCTTCGCGGCCGAAACCGAAGCCGAAGGTGTTCAGGCCCATGGATTCATAGGCGATGGTGCCGGCGTAGGCAATTAAATCGGCCCAGCTGAGCTTATTGCCATATTTCTTCTTGATCGGCCAGAGCAGACGCCTGGCCTTATCCAGGTTAACGTTGTCCGGCCAGGAGTTGATCGGCGCAAAGCGCTGATTGCCGGTCCCGGCACCACCGCGGCCATCGGCGGTACGATAGGTACCGGCCGCATGCCATGACATGCGAATCATCAAACCACCGTAATGCCCCCAGTCCGCCGGCCACCAAGGCTGGCTGTCAGTCATCAGCGCGTGGAGGTCTTTCTTGAGGGCGTCCACATCGAGTTTCTTGACCTCTTGCCGATAGTTGAAGCCTGCCCCCATGGGATTGGTCTTGCTATCGTGTTGATGCAGAATATCGAGGTTCAGGGACTTGGGCCACCACGCCAAGTTCGTCATACTGCTCTCTGTGGCACCCCCGTGCATCACCGGACATTTGTTTGCAGACATCGGCTTATCTCCTCTTGTATTCGGGCAGCGAAGGACTCATTGCCATACCGGAACCGCTCCGGCATGATTGATCCCCATCAAGACAAACGGGGACTGACCAACGCTATCGTTAGGCATATTCTACGGCAGATCGCTCCATGAAAAAATTAATGCGCTTTTTATGAACTAATTTTCTCGTGAGAATTTCTGCGGGTTGTTCAGACATGTCAAACAGGAACAGCAATATCCAATTATCAAATTGGACACGTTGGGGGGGCTTCTGGTCAAGTTAATTTGCTGATCCGGCGACTCTGCCGATTGGCTCCCGCCCCTGACAGTCCATATTTTCTTCAAAGCATCTTTGGGGTGGAAAAATGGCCACCCGAAGAGCTAATAAGATCTATTCCTTCGAGCTTTCCCTGTTCTTTCTAGAGGTTAGGACTGGCTGCCATATATGCCCAAACGGAAAAGACATAAGAGGGGGAGTGGCCCTGGTTTTAAATGTGGGGTAGGTCAAGCTTCCTTAAAAAACTTGGATGGTTGCATCAAGGTAGTTTAAGGCGCCGTGGCAGATCACAGCAGGATACAAACTCCGATAGTACTGGTAGAGGCCGCCAAAGCCGAGACCGAAAGCGAAGTAAAACAGCATCATGGTCAAGTCACCCTGATAGACATTGGGATGCACAAGGGTGAAAAGCAGTGCCTGCAACACAAGCCCAAGCGGCCAGCCCAACCGACTGCGCAGGTAGCCGTAGATCACGCCTCGGTGCACGACCTCTTCCATCAACGGGGTAATCATGACTCTGCCGATACCATACGAAACCGCGAAGAATGGTCCGTCAACTATGGAAAGTCTGCTCCAATCGAATTCAGAGAGAGAGCCAAAGAACAAGACAAAATCAGCACCTTTAAATATGGCCGCAATCACAATGGCAACCAGGGTGACCAACAGGATGTTGGCGTCAGGAAGACAGAAGCCGATCTCCTGTTTCTGTATGTTCTTTTTGCGGAACCAATAAAAGAAGAAAGCAAAGAAAGGAATGGGCAGGAGCGCTTCAGCTATAAAAAACTGAGTTGATACGTTTAAAGAATATCCAGCCAGGAAAAGCGAAGGCACCAGTATCGACAAAAAACTGACGACGAACACCAATATGGAACTTTTGGCTCCCCATGAAAGTTCTTTTTGGTGAATGATCTCTGTTGATCGGTTTGCTCTCGGCATATTCTTAGCTGTTCACTTTTGGGTGCAAAACCGGCCTTCTAAGGGTTAGAAATGACCGAGTTATTAACCTTTATTACATTATTTTAAGAAGTTAACTCGGTCCGCCCCCATTCAACGCCCAGCTTAGTTAGAACCAATCTTCGAGGATCAAACCTTCAACTCTTCTGAATTCTTTAGTGTTGTGGGTGACCAATGTGGCGTTTGAGCTTAAAGCTATTCCAGCAATGAGATTGTCATAGGGGCCTATGGGTGTGCCTGTCTTTTCCAGCGCTGCTCTAATCCTTGCGGCAACTTCGGCCTCTCTTGCGGCAAAGGGCAAGACTGCAATACGCGAAACGAGCGATTCCAGTTGTTTTTTTCTCTTTTGCGGGTTGTTTGATTTTGCTATTCCAACCTCAAGCTCAAAAAGAGAGCTTGCAGGTATGGAAATATCCTGAGGGGGCTTAGCCAGCAAGGTATCAGCCACATTACCCAGCCCCTTGAAGAAATAAATAAGTGTGTTTGTATCAAGGAGGTACAATTTTAGAGACCCTCCCTTGGGGAGTCCTGACCGACTCCCGACCTTATCTCTTCGATGGTGGGAAAATCATCTTTCCAGCTGCCTGCCAACTCGACGACATCTTGCGGCCATTCCGTTGTTGTTTTTTCTTCAATAATTCCTGCAACCCATTTACTAACGGATAGATGACTGGATTTAGCAGCTTTTTTCAATTTGTTTTCTGTCTCATTGTCGAGATAAATAGTGACTTGACCCATAATCGCACCCCGTAGAGATTATATAATATAATTGTAATTATAATTGCAGTGGTATTGTCTGTCAAGTTGTTAGGTGGGGAGGTCAATTGGTAGGAGAAGAGTGGCGATGGTGTGATTTGTTCAGGAAAGGTTGCTTTAAAGATGTGAATCAACTTAAACCGTCGTTTTGGGCCCCCAAAAGGACGGTTTAAGGCTTAAAACCAGGTGTTTCTGTAGATGTATCATTGTTATTTCAATCAGTTAGCTTGGTCCGACCCCATTTGAAAATGTGCTTAAAAAGTTAACATGAGTTTTTATATTAACTTTTTGCACGCTGAAAATATAATATAACCTCCTATGTTTCATTTTCGGTTCATAAAATATCAATATAACGACGCAGGATAAAGAGGTAGATTCAATAAATAGATCTGTCCCGATTTTCCGTCCAGGGTATCTACTTTTCGTGGGTAACTTGGCAACCTAACGACCTGCATCACCAGCGGTCCACCCAAACTTACCGCGTTAGCGCCGCCGCGCTTCACCGTCTGGTGAATGCCTTTGTTAGCCCACGCCAAACTGTCGGTGAACTGTGCGAGTGTCGCAATTCCTCGCATGATCCTTTTTAGTGTAATCTATATAACCTTTAAA
>JAQYVW010000116.1 GCA_030145325.1 Desulfurivibrionaceae bacterium
GCACAGGTCTTCTTCTTAAGTTTGCGACACTTTAATCACGCCTTGACTGGGTGTCAAATTCAAATCTGATGTAGAAAGCCTGGCCGGCAAATTAATGGGGGGAAAGACTTTTGTAGTACTAAGGGAAAACCGTGGTAGCTATCGTTGAAAATTAGATGAATTGGTGATGACATTCCGATGTTTTCTGGTGGAGTTTTTTGCTTGACTTTTAATATGTGAAAAATTATAAAACGTGTCTGCAAAAAAAATGAGTGGTCCCTCATTCTTTTTTTGCATTTGATTGTAATTGGTTGTGGCGTTGTTGTAGAATCTTAAATCTGTTGCTGATTGTTGCTTTTTTGTAATTAAGTGATAATCAAAATAGTTTGGAGTTTAGTGGGCTTAACCGCCTGCTTTTAGGCAATTAAATGAAGTTTGTTGTTTGCTTTTAGAGGTAATGTTTATAGTGGATTTCGTGATTTGCGGAATCTGAAAAATCAATTTAGTTAGGAGGTATGTTAATGCCGAGCTATGTAGATCCTTCCAAATGTGACGGCTGCAAAGGTGGCGACAAAACTGCCTGCATGTACATCTGCCCCAATGACCTGATGGTCTTGAATGTTGAGGAGATGAAGGCTTATAATCAAGAGCCTGATGCATGCTGGGAATGCTACTCTTGTGTGAAAATCTGTCCTCAGGGCGCAATCTTTGTCCGTGGATATAACGACTTCGTACCCATGGGTGGCCAGGTTCATCCGATGCGGAGTTCTGATTCCATCATGTGGACCGTTAAATTCCGTAACGGCAACATGAAGCGTTTCAAGTTCCCGATCAGAACCACTGCTGAGGGTGCGGCTAATGCTTATCTTGATGGTAAAGGTGAGAACCTTGATGATGAGAATCTGCTTCTCGAGGGTGAACTGCCCAAGCCGACTATGCTGGCTTAGTATTGGTCAAATTTAATCATTAAATAATTTTAATACCATAATAAGGAGATTTACTATGGCATTACCAAATAAGCCACTGGGCGAGCTGCCCGCCGTAACCAATCCCGAGATTGTTGAGCATGACGTTGATGTTCTGATCATCGGTGGTGGTATGGCCGCATGTGGAACCGCTTTTGAGATTATGAAATGGGCTCCGGCCGATCTTAAGATCACTCTTGTCGACAAAGCTTCCATGGAGCGTTCTGGTGCTGTTGCCCAGGGCCTGTCTGCTATCAATACCTATATCGGTGAGAACAAAATCGAGAACTACGTAAAGATGGTCCGTAACGACCTGATGGGCGTTGTTCGTGAAGATCTGATTTATGATCTCGGCCGTCACGTTGACGAGTCCGTAAAGCTCTTCGAAGAGTGGGGCCTGCCGATCTGGAAGAAAGATGCGGATGGCGAGACCCTTGACGGCGCCAAGCCTGCTCCGACCCTGCGCGAAGGCGGCACCCCGGTTCGTACCGGTAAATGGCAGATCATGATCAACGGTGAGTCTTACAAGTGCATCGTTGCTGAGCCTGCTAAAGCTGCCCTCGGCGAAGAGAACTGCCTCGAGCGGATTTTTATCGTTAAACTGCTGCTTGATAAAAACGTCGCAAATCAGATTGCTGGTGCGGTTGGTTTCTCTACCCGTGAAAACAAAGTTCATGTTTTCCGTTGCAAGACCATGCTTTGCGCCTGCGGTGGTGCTGTAAATATCTTCCGTCCCCGGTCTACCGGTGAGGGTAAAGGCCGCGCCTGGTACCCAGTATGGAATGCTGGTTCCACCTACACCATGTGTGCCCAGGTTGGTGCTACCCTGACCATGATGGAAAATCGTTTCACCCCGGCCCGTTTCAAAGACGGTTACGGTCCTGTTGGTGCTTGGTTCCTTCTGTTCAAGGCTAAAGTACAGAACGGTCTCGGTGAGTTCTATGCCAACAGTGACGCTGTTAATGAAGAGCTGGGCAAGTTCATGCCTTACGGCAAGTCTCCGGTTACTCCGACCTGTCTTCGTAACCATCTGATGATCAACGAGCTCAAAGAAGGTCGTGGTCCGATCTACATGGCTACCGATGTTGCTCTTAATGCCTTCCTTGACGAGCGTCGCGAGAGAGGGATGGACGAGAAGGATGTTAAGAAATTCTGGAAACATCTTGAGTCAGAAGCTTGGGAAGATTTCCTTGACATGTCTGTTGGTCAGGCCGGTCTCTGGGCTGGTATGAACATTGAGCCTGAAAAAGTTGGTTCTGAGATTATGCCGACCGAACCCTACATGCTGGGTAGTCATTCCGGTTGTTGTGGTATCTGGACTTCAGGTCCTGAAGAAGACTGGGTCCCCACCGTTGACGGTCCTCGTAGCCATCAGTACAAATGGGGCTACAACCGGATGACTACCGTTGATGGTCTGTTCACCGCTGGTGATGGTGTTGGTGCTTCCGGTCATAAGTTCTCTTCCGGTTCCCATGCTGAAGGTCGGATCGTTGCCAAGATGATGGTACGTTACTGCCGCGATCACGCCGACTTCAAACCTGAGTTGTCTCAGACCCCTCAGGAACTTGCTGACGAGATCTACGCACCGGTTAAACTTTACCATGAGCATGTCGGAGCTTCTACTTCCTCTGATGTCAATCCTAACTACTGCAAGCCTGCCGGCATCATGATGCGCCTGATGAAGGCCACCGATGAGTATGGTGGTGGTGTAGCTACATACTACATGACTTCCGGTAAATTGCTGAACATCTGTCTTGATCTTCTTGAGATGTTGCGTGAAGATGCGGCCAAGATGGCTGCTGGCGATCTGCACGAGTTGATGCGCGCTTGGGAGAACTATCACCGTATCTGGTGTGTTGAGACCCATATCCGTCACATCGAATTCCGTAAAGAGAGCCGCTATCCAGGTTTCTATTATCGGTCAGATTTCCCGACCGTTGATGACGAGAACTGGAAGGCATTCGTTAACTCCACCTTCGATCCTAAAACTCAGGAATGGAAGTGTGAGAAAGTTGAATGCATCAATATCGTCGAGACTGACCCCTGGGTCTAATTACCGATCCATCGGTTTAGTATCTTGACCTAAAGAATCTCCAGGCATCCGTTATTTGGGGTGCCTGGAGATTTTTCTGTAAAAACGGGGTCTGTTTGGGTTTGTTTAGCTGAGTCGGTTGGAAGGCCGATTGAGCTAAACAAACCAGTATTTTTTTAATAATTAATTTTTTGCTAATGGAGGCTAGGCATGACAGACGAACGCAGTGCACCTAGTGCAGGTGGAGTTCTGGTCGTGGGTGGCGGTATCAGTGGCTTGACAGCCGCACTGGAAGCCGCAGAAGTCGGTAAGGACGTTTTTCTCGTCGAGAAGAATCCCTACTTGGGTGGTCGGGTTGCGCAACTCAATCAGTACTTCCCCAAACTCTGTCCCCCTTCCTGTGGACTGGAGATCAATTTCAAGCGGATCAAAAACAATCGGAAAATCCGGGTTTACACGATGACCGAGGTCAAGAGTGTAGACGGTTCTGCCGGCAATTATCAGGTTACCTTGGAAAGCCGGCCTCGGAAGGTCAATAACAACTGCACGGCTTGTAATGCCTGTGTTGAAGTCTGCCCCCAGGAACGTGATAACGATTTTAACTTCGGGATGGATAAGACCAAAGCGATCTATAAGGCCCATGATATGGCCTTCCCAATGAAGTATGTGATCGATGCCGAGGCCTGTGATAAATGTGGTAAATGCGTTGAGGCCTGCAAGTATGAAGCGATCGAACTTGAGATGGAGTCCAAGTCTATTACCGTAGATGTGGCCTCAATAGTATGGTCTACCGGTTGGAATCCCTATGATGCGACCAAAATGGACAACCTCAAGTTTGGCGCCAGTGATGCCATTATCAGCAATATGATGATGGAAAGACTGGCCGCGCCTGGCGGACCGACTGATGGTCAGATCCTGCGTCCAGGCGACAACAAGGAACCCGAGAGTTTTGCCTTTGTTCAATGTGCCGGTTCCCGGGATGAGAATCATCTGGAGTATTGCTCATACATCTGCTGCATGGCAAGCCTTAAGCAGATCACCTATATTCGAGAACGTTATCCTGAAGCCAAAGTCACTGTGTTTTATATTGACCTGAGGACACCTGGTAAATATGAGAAGTTTCGTGAGAAACTGATGGCTGACGAGAATGTTACTTTCATTAAAGGTAAAGTTGCCGACATTATCCCTGAGGATGATGGCGGAGTTACCGTGGTTGCTGAAAATGCCGTTACCGGCGAGAAGGTCCAGGCCAAGGTTGATCTGGCTATTCTGGCTACTGGTATGGAGCCCGCTGGTCAGGCTGCTGCTGCTCAACTCGGTGTGCAGGTCGATGGCAATGGTTTTATCATCTCTGATGCTGATAAAGCGATGCTGTCTGCCGGCTGTGCCAAAAAAGCGGCTGACGTGGTAACCACGACCCAGAACTCAACAGCTGCAGCTCTGAAAGCTATTCAGGCTTCCCGGTAGGAGATGACGACAATGGATAAAAAATATAGTGCATATGTCTGCACAGGATGTGGAATCGGTGATGCTCTCGATATTGAGGCGCTTACTGGTGTGGTTACCGGCGAAATGAGCATGGAGTGCAAGACCCATGAAGCACTTTGTGGTGCCGCCGGTCGTGAGATGATCGAGAATGACATCAATAATGATGGCGTTAATACTGTTGTTATTGGCGCATGTTCTCCCAGGGTTATGCAGGATGCCTTTGCTTTCGGTGATGACAAGATCACCATTCGGGCCAATTTGCGTGAGCAGGTAGCCTGGTGTCAGCCGGAGGAGGCAGATGCCGAATATACCCAGGAACTCGGTTCAGATTATATGCGGATGGGTTGTACTCAGGCCAAGAAGACCGAATTGCCTGAGCCTTATCAGCTGGAAGTGATTAACAAAAAAATCCTGGTCATGGGTGGTGGTATTGCGGGAATGACTGCCGCGATTGAAGCTGCCAAGGCCGGCTATGAAGTTACCCTGATTGAAAAGGCCGACGTCCTTGGTGGCAAAGCTCTTGGCTGGCGCAAGCAGTTCCCGACCAGCGCGCCTTGGGCCGATCTGGAGGATAATTCAGTTGCCGCCATGGTCAATGCCGTAACCTCGGAAAGTAATATTACCGTCAAGACCGCCATTGAAGTGGCCAGGATTGGCGGCGCTCCCGGTGATTTCGCGGTATCCTTTAAAGCTGCTGGGGTCAAGAGTGAATGGGACGCCCCTGCCAAGGTCGCTGCTGATGAGCAGGACGCCATTGACAAAGGTAAGATGGAAGATCCCAACACCGGTCTGCAGATATATACGGCAGAGAATCCTGAGGCCGAAAAATTCGGCAGTGTTGTCTTGGGTACCGGCTGGACTCCGGCCGATGTTTCCGAGTACGAGCACCTGATTCCTGGTAATGATAAGGTGGTCACCAACGCCCAGTTCGAGAAGCTCGCCAAGGAAGGAAAAGTGCCGGCGCGGGTGGCTTTTGTCCAGAGCCCCGGGGCTGAGGAACACGATCGGGATTTCCCCTACTGTAACTCTGTTACCAGCATGGTTGCCTTGAAGCAGGCCAGCTACGTTCGTGAGGACAATGCTGACGGTAAGGCCTACATTCTCTATCAGCATATGCGCACCCCTGGCAATATGGAGATGTTTTATAAATCGGTACAGAATAATGACGGCATCTTCCTGACCAAGGCAACTGTAACCGGTGTTGAAGAGCAGGGCGGTTCGTTGGTTGTTGTTGCCAAAGACACCTTGCTTAACGAGGATATCAGTCTGGAAGTCGACATGGTCGTGCTGGCCGCCGGTCTGAGGCCGACCACCAGCGATAATTCCTCCATTAATCTTTCATATCGCCAGGGTCCGGGTTTCCTCGATCTGGATCTTTTTGACGGCTACGCCGACTCTCATTTCATCTGCTTCCCTTATGAGACAAGGCGGACCGGGGTTTACACCTGCGGTGGCGTTCGCAAGGCGATGACCATGGAAGAGACCATTGACGATGCCACCGGCGCCGCACTCAAAGCCATTCAGTGCATTGAGTCCGCTGACCGGGGTGTGTCGGTTCATCCTCGTTCCGGTGATCAGAGCTATCCCGAGTTCTTTATGCAGCGCTGTACCCAGTGTAAGCGTTGTACTGAGGAATGCCCGTTCGGTGCCCTTGATGATGACGAGAAGGGTACTCCTCTACCCAACCCGACCCGTTGCCGTCGTTGTGGTACGTGTATGGGAGCTTGTCCGGAACGGATTATTGGCTTTAAGGATTACAACGTCGACATGATCGGTTCAATGAT
>JAQYVW010000117.1 GCA_030145325.1 Desulfurivibrionaceae bacterium
TTTTGATATTGACATTGGATTTTCATGTTGATAATATCTGTACCACAATGTGGTATTAGGGGCAACAGCTGATTATGCTTTGCTTGAATTTTTTACCTTGAGAAATGTGATTAGCCATGTCTGTCTGGATTGCCTTAAAAAAAATCTTCAAGTTCTGTGGTGTTCAATCTGATAGCGCAATAAATTAAGAAAAAGGCAGGTTCTTGAATGGACACGATCAGTAATGACAGTATTGCGGATTTACCGGTAATCTCGAATAAAATTCGGGTTCTTGAAGCAAAAATTGATGAACTATCCAACAAGGTCTCAAAACTTGAAGGTAAGCCAGTTCCTATGGCCTATCCCGCTCGGGAGGAGGAGGGCGGAGCCCTGGTTTCGGCAGAAGCGAGCGGAGGTTTGGGCGAGTGGATTAGTAAGGGCGCTCTGTTACAAAAAATGGCGGCAATCTGTTTTATCCTGGTTTTTTCCCTGCTGCTAAGAACTGTTACAGATTACGGGTATATCAATGCGATGGCCGGATCTTTATTAGGTCTTGCCTACGTTAGTATTCTTGCGGTCGTCGGTTGTGTCTTTTATGTCACAGGCAAACAGCTGGCCAATGTTTTCTCCATCTCCGGGTTTCTGCTACTTTTTGCCATAGTTTTTGAAGGATATGGCCGTTTCGATACCATTTCTATTGGTGTCGCCTATGCTATTCTCATGACGGCCCTGCTGACTTCAGCTGCAGTTGCCATAAAATACCGGGTAGCCAAGTTACTGTCCGTCAGTTTGGTCGGGGTGACAATCGCTGGTCTGGCGATTGGTTTTCCCCGGGTGCATTTTCCCCTGAGCGGCTTGCTGTTTTTTGCTGCCAATGTGGTGGCCATCATCGCAGCCAAGCGGTTGGAGAATGGTATGCTGAAATGGCCAGTCACTACGTTGACCTTGCTATTCTGGGCAATCTGGGCGTTTAAGGCTCATGTCCTCTTAGGTCGGGGCGAGTTCGTTCCTGACTATGTTCATCTGGCTTGGTTGGCGCCACTGCTAGGCTGCTTCGTGGCGCTTTATTTGTTGACATATCTCAGCAGATATTTTAGCGAGGTCCAGCTTACTGTTTATGATGCAATCATCCCGTCTTTGAACATGCTTTTGTTGTTTTTGGCCGGCAGTGTCGTAATCAAAGACTACTGGCAACAGCCCTGGTTGCTTGGTTTGTTGGCTTTGGCTATGGGGGGTATTCATTTCGCAGTAGGCTGGCGGTTGGCGATAAAGGATCGCGACCGTTTCATCGGAGTGGGTGGAGCCTTTGCCGCAGGTTCACTGACGCTGGCTTTGGGGGTACCGGTCGTTGTTGGCAATATTGCCTGGGCCATTGTCTGCTGGTCGTTGCTGGCCTACGGCCTGGCCCGGCTTTCAGGCCGCTGTAAAAGTGGTGTCATTCGGCTGCTGTCGTATCTCTATCTGCTTTTCGCTCTGTGGGCGGGGTTGGCACTCGGGGTGTTTGGGGCAGGTAAAGCAGTGACTCCCCAAGCCTCTCTGGCGGCAGCCGCAGTCTTGGCTCTGTTTGGCTTGATTCAGTACAATTGGTGTCGGCACAACCCGCCTCCGGCAGGATCACTGTTTGCAAAACTTGATAGTCGTGACTACTCAGCGGTAGCACTTTTACTGATTTGTCTGGCTGGTTTTTATTTGTTGTTTAGCATGGCCATTGACCTGGTTTCCTCCATGGTTTTGGTCGATCCGGCCAATACCATTAAATGCGGGCGCTCAATTGTCATAAATATGGCTGCAACTTTTCTGTTGGTCATGGGAGGTCGCCGCCACAATCTTGAGCTGGTCTGGATAGCTGTGGTCCTTGCGGGAGTTGGTTGTATGAAGGTCTTTCTTGTCGATTTGTTCGGCACCAGTGGGATCCCGTTGGTGCTAAGTGTTTTGTCTTTCGGGGTGGTGGCAATGGCTGGTTCGATCGTTATGGGGGGATGGAATAAGCCGAGAAAAGATTAAGACCTTTGCCCTGCCTGTCGCGGTTTGCATTATCAGTTTACTGTGGATACCGCTAAGCATGTTTACAGCTCTTTGTTTTCCTGAATAGATCAGTCGTCAAGGTATTTCAGGCCTGGCAACTTGGCTTGATATGAACATTGAAACTTTCATCTTATTTTATCTTTGTAACTTTTTGTTTAAAAAAAGATTTATCATGCTATTATTGGCGGCTTCGATTTCGGTTAAGTTGGTTCTGCTGGTTGTGTGATAGCCGGTCAAGAGGAGAGCAGGTTATGGCAGTTGATAATAAACAACCAATTTTTCCCATAAGCGTAGCGGCTAAACTTCTGGATGTACACCCGCGTACTTTGCGAATCTATGAGGAGGAGGGGCTGCTTAAACCGGCACGGCAGGGCAATAAACGGTTTTTTTCGAATGATGATATTGAATGGGTTAGCTGTCTGCGTAAGCTTATCCATGAGGAAGGTATTAGTATTCCCGGGGTCAAGAAACTTTTGGAATTGACACCCTGTTGGCAGATCAAAAACTGTCCGGAAAATGTTCGTGCGGGTTGTACCGCCTACGTTGATAACTCTACTCCATGCTGGCAGCAGGCCAAGTTGTATTGTTCCAGGGAACCCAGTCAGTGTGAACATTGTGATGTTTTCGTCAAAGCGATGACTGAGGGTAAAGAATCGATTGGCGCCTCAGAATGATTAAAAGTTTGTATTTTGGGAGAGGCAATGACTTTGTCGATCCGTAGGTTTGTTGTTTTTATTAACTTAATTATGTGAAAGGGAGAGAAGTTGAAATGAGTGAGAACGAAACAGGACCAAAGGGTCCAAATGTCTCGGGGAGTGAGGCTGACGATCGTAACCCGTGGAGTTATATTGTCCGTGGTATGTGGAGGTCTCCTCTCGGCCTATTGGGTGTGGCGTTAACCACTGTAAGTATTACCCTGATGGTTGTTGGGTTGGTCTTCGATTTACTTGGCTTGGTCTCTAATCCCTATGCCAATATCTTTACCTATATGGTTTTGCCTGGCGGCATGATGACCGGCCTGATAATGATTCCGCTGGCTGGGTTTCTCCGGCGGAGGCAGTGGCATAAATTCGGGATTCCCCGTGAGCATCTGCACATCAATCTCAGTGATCCTAAACATCGTAAATTCCTGATCGGATTTATCGCTTTGACTGTAGTCAATGTTTCTGTTCTTGGGGTAATTGGCTATGAAGGATATCATTTTACCGATTCGCCTTATTTCTGTGGCCAGGTCTGCCATCAGGTTATGGCCCCGGAATATACAGCCTACCAGCGTTCGTCCCATGCTAAAGTCGTCTGCGTTGAGTGTCACATCGGTTCAGGCGCTCAATGGTTTGTTCGGGCCAAGATTTCAGGTCTGCGTCAGGTGGCGGCAGTCATAACCGATAGTTATAATAAGCCGATTCCTGCCCCGGTTGAGCATTTGCGCCCGGCCAGCGATACTTGTCAGCATTGCCATTGGCCGGATAAGTTCCATGGCAAGAAAATTAAAATATTCAAGCATTTCACCAATGAAGAACAGGAGAAGCCTGAAGTAAACGAAATGGCCCTTCATATCGGCGGTCGTAATCCGGAGTCCAACGTTTTTGAAGGTATCCATTGGCATGTCTCTGAAAATGTAGAGGTTAAATATCTGGCCGCTGATGTCAAGCGAACTCAGATCGCCAAGATTAAAGTTTCGAGACCGGATGGCAGTACTGACGAATTTGTCAAAAGCAGCATTGAGATGCCTGAAGCTGGTGAAGATGAATGGCGGGTTATGGATTGTATTGATTGTCACAATCGTCCTGCCCATATTTACGATATGCCAGAAGATGTTGTTGATTTCGGTTTGTTGAGTAAGGCGATTAATCCTGCCATCCCTGGCATCAGAGAAGACAGTTTGATAGCCATCAGTGGTGAATACGCTACCCGTGATGAGGCCAGAGAAAAAATCGGCCCGGCTCTCATGGAGTTACAGTACAAACGGAGCGGTGATGCAATGCAGCAGTATCGCCCCGACATTGAGAAAGCTGGCTTGTATCTTGTAGAGGGTTATTTGGGTAACGTCTGGCCGGAAACCCTGGTGCTTTGGGGGACTTATAAAAGTCATCTCGGTCATCAGTTTGAGGAGGAAGGTTACGGCTGTTTCCGCTGTCATGATGAAGAGCATGAAAACAGCAGTGGCAAGGTTGTTAAGCAGGACTGTGATCTTTGTCACGACGAACCTGAATGATACTTTGCTGACTGACAGCATGTTTTAAGCAAGGGCTGCCCAATTGGGCAGCCCTTTTTTTATCTGTTAATCGGAATGTTTTTCGATAGAATGGTCGTAATGGCCTCGCGTTTGTCGATAGCGAACAACAAAAAACTCTAAAAATGGCACCTTATATAATATGCGAACTCATTTTCTGGTATTCACGATTCTGATGACGGTTCTTTTGCCGACTCGCCAGATCCTTGCCGAGGTTGGTGAGGACCGGGCCCAGCAGGTTCTGGTCGCGATTGATGATCTCTGGCGAGCCGATTCTTCCCGAAGCACGGTTAGTATGAAGGTGGTTACCGCCAATTATACCCGGCAGGTTACCATGGAAAACTGGACCCTGGGCAAGGAGAAGTCCTTGGTCAGGATCCTCTCGCCCCGGAAGGAAAAGGGTACGGTTACCCTGAAATCAGGCAATGCCATCTACACATATCTGCCTAAGACCGATCGGACTATTCGCCTGACTTCCAGTATGATGATGGGCTCCTGGATGGGCAGTCATTTTACCAACGATGATCTGGTCAAGGACTCCCGGCTTTCTGATGATTATGTTCCGCAGATTATTTTCGAGGGTGCAAGAGATGGTGAAAACATCATTGAGTTTGCCCTTGAGCCTAAACCGGAGGCGCCGGTCGTCTGGGGTAAGATTGTTATCGTTGTTCTGGCTGAAGGATTTCTACCCATAGCTTCACATTATTATGATGAGGATATGGTCCTTGCCCGAACAATGACTTTCAGTGATATCAAGGAAATGGGGGGGCGACTTTTGCCTGCGACCATGAGGGTGATCCCGGCTGATGAGGTTGATGAGTATACTGAACTGATTTACCAACGGATCAGTTTCGGCATGAAATTGGATGATTCTTTCTTTTCACTGCAGCAATTGCGACGCCGATAGTAACGCAGGGCAGACTTTAATAGTTTGAGCCCTGGTCCCTTCTCTCTGGTGACTGCAGAATCCATCACCGGCACCACAGCACATTTTTTATCCTGACTGCTCGTTTCTGGGCATCTTATGTCCCTTGATTAGCGGCAATTACCGATCGTTCTGTGCTGATAAATTGAGGGTATGACAAGGTTTCTTTATAAAAAGTTTTATATTGTTACATGGTAATTGTTATCAATAGCTTTGCTGGTGTTCAGCGCTCTAATATGAGAGTGCGGCTTTTCAGGAAGCGATCTGTAAGGGATTGCGCCTTGTAACAGAGTATCTTTTGTAATATCTTTCGGGATGTTGAGGAGGGGGGATGGTAAATGGGGCAAATAGCTAAATCATTAGCAACAGTGTCCTTGGCAATGTTTACTGGTTGTGGCCACTATTACCCGTGGTACCACTGAGGCCTACAATGCAACCAGTGTTCCGTCCGGTGCCTTGGTAAGCGTCTCTTTCGGAGAAAAATGCACAACTCCTTGTGTCGTAGAGAAAAAGCGCAAAGAGCCTTTCGTGGTCAATATCGCCAAGGAAGGTTATGAGTCAATGGATATTCAGGTTACTACCGAAACTTGCAGAGATGCGGTATCAACCACTATCGCCAACCTGGCAATGATCGGCAGGGTGATCTGGTGTTCCCTCGACGCTATGCTGGGAGCTACACAGGATCTGTTCTCTAATCCAGGGTGGCAACCCTGGTTCCCCTCGCAAACAATCACGGCGGTTGACACCTTGTGCTACAGAAGTTAGTGGTTTACTCTGCCTTAGAGGCAGAGTTGGCATCAGGACATAGTAAAAAAAAAGCCCGGGTTTTGTCCCGGGCTTTTTTTTTGGTGCTTTATTTAAGAAGGAACTTCTTAAATAAGTTGCTTCATGATG
>JAQYVW010000001.1 GCA_030145325.1 Desulfurivibrionaceae bacterium
CCTCTTTCATCTTCACCCAGGCGAGGCCCTTGGCGCCGAACTGGGCCACGTAGTTGGTGAGGTTGTCCAGATCCTTACGGCTGAAGGTGGCGCAGCCCTTGGCGTTGATCGCCTTCACCATCCCGCCTTTTTCCACCACATCCCGAAAAACCTTGAAACCGCACTCCTTGACGTTGTCGTGGAGATCAATGAGCTCCAGGCCGAAGCGGGTATCTGGCTTATCTGAGCCGTAACGGTTCATGGCCTGATCGTAATCCATGCGCGGGAAGGGGGTGGTGAGCTCAATACCCTTGGTTTCCTTGAACAGGTGGCTGATCATCCCCTCCATGATCCGGAAGATATCCTCTTCGTTGACAAAGGAGAGCTCCATATCGATCTGGGTAAATTCGGGCTGGCGGTCGGCGCGGAGATCCTCGTCGCGGAAACATTTGACAATCTGGTAGTAGCGATCCATGCCCGCGATCATCAACAGCTGTTTAAAGAGCTGTGGCGACTGGGGGAGAGCGTAGAATTTACCGGCATTGACCCGGCTGGGAACCAGATAGTCGCGAGCTCCCTCCGGGGTGGAGCGGGTGAGGACCGGAGTCTCCACCTCGAGAAAGTTGTGGTCGTTGAGGTAGGTGCGGATGGCGTGGCTGGCCTTGTGGCGCAGAACCAGATTGTCAGCCATGCCAGGCCGGCGGAGGTCGAGATAGCGGTACTTGAGGCGCAGGTTCTCGGAAACCTCAGTGATCTCGTCCAGAGGAAAGGGCGGGGTCTTGCTGACGTTGAGGATCTTCAGCTCATCCACCATGATTTCGATGCCGCCGGTGTGGAGATTGTTGTTGGTCATCCCCTCAGGGCGCGCAGAAACAATACCCTGGATGGCCAGCACATACTCACTGCGGATACCGTGGGCCTTTTCGTGGACCTCAGCGTTGTGTTCGGGGTTAAAGACCACCTGGGTGAGGCCCCAGCGGTCGCGGAGATCGATGAAGATAACCCCGCCGTGGTCACGGCGCCGTAGCACCCAGCCCATCAGGGTGACGGTATCGCCGATATTGGCGGTACCGAGATCGTTACAGTTATGGCTCCGTTTCATTTCGCCCATGGATTCCATAGGAGCTACTCCTCGTTTTGCACTTTTTAAGTGTTAAGTTACTGTGGTGATAGGTTTTTTATAAAAAACTCAACACTGGTTTGTTGTTATCTTGGCTGTAAGCTCTGTACACCACTGCAAAAGGTCAACGGGCAAGGATATCTCTTCCTGCTCCCGGTTACCCATATTACGTAAGATGGCGACCTTATTGCTCAGCTCTTCTTCGCCGATGATCAGGGTGAAGGCAGCGTTGGCCCGACCAGCTTGTTTCATCTGGCTTTTCAAGCTCCGGCCCTCGACGTCCATGCCTGCCCGTAAGCCGGTCTTGCGTAGGCCGTGGAGGATGGGGAAGGCGAGTTTTTGCGCTTCCTCGCCCAGGGCGGCAATAAAGAGATCGCTGCTGGGGGTGTTGCCCTGTTCTTCCTGTTGCTGGAGTAGTAACACCAGCCGTTCCATCCCCATGGCAAAGCCGATCCCAGGTAGTTTGGGGCCGCCCAGTTGCTCAACCAAGCCGTCGTAACGACCACCGGCCCCCACTGCGCTTTGTGCGCCCAGGGCATCGGTGATCAGTTCAAAGGTGGTGCGGTTGTAATAATCAAGGCCCCGCACCATGAAGGAGTTGATCTGGTAGGGTATTTCCAGCTGGGTAAGGCTTTCCTTAACGGTTCCGAAATGTTCTTCGCAGCCGCTACAGAGATGATCAAGGATGGATGGCGCGGCAACGTATTGCTCTTGGCAATGGGCGTTCTTACAGTCCAGAACCCGTAAAGGGTTGGTGTGCCGCCTTCGTTCGCAATCGTCGCAGAGTTTACCCGCCCGCTGGTGGAGAAATTCGACCAAGGTATCCTTAAATAAGGGACGGCAGTCCGGGCAGCCCAGAGAGTTAATCTCCAAACTCACTTTAATCCCCAGCTCGTTGATCAGCAGCCAGGCCATGGCGATAACTTCAGCATCAAGGCGCGGGCGGTCGGAGCCCAGCACCTCACAGCTCAGTTGGTGAAACTGGCGCAAGCGTCCTTTTTGGGGCCGCTCGTGGCGGAACATGGGGCCAACGGTATAAAGTTTCTGCACCGGTTGTTTGGCCTGAAGGTTATGTTCGATAAAGGCGCGCAGGACAGCGGCGGTACCCTCGGGCCGCATGGTTAGCGACTTGCCGTTGCGATCAGCAAAGGTGTACATCTCTTTTTCGACGATGTCGGTGGCTTCGCCGATGGAGCGGGCAAACAACTCGGTCTTCTCAAGGATCGGCACCTTGATCTCAGCAAAGCCGAAGCGATGAAAGATATCGCGGGCCGTGCCCTCAATTAGCTGCCAGAAGCCAACCTCGTCAGGCAGAATGTCTTTAAACCCTTTCAGGGCTTTGATGTTCAACGTAAAACCTCCAACCCAGGTTATTTCTGAGTGTTGTATCTATAAATATAGAAAAGCCTGCTGTTTATTCCAAACAGCGTAAAAAGTCAAGTATTGCAGAGTTTGGAGGCGGGGAGCGGGGGATGGATACTTGCTTTAGTTTTGGGTGGGCGAAAGAGGCGGGAGTTCTGTGGCGGTAGTATCTGGGGTGGGGCTCACGTTTTACTTGAGCAGGAAGCTAACGCAGCAAATTCGAGACCCGGTGAGCAGTTACATCTCAAGGAAATGAAGACAACCGCTTTGCTCGGTTCATTGGTCAATAACCTCCTGCATCGCCAGCCCCAAGCTTTCCATGTTATAGGGCTTTGGCAAGAACTTGTTCACTCCCAGTTGCATGATCTCATCGATCCGGTGATCCTGACAAAAACCGGAAGAGAGTAACACCTTGACCTCGTTGTTGATCTTCTTCAGTTCCAGATAGGCCTCTTTGCCGGACATTACCGGCATTACCATATCCAGCAGCACGGCAACAATCAGATCCTTATTCTGCTGGTAAAGTTCAACCCCTTCCAGGCCATCCTTGGCAGTCATGACCCGATAACCGATGGCTTGGAGAATATCGCGAGACACATCCAAGAGAAGATCGTCATCGTCAATTACCAACACTACTCCCTTCCCTGGCTTGATCGATACTGCTGTGCCTGTTTCCGCCGCCTGTACTTCACGATTCAACACCGGTAAATAAACCTTAAAGGTCGAACCGATACCGACTTCTGAGTAAAGATCTATAAAACCACCCAGTTGGGTGACGATATTGTAGACCATAGCCAAGCCAAGGCCGGTCCCCTTGCCTTTCTCCTTGGTGGTGAAGAACGGGTCAAAGATCTTGTCAATTAGGGAGCTCTGCACCCCGACCCCGTTATCGCTCACCGTCAGCCGCCAACATAGGCCCTCCCTTGCCCCTGGATGCGCCTTTTGGAAGTTCTTAGTCACCATAATTTGTTTCAAGCCAAGATCAAGAATTCCGCCCCATTGTGCTTCTTTCCGCATTTCTGTCATGGCGTGGGCGGCATTGATACAGAGGTTGAGGATTACCTGCTCGATCTGGGTCGGATCGGCTAGGACATTGGCGGCAGTGGCTGTTGGGCGGGAGATGATCTTCACCGACTTGTCAATGGTGTTGTCACAGATTTTGAGGACATGTTTGATGGACAAGTTGAGATCAACTGGCACCAGATCAATATCTTGCCGCCGGGAAAGGGTCATCAACTGGCGAACCAAATCAACAGCCCGATCGGTAGCTGAGGTCATCCTCTCCAGATATCCCTGGAGAGAAACCATGGGGATTTCGCCATCATTTTTCAGCCGGTTCTCCATCAAAGAGAGGTTGCCGAGTACCCCGCCGAGAATATTGTTGAAGTCATGAGCCAGGCCGCCAGCCAGGGTGCCGACAGACTCCATCTTTTGCACCTGTCGCAACTGTTGTTCCTTACTGTCAAGTTCAGTGATGTCGTCCAGGCGGATGGCAATGCCGTGGCTACCATTTGCCACCAGCGGAAAGAGGGTCAGATTATAGATTCCCTCTCGCCCACCGTCATGGGATATCCGTTCCCGATGCAGCTCCAACGGCTCATGGCCTTGATGGATTTCCGCTAACTGGTGGCTATACTTGTCGAAGAAGGGAGTGACATCCTGAATTTTTTTACCGACAGCCTGAGCCGTGGAGATAGAGAGCAACTGTGCGGCAGCGCTATTCCATTGCGAGATAACATCTTCTTCATCCACGGTCACCAGCACAGAGGGCATTGATTCGATGATATTATTGAGGTAATTGCGCATCCGGATAATTTCTTGTTCTGCTCCCTTCCGGGCGGTGATATTCCGAATCATCCCTTCGTAAACAACCACTGTTCCCTCTTCATTCCGAACAGGATGACAGGAGAGGGAGGCAGTTATGGATGCCCCAAGCAACGTTTTCATCTCTAGTTCATAGCTGGTTACAAAACCCGGGGTGGCAATCTGGTCATGAAACTCTTGCACCTTGCTCTGCTCGATAAAGAAATCAGTAAAAAGATTTCGTCCCAATAGATCTTCTTTCTGGGATGCCCCGACCATGGCAATAAAGGCGGGGTTGGCATCCATGATCAGACCACCTTCCCCGGCAACAAAAATGCCCTCAATGGCACGCTCAAACAGATGCCGAAACTTTGTCTCTGATTGGCGTAGTTCCTGTTCACGGGAGGCAATAGCCCCGGCCATTACTCGTAAGGCCTGGGCAAAGCGTTCAAGCTCCAGCACCCATTTGGCTTTGGGGAGATCCACATTGAAATCACCCCGGCTGATGCTTTCCGTTGCCTCAACAAATTTACGTACTGGCTTGGTCAGTCGATCCATTACATAGAAACCCAGCGCCACGGCCAGCAACCAGCAAAGAAAACCTATCAGTATCCCCTCTCGCTGGACTACCGCCGCATGAGCCAACATCTTCTGCATGGGCAAATATACCCGTACCTGCCCCAGTTCGAGATCTTCAATCATAATGGGGGCGGTAATAACCATTTGTTCCCGATCATTATTCAGCCGAGCACAGATGTTTTCCTGCCCCACCGGCAGACAATCAGCAACCTTGTCTTTGTCCATATGGCTACCGAGCTTGGCTATGTCAGACGCGGCCAGGGTATTCCACTGTGGGTCGCTGATTTCAATGGCCGACACCTGGAGCCGCGAAGAGAACTCCTGCACAAACTCCTGCAAGGGGGCATAGTTTTCCTCAAACAGGTCGTCAGCCAAGGAGTAAGAGGTGTTAACGGTGATGGTTTGACCGTATTCGGTCAGGTCCTTGATGGCATGCTCCTGGAAACGAACGGTATATAGCCCGATAATCGCTGCCGTGAGCAAAAAGGTCAGGACAGAAATATAGAAGAGCAGAAGATAACGAAATCGAAAAGACATCAGCGCTTTAAATACTCCATTGATTGTTTTAATATCTTTTCGAACGAATCATAGTCGGCGTCAGTGGCCGACCGCACGGCCTGTAAACGTAAACTTTGCAAGATTTTCCTATCTGACTCATCTGCCGAGTTTAAAGACATCAGGACCTCACGAATAATCGCAATCTGTGCGGGTGGCATATCTTTTTTAACTACATATGGAAACTGTGGAATCGGTTCGGACTGTGAGATAAACTTCAGATCATTACGAACCCCATCAAAAGCGGGGTGGGCCAAGGCATCAAGGCGGATGGTACCGGCAGCATATTTTCTATTGAGAACCCCAAAGATAACGGAATCGAGCTTGCCCAAAAACTGAAACTCCACCTCCTTCTGCGGGTGGATTCCATTCTTGTACAGTTGCGGGAGCAGAAAAAGATGTGCAGCATAGGAATGCTTGCCCACTGAGGCGATTTTTTTCCCCTTAAGCTGGCTTACCGATTCGATGCCACTGTCCTTACGGACAACGGTACCACCATAGAAAGAAGGTACCCCTTTGGCGATGACCGAATACCCTCCCGGCCCGCGGATCTTGTAATAACAGTGCACACAGGGGAGTGCCAGGTCATACTTGCCAGCCTTGCCCCTGGCAACATAGGTTGCAAAATCAGGTGCCGTCACCAGTTGCACCTCAACCCCCAGCGCCTTTGCTAACCTCTTGGTAATGGGAGAATAAAGTTTTACGATGGTGCGGGGCGTTTTGTAAGGATAGACCCCGAACTTTATGACTTTGTGGTTTTCATGGGCAGCAACGCCGCCCACCTGGAAGAAGCTGAGTAATAGGACCACTAAAAGAATTAACAACTGGGTAAAACCGGATCGTTGCATAGGAATCCACCTGGTTATTTTACATATGGCATAAGCACTTTATATGTTTAACCTAAGCGCCGGTGTAACATGGTGTCAAGAAAGTAATTGCCGCGAAATTGCCAAGGTGGCAAGCAGTTGTTATGGGTAAGGGCTGCTTAAGCAAAGCAAAGAGGATTGATCTTTTGGTTTTAATTCCAGCGTTTGCGTTGGGCAGGGTGAAGGGCCATGGGTGGCCCGGTGGGATTCGAACCAACGGCCTCCAGATTGGAAAGCCGAAATATACAATCTAACCTGTTGTTTATTTGACCTAAAACTATTTATGGTGTTTTGGGGGATGATTAAAAATAGATCTGTCCCAGTTTTGGTCCAGCTAAGCGCAAGCCATGGAGTGACACAGGCTTTCGCTCGGGTGTGTTTGCGGGCAGGTATCGAGAATCTTCGTTTTCATGATCTTCGGCATGCGGCCACTCGTTTCTTCGAGATGGGCCTGAACCCCATGCAGGCTGCGGCGATTACCGGGCATAAAACACTTGCTATGTTACAGCGGTACACGCATCTGAAGGCTGAAGATCTGGGAGATGCTGGGGTAAAAATGATCTAGCCAGATGCTTTTAAAATCTGCTCATCTGTTTGCGTGAATAACTCGTCTGCACCTATGATATCCTCTTTTTCGTTAACCATGACAAGCACTTCTCCACTTTCACTTCGCTTGAGTTCTAAATAATCAAGTAATGTTTCACTCTCTCCCGCCAGCCTGGAAAGAATAGCGATAATTATCATATAGTTAAAGCCAGCGCTTTCTCCGATAGCTTTAAAAACCTTCTCCCAGCCTATCTCAGATCCAAGCTGGCTTGTACTCATCAGTGAAAGATGACCTATAAGGTTGATAGCGATTTTTAGAACACTTGCATCTTTCTCAAGGTCACGCCCCCCACCCCATTCTTCATACTTTTCCCTTAAATATTTTTTTTCTAAATCGTTGTCTTCGGCAAGGTCGGAAAGTAATTCAAGGTATTGTTTCATTAATATCCGGGCGCGATAATTTTGCCATGGTGCCCCTTTAGGAACGTCTCCAAGTTCTCTGGCAACATCAAAACAATGTTTTCTAATTTGATTTTTAGAGGAGTTACATATTGCCTGCAGGCCGTCATCAGTAAAATACAGGTTCAGCTTAATATCTGTATCATCACTAGTCCCGAATAACTTTGAGGCCCATGGAATTTCTTTTATTTTATCTTCATCTGCAGGGTTTGCCCCAAGGGTCTTTGCAAAACGGCAAAAACGAATAACTTCTTTTTTAGTAGAAAATTTATCATTGTTTGTGAAAAGCAAATGCCAGTAACTCAACGCAGAGCGTCTGTCGTTAAGTTTTACGTCAAGGCCTTCCCAATTAATTGTTTTCCCCCCGGTAACAATCCCTTCGTATTTCTTTTCAAATATTGATTCGCGCAGTATCTGCACATTTTCATCATACAAAAGAAACCCCTCCCGCTCTGAGCTTAACATGCTAGCGAGAACGATCTTTTTGCCTGGGAACCCGATAGTTATAAAGTTCTCATCAACACTACTATCCTCTGTGTATATTGTGCGATTCACGCCTGCCGTCGAATCGTTTGCAATTTTCGCCGTACCAACTTCGTCTAAATGAAGGAGATTCTCAAAAGCTTTACAAGCTTTTGCATTAGATAAGTTAAAACGGTAGGTGGTTAATTTGCGTTGTTTTTGAAAACTTTTACTCCCGATGGCCCCGTAAAATTCGCTATAATCTTTTATGAGTTCGCTTAACTTCTTAACACCTTTTTCTAAACCGTCCTCCCTGATGAACTCAGTGAGGCTTTTGTCCTCTGGCCAACCGGGAATTGAACCGGTAATTTTATCTATACTAAGAGAGTCCAAACCGGCTTCGGCACTTTTATACCAATCATGTTCTATCAGGACCCCCGCGCCAATGGACCAACCCAGCTTTGCTGTCAGCCCAAAGTTTTTCGATCGTTCAGTGACTTGTGACAAGACTATTTTGACCGAGTCGCCTTTTTCCCGGATAAAACTAATCGTAAAATTTCCGGCTACTTTTTCATTGGCAGAAAGTGCTACAGATGCAATGCCTTTTGCATATTTCACCCCAGCGGCTAAGCTTGCTACACCTTTACCCATTATTTGAAATGTCGTTCCTGGAAGCAATGCACGAGCCTTGTCTGCATTTACCGGCAAATCCACGCGATGCTCGGACAAAATCCTCTCAGGTGTTTCCGACAAATCAATTGCATATGGCTGCAATATATAAAAATCGAGAACACCTCCAGAACTGAATCCTATCGGTCCGCTAACTCCTTTCGAATCAATGTCCCTACTAAGACTTAATCGCGACTCCATCAACCCGCCCACCATCAACCAAAAAACTTTTTTCCCTTGTCTCGACAACAGGTTAGAGGTAGCCGAACGTATCGGGTCTTCTTTTATTTTTTTATCATTTGTCCAATATATTTGCTGCCGTAGACGAATACCAAGAAGATCACTCTGAAGAAGATCCAAAGTGTGTGGTTCTGAAAGTTTTTCTTTGAGTTTATCCACCGCAATACTCTGAAGTTTCATGGGTTTCTCCTGTAGGCCTAAGTCATAATAATGAGTTCATAATACGACCTCATACCATCAATCCTAATTGTGCTTGGCATACGCTGCCAGCTTCTTACAATACTCACTAATAGAATGATCTTTTATGTGCCTGTTGAAAGAAACTCTATTTTTCAACAGCCTTTTCCATCGTGCCAGGAAGGTAATATTCGAAATCAGCCTTACATCTGAACAGCTTGTTGATTTACAATTAGTTAGGTAACGCATATCACCATGATGACGGTAGCCGCTAACTTTATCGTCAAGCCATGTGGCAATAAACTCAAGAAAAGGAAGTACCCCTTTAAGGGTTCTCAGTAAATCAACAATAACCTCGATAAATATGCCAGGTGGCAATCTTGGCACGACATCGGCTGTATTAACAATCCGATAAATAGGGGTTTTTATGGAGTCGGCGAACTCACTACCGCCCACTCTTGGGCTTCCGAAGGTGTAACATGAAGCTGTGTTGTCGCTGCCTAATTCCCGGGTAGCAATCAAGGCAAGTGCTCCACCCAAAGAATGACCTGTTATATAGATGGCATAGTCGCTAAGTTGACTAACTTCCTTTTTGATAGCTGATTTTACTTGCCCAAATGCCTCTCGAAATCCTGTATGAATTTTTTGCCCTGAGTCATTTGTAATGATGGCATTAAGGTCAGTTTTTATATCTGCCAGCTGAGTTGCTTCTGTGCCTCGAAAAGACAACACCGCCATCTTGTCCTTATCACGCTTTGCCAAAAATGCCTGAGTCCCTCCTCGATTAAAAGCTCTAATCAGTTCAAAGCCCGCACGGCTTAGCTCATTTTCGAGCACTTTTACTCCTTCGTCCTCGATAGACGCTTGCTGTTTTAAAAAATTCTTTAATATTTTCTGAATTTTATCCTTATCATTTATTTGAGATAATTTTTCTGTGACGTTTTCTAGGTGCTCTGTTGGAGACTCAAATCTTAGATAGGCTAACTTTGACATCTCAGCCATTAGCCAAGCAGTCCTATCGCTATACGAAGCCCTGCGAGTAGGTGGGGATTTTTTCAATAATGATTTCGGCTCAAAGTAACCCATTTCATTTCTCCTTTGATGAGCATTAAACTCCGGCTGCAAAAAGATGTTAGAAGTAACTGGTAATTTGACGCAAAAAAATAGTCAACATAAAAACAATTTAAGTGAGGGTATAATGGCATGATTGAAGACTTTCATTGTCTACCTGCGCCAGACCACCAGCCGTTTATTTGAGCGCGGACTAAACATTATGCAGGCTGCGGCAAGCACTGGTCACAAGACTCTTGCTATGTTGCAAATGCATACACATCTAAAGGTTGAAGATTTGGCAGAGCTGTTGGGGTGAAGCCAGGAGGAGTTGAAACATTGAAATGCTGACATCATATTCTGTGTATTAATTATAAATAATACTCACAATGGGTGAGCAGAACCTTCATCGTTTCCGGTAATCTTACGTGAAATTTCTTTTTCTTACCCATCGATGGTCGGGTTTGATTTGACAGTTTCTCTGAATTGAGGAGCCAGGAACAGGCTTGACAAATGGGTATGTGTTTTACCCAAAAAAACCATTTATCACGCAATCTGAACCGGATAAAGATCTGGAAACAGAAGTCCTGCAACATGGGTTGGTAAGCCTAGCCTTACGGCTCCTTTAGGTGTGTTGGACACCAAGAGCCCTTCGATCAGCAACTGCCCCAGCAACACACGCCCGGTACGCTCAGCCATGCCCGAAACACGCAGCACTTCCCCGCGCCCCATTTCTCCGCGCAACAGCACCTCCTGCAGCATATAAACGGCCTCAGGCTTAAGAGATTGGCATTCAAGCCTTGGTCCGGGGATCAGCTTTGCTCGCCGCATTGAAACGTAGCCGCTAATACGATCCAGGAGGCTATCGAGTTTGAGTAGTCCGTCCATGAAATCAATCTGATCAAGACAGGTCTTAAGAAAAAATCGACAGAAGACCACCAATGCCTCATCGGAGAGGTTTCCTCGGCCATCATAATCGTTGCGCCGCTGAACATCAGCAGTACGCAAGGCCGCCATGTAGTTGTCTCGCTGACGTGCTAGACCGCGACTAACGTTCCACAGGCCGTAACCGCGCAATGGCAGCCGCAGGAAGCAAGCATCCGTGAAGAGGCGAGCTACGCGGCCATTGCCATCGCGAAAGGGGTGAATCCACATCAAGCGGTGATGAGAGGCGGCGGCTGCGATGAGCGGTGCGACTCCGTGATGCTGATCAGGCGAGTACGTTGCGCCAAAACGGTCAAAAAATGCCGGTAGATGCTCCGAAAATGGCCCATAATGTTGAGCAACCAGCACTTCTCGTTGCCGCACTTCTCCGGGAGCAACCTCTAAAGTCTCTCCCGTTTCCTTGTATTTGACTCGTCGGAGTTCTACAGGAAGTTGCTCGTAGAAGATACGGTGAAGCCAGGCAATGAAATTACTGTCAGCCGGGTTCAGATCTGGCTCAGCTAGAAGGAGCGCCTCGATCTCTCGTTGGCATTTGACATGAGCAAGGCTCTCCATTTGCAGGTCGCGCTTGGCGGGATCACCTGAATAGTTCTGGCGCATGGCGCGTTCAATGTCAACAGGGTGGGTGCTGTGGCCTTCGATAAGGTTGGAGTAGTAGCTATTGATCAGGCGCATAAGCTCGACAACCGATCGCTGTGTAATTGGATGAAGTTGCCCACCAAGAGCAGCTGACCGGCTGACAACCTCGCGAGCCAGGTCATCCAAGTCAGGAGCACCGCTTGGCAGAAGAGGTTCCATCTCTGAGGGCTTGTGATACATTTAACCGATCCTTTTGCCGATCATTGTGCCGTTTGGTTTATGCCACTAACTGTCACACATTATTACATATCATGTCAAACGATATTGCACTTTGTTGTAATCTTCTGCCGATCTTTATGCCGATTTCTCCGCAAATCCCTAGGCTTTCTGCTGAAACCGAGTCAGTCATGACCCTAATGATTACACTCTGCTACCATCGCCCACTTAAACCTCTCAAAATAAGGTTCAAAACGAGGAGCTTGAGCAACCAATTTTTTTTAAAACTACGTAAAAAAAATTCATAGGTTGGAGTGGGTCAGTGGTGGGACATCATGAAAATAGTCAGGAATACACAATGAAGATGCTTGGGACAATTATGGGACGCCTTGGTGATAAAAACAGGGGTTTATAGACAAAAAAAGGGTTTAGCGAAAAGTCGCTAAACCCTTGGTATGACTGGTGCGCCCGGTAGGATTCGAACCTACGACCTACGGCTTAGAAGGCCGGTGCTCTATCCGGCTGAGCTACGGGCGCATATAATTTTTATCGCGGCCTATCTTAGACTGATCCGACCGGGAAATCAACATTTGCGAGCGTTTGCTTGGCAATTGTTTGTATCTTTACTTATTTCTTTTTTCTCCGCTGTTCCTTCCACACTGTTCCCTTGCCGGTGTCACTCACTGTAATGCCATGGCTGGCAAGCTGTGCCCGGACATCATCGGCCTTTGACCAGTCCTTATCATTGCGGGCTTGCTCGCGTTCTTGCAGTAACTTATCTATTTCAGGAGCCAGCGGATCTTGCTCAAGACGCATGATATTCAAGACTGTATCAATTTTTTCTAAGGATTCGAGGATGTATTTTTTTTGATCCCGATCCAGCATCCCATCGCTAATGATTGGTTGCGCCTTTTTGATAAAATCGAAGATGCAGCCTAAACCCTTGGAAATGTTTAGGTCATCATTCATCGCGGCCATAAATCCCTCTTCCATGCTGGTGAGGTGGGTGGCTATCTCGGGATGGGGTAATTCCGGCGGTAGGCAAATCAACTTGCGGATAAAATCATCCAGTCTTTTGAGGCTGCGGCAGGCTTGATCCAACCGTTTGTAGGAGAAGTTAATCGCTTTTCGGTAGTGGCATGAAAGCAGGAAGAAACGGATTTGCCGGGGTGTATAGCCTTTGCTGACCACATCATGCAGGGTGACGATATTACCTTGCTCAAGGCTCATCTTTTTGCCGTCCACCAATAACAATTCGCTGTGCAACCAGTAATTGGCCAAGGGCTTACCGGTAACCGCCTCGGCAATGGCGTTTTCGTTTTCATGATGGGGGAAGATCAGGTCACGACCGCTGGTGTGGATGTCCATGGTCTCGCCGATTAGATGCAACGACATGGCGGCACACTCGATATGCCATCCTGGACGGACGTTTCCCCATTGGCTCTTGTAAAAAATACCGTTTTTAAGTTCACCCAGGGTGGAGCGTTTGAGCAGGGTAAAATCCACGGGACTGTCTTTGTCGTAATTGTCGAGATCAACGGTCTTGCCCACCTTTATCTTGCTTAAGTCAACCCGTGATAACTTACCGTATTGGGGAAATTTTGAGATATCGAAGTAGATGGAGCCATGTTTTTCGTAGGCATATCCCTTGGCGGCAAGCTCTTTGGTGATCTCAATCATCTGCTCCACGTGTTGTGAGGCACGGGGGTAGCTGGTTGCTTTAAGGACTCCTAAGGAGTCGATATCGGCCATGAATTTCTGTATGTAACCGTCGGTAAACTCGGCTAGGGATTTTTTTCCTTTTTCAGCCCCGGCGATGGTGTTGTCGTCGAGATCGGTAAAATTCATGTAATACTCGACATTATAGCCCCGGTCTTTAAGTAGCCGAGTTATCAGGTCGGCAACTACAAAGCGGCGGCAATGGCCCAGGTTGGCTTTCTCGTGGGCGGTAGGGCCACAGGCGTAGAAGGTGACCTTGTCGGCGTTTAATGGTCGAAATGGTTGTTTGCGACGGCTGAGGGAGTTGAAAAATCGTACTTCCGGCGGTTTCTCAGCCTCTGCGGGCTGCTCGCCGGTGAAGAGCTGGGTGCTCAAGTATCTTTCTCCACCGTCGGGGAAGATCACGACAATGGTTCCTTCCTTTATCTGGGCGGCCCTTTGCAAGGCGGCGCACATGGCGGCGCCGGAACTCATCCCCACGAAGATTCCTTCTTCACGGGCCAGACGGCGGGCCATGGCAAAGGCATCTTCATCGATGACGTTGATGATCTGAGCCGGTTTGTTTTTATCGAAAATCCCTGGTTTATAGGACTCCTTCATGTTTTTCAGGCCTTGAATCTTATGGCCGTAAAAAGGCTCCATGGCTGCCACCTGCACTTCAGGATGGTGCTTGGAGAAATAGTTACATAAGCCCATCACCGTGCCGCTGGTGCCCAGGGTGGCAACCACGTCGGTAACCTCGCCTGCGGTCTGCTCCCAGATCTCTGGACCGGTGTGCAGGTAGTGGGCTCGCCAATTGGCGTCGTTGTTGAACTGGTCGGTGAGGAAGTAACGGTCAGGATGTTCGCGAGCCATGGCGTAAGCCTGCTCAATGGCGCCATCGGTGCTGCGCTTGGCCGGGGTCAGGACTATTTCCACCCCGTAGGCTTTCATGATCTTGCGTCGTTCAATGCTGGCAGATTCAGGCATCACCAGTTGACAGCGGTAACCTTTGATGGCGCAGACCATGGCCATGCCGATGCCGGTATTGCCGCTGGTGGCCTCTAGGACAACCTTGTCTTTAGTCAGGGCTCCGCTTTCTTCAGCCTCTTTAATCATCTGATGGGCGATTCGATCTTTCACCGATCCGCCGGGATTAAAGCTTTCCACCTTGGCAAGGATTCGTACCTTTGGGAAAGGATTAAGACCATTAATGGCGACCAGCGGAGTGTTACCGATTAGGTCAAGGATGTTTGGGTAACTCATGGGACTCCTGTTATTGATAACGCCTTGGGGAGCGACAGGCTGTTCGGTACAGGGGTAACGATATTTAAATTCAATTTATACGCGATTCAAAAAAAAAGGCAAGCACCCGTAAAGGATGCTTGCCCATGAACAACTAACTATTAACGCGAATCGTTAAACTCAGGATTCACTCTCCAAGGTAACGGTGATGGCAATTTTGTACAGCAGCGACATGACAAAGAAGCCAGTAGCCCAGATACCAACGGTAATGGCGATCTCACCAATGGAGGGATAGTACTCGGTGATGTAATTAAGGGGGTTGGGAACAAATCCGCCCAGAACCAGGCCTAATCCTTTGTCGATCCACAAGGAGACGAACACTAAACTACAAGCGGCAACCAGCATCCCATCCGATTTTTGCGAACGTGAGATAAAGAGCAGCGGGATACCAACCAAGCCGGCAACCGTGGAGAAACGCATGAAGGGTACCAGGTTATTGTACATATGACCGTCATGCTCAAGACCGAAGAACAGATAATCCAAGGTATGCATATGACCAGGCAGGTTGCTGTAGTAGCCAACAAAGAGCTCACAACCGACAAAGAAGAAGTTTACCAAGGCCGCGTAACCGATGATGGTTACCAGCTTATCCTGGGCTTCACGACCGATGTCAAACTTGGTGGTGCGTTTAAGGATCATAGCAATGATCATCAACAGAGCCGGTCCGGCCGCAAAAGCTGAAGCCAAGAAACGAGGAGCCAGAATGGCAGTGAGCCAAAAATGACGCCCAGGAAGACCACAGTACAAGAAGGCGGTTACGGTATGGATACTGATTGCCCAAGGAATAGAGAGATAGATAAAGGGCTTGATCCACTTAGGGTACTTAACCCCTTTCTGGTGGGCGTTAAGAACCACCCAACCACAGAGTACGTTCAGGATCAGATATCCGTTCAGTACAATCATGTCGTAAAAGAGCATGGAGTGAGTGGTGGGATGCAACATAACGTTCAGAGCCCGGATGGGCTGGCCAAGATCGGCCATGATGAACAGCAGACACATGACAACTGCGCCAATGGCCATGAATTCACCAAGAATCGTGATGCGGCCAAAAGCCTTGTAATCATGAACATAGTAGGGGAGCACCAGCATCAAACCACCAGCGGCAACACCAACCAGAAAGGTAAACTGAGAGATATAGAGGCCCCAAGATACATCACGGCTCATCCCGGTGTAGCCAAGTCCGTACTGGTACTGTTGGCTGTAGCTCAGAACCCCCACGCCGATTAAACAGAGGAGGAATGCCATCCACCCCTTATACAAATTACTTCCTGTTAATCCTTTTTCCAGCATGACAGGTCACCTTAGAGAATATAGAAGATGGAGGGGTTGGTTCCCGCAGACGGTTTCCGCTGAATGGTAAAATTCTCACTCAGAACCTTGTTGATCGCAGAACCTGGATCATTGAGGTCACCGAAAACCATGGCACCGTTTGAGGCTTCGACACAGGCAGGTAATTTGCCATGGGCCAAACGCTCGTTACAGAGGGTGCATTTCTCAACTACCCCACGCATCCGGGTGGGATAATCAGGGTTAATTCTTTTGATGAACGGCTTACCCAGTTCGTTTGCCCCTCGGGGGGAGCGCCAGTTAAAGCTCCGAGCCCCATAGGGACAGGCGGCCATGCAGAAGCGACAACCGATGCAACGATGGTAATCCATCATAACGATGCCATCTTTGTTCTTAAAGGTTGCCTGGGTGGGGCAGGCCCGAACACAAGGAGGATTGGCACAATGGTTACACAAGGTCATGATTGGCATCTTGTGCAATTCTTCGTTGCGTTTGTAGTGACTGTGCTCAGTGAAGGCATTTTCGTACTTTTCAATCCATATCCACTTGATCTCATCTTTCTTGTTGCCGAAATCAGGAACATTATGGAGGGAGTGACAAGCATGAATACATTTTCGACCAAGTCCGGGTTGGTTGCCGAATTTTTTTACATCGACTACCAATCCGTACTGCTTGCCTTGTGGCACAGCATCCTTGTGGGCTGATCCGTGCTCTGCAGCCTCGTGACCATGCCCCCCGGAGGCGAAGGCTTCACCCTTAAGCAGGGAATTGAAGGCCATCGGTGCGGTTACCCCGGCGATGGCGCCGAGCCCGGCTATCTTCAGGAATTTTCTTCTTTTGGAATCCATTAGTTTGTCTCCTTAGGTTGGATGTGGCAATCCCAACAATAAGGTTTAACCGCAGCATAGGTATGGCACTCGTCGCAGAATTTCTTCTTGCTGACATGGCATTTCATGCAGCCGAGCATCAGACTCTTATCGTCGTAGGTTACGCCGCCAGCTTCCTTGATCGCGCCTCGCTCGGATTCTCGAACGACTGTGTCACGGAACTCATTCAACAACTGCATATGCGAAGTGCGCATATATTCCGTAGGGCGGACACACTCCTTGGCGTTGCTTGGTTTTTCCGGTTTCGGTAGCGTTCCGGCGTCACCGCCGTTGTACCAGATCGGAAAAGTCATCAATCCGGCAAAGATTATCAATCCGGGTAAAATCTTCTTCATATCATACATCGGCATCACCCTCCATTCCAGCAAGAGGTGTGAAACGAAGATCCGTTTCTCTCTCTTTCTCTCCATCCATAATCAGGGCATTACCAACCAGTTCGGAAACGCCGCAGACGCCTACTTCTGGGTTCCAGTATTCCATCAGGGCGGAGAGGGTAGCCCGGTCGATGGCGCATACGCAGGAGAGGGTATCAACATCGTACCGCTCCTTGACATGCTTGACCGCGTTGGCACGCGGCAAGCCTGCCCGCATCCTCAACTCCATGATTTCACCAGTATTCAATCCGGTTCCGCTACCGCAGCAGAAGGTCTGCTCGCGAATGGTGGCTTCCGGCATCTCGTGAAATTTATTAACCACATTATTGATTACGTACCGTGGCTCATCCAGCAGCCCCATCCCCCTTGCGGTGTTGCAGGAGTCATGGAAGGTTACTGTCCGATGGTCATTCCGACTTGGATCAAGTTTTAATTTGCCGTTCTTGATCAGGTCGGCGGTAAACTCACTGATATGAACCATCTTGGTGGCTGCCGCATTGTCGAAACGGGTGCCGGTGATGGGTGAGGTTGGCACCTCTAGAAAATCTGCCGGGCCGTTCATGGTGTCCATGTATTGATGGATGACCCGCCACATATGGCCGCACTCACCACCCAGGATCCACTTGACCCCCAGACGTTTAGCTTCGGCATATTGCTTGGCGTTCAGTTTCTTCATCATCTCGTTATTGGTGAAGAGACCAAAGTTGCCACCCTCTGAAGCATAGGTGGACCAGGTATAGTCCAGTCCCAGATGCTCAAAGAGGAGCAGGTAGCCCATGGCAGTGTAGATGCCGGGCTCGGCAAATACGTCTGCCGAGGGGGTAATGAAGAGGATCTCAGCACCCTTACGGTTGAAGGTGGGCTCAATTTTGATGCCGGTGATCTCTTCAACATCATCGCAGAGATAACCGATGTTGTCTTTGAAGGTATGGGGCTGCAAGCCCATATGGTTACCGGTTCGGTTGGAATTGGCAGCTGGCTCGAGGATCCAGTTGGTACCGATACCCACCAGATGGAGAAGCTCCCGGCCCATCATCGTCACCTCGGCGGTGTCGATGCCGTATGGGCAGTAAACCGAACAACGCCGGCATTCTGTACACTGGTAGTAGTACATGAACCATTCTTTCAGCACTTCAACGGTCATCGGCCTACCACCGGCCATCTTGCCGAGGATCTTGCCAGCGGTGGTGAAATCATTACGATATACCGACCGCATCAGCTCAGCCCGCAGTACCGGCATGTTCTTGGGGTCACCGGTACCGAGGAAGAAATGGCATTTGTCAGCGCAGGCGCCGCAACGTACGCAGCAATCCATGAAGACTTTGAGGGAACGGAATTTATCCAGCCGCTCCTTCATGCCATTGAGGATGATTTCTTGCCAGTTCTCAGGCAGTTTCCAATCATCATCTTCTGGAGCCCATTCCCGCGGGTTGGGAAATTTATGGTACTCCACCATACTTTGTTTAGCTGGATAGCAATAGTTACCCGACTTGAACTCGACCGGTGTGTCCATCCAATCCTTGGCTGGGACGGCGCCGGTCATCATCGACGGGTCTTTTGCTACGCTCTCACCTAATTGATCTGCTTTGGGATCTGCCATGGTAGCTATTCCTTCTCAACGGGTATATTGGCGTCAGTCATAAACTCTCTGAACTCATCCTCATAGTCGGCATAGGAATGCGGTTTGATATTAGGATCATTCCACGGATTAATATGTCGAACCATTCTACTGTTGTTAGCCATATTCCGGGTCGGGCTCATCCAGACACCACCCATATGCATCAGCTTACTGAATGGGAAGTATGCCATCAGTGCGCAAACGAGGAAGATGTGGATGTAAAAGATAGAGCCAATCTCGCCGTGCAATACCGGTGAAAAGGTCGCTAGACCCACAGCAAGTTGTTTGATGTTGATTATGTCAACCCGCAAGAAGTAACGCATCAGAATGCCGGTCACCGCGATAGCGAAGATGAGAAACAAGGGGAAGTAATCAGCTGGTAATGAGATGTAACGCACATTGGCGTTAATCAGGCGGCGCAGAAACAAAAAGCCCACCGCCAGAAGAATAATCAGGTCTGACTGATAGAGAAGCGGTGCCCCTACCTGAAAGAGAGCGTCACCCGCCTCAATGGCATGCAAGAAATCGGGCACATGACCAACGAAGAGGCGCATGTGACGAATAACAATGACCAGAAAGGTATAATGAAAAATCAGCCCGAACAGCCACAGGTACTTGCTGGAACCATAAACAAGCTTGGGGCCGTCATGAACTTCCGCCTTACTGTTGCGAAACAGGGAGCGGAATAAGAAAACTTCCAACAACATCCGCCCGGTTACACCCCAGAAGGTGGACGGACAGTCGAGCTTGTTCTGCTCGATGAATTTTAGGGAGTTAGCTTGCCCACAAGTGGTGGGGATCCGGAACGGTACCGGAGATTTGGCCCAATGCAATACCTTGTAGATGAATCCTCCCAAAAACATGGCAAACGCCATGTAGGGAATCACCACCCCGAACAGGTACTGCAGGCCCGCGGCCTTCACTCCCACGAAGGCCAGCGCAACAAGTGCCAAGACTGCAATGAAGGGATACAGGACTTTCATTTACCATTACCTCTCTTCATGTGAACTGTGAATGTTAATTGGCTCAACCACTGTCTGCTTATTTTCTTCTCGGCGCAACATCGCAGAGGGACAGACAACGTTGTCTGTTCCCCGTTTCAGTTCGTTGATTCGTACCTTGTACACCCGTTCCCGGTTGGACATGTACATATCAAAGATCTGTAAAGCGATAGCGTCGATACGTTGCTCAAATTTAAGCCACTCAGCAAAGCTAAGGGCCTCATCTGCTTTTTTATTACTATTTTCTTCCTTGACCGCCTCTTTGAGGAGAAAGAGAAAGGAAACTGCTTCGGCAGGGGTGAATTCTTGTACTGCCCGAATTCTGATTAGGTCCTCCATGGCCACCAGGGCTTTTTTCAGTTCAACCGTGCCACAGAAATGTTTATACATGGAGGTGACAGCATTGCGGATGTTGTAGCCCAGAGGGTTGGCAAAACGATCTTTTTGGTTCCTGAGCGTTGCCACCCCGCCTTCCGGGTAGGTAGCGAGGGTTCGACTAACCCAACGATCTTGAATCTCGCCGTTTTCCTGTAGGAAATCACTGATTTGCATGACGTCTCTTTTTAATTTGGCCGAGTCAACACCTTGGGGGAGTCGCATCCGCTGAATAGTCATTCATTCCGTGTGGAGATCAGAACTAGCATGTTTGTTTCCATTTTTCAACAGAAAAAACTGTTTAAGCGGGAGGTTACAATGCTATTGGTCAGGAGATGGTATCGAGCAGGATTCCAGATTCGCGATCTAGGTTGCGGAGAATCATGGGTAGTTCGTGGATATCGATGGCCAGGTCGGTGACGATTCTACAGGCGTCATCATCTTGGCAATCGTAGACGTCAATGATGTAGCCGTCACCTTCTTGGCTAAGAACGAGACGGAAGGGCAACGATTGACGCTGGAGGTCTTCGTTGGTTTTTGCAATCAGGGTGCGAATGTCGTTCTTGGCCCCATGGGAAAGCGGTGCTTTTTGACGTTTTTCAATTTGTCGTTCTTTGGTCCGTCGCCACCGCTTCAGCAGCTTGTCCACCGGGATTGCGGCCATCACCTTTTCCACCGGTGCCAGATCTTTGCGGATTGGCGAAGCTTGAGCCGTTGGCAGCGGGGTTGGTTTTTTTATTTCATAGACGACCATTGGCTAAAACTCCCCAAAACGGTTTCACCCAGCTTAACTGCCGCAGGTTTTCCTCCACTATTTGAGCAGGAAAACGAAGAGATGTAAAGAGCCGCTTTTATGTACTTATCGGCTACTTAAGCAATTTTCGTGAATGTCTTGGTGAAATGGTCGTCTGCTAAAGGGGAATCTTGATCATTGGTTGCCGATTCTTGTCAAGGGACTTATCTCCCCCGACCTCTTTATTACGATCAAAACTTTATCTTCTGCGGTAGGCGAAATGAAGGTGAGAATCCGATATCAAATATATGTACCCTTACTGGGCACTTTTTTTGGGGGGGGAGTTTTGAGTGTGCCACGGAGCTTTGATATCTTGCTGACCTGATTAAGAACGAAAAGCATAACTAGTGTCTGTCCATAAATGGTCTTTTCGGAGTCTCACAGGTTCGCTACCTGCCCGATCTCTGCGTTATGTTCAAAAAATAATGCTCGGAGGTAAGCGAAACGAAGTGGAGACTCCGATATCGAACATATGCCTGCGCTTATTTTTTTCGCATGCCTCGGAGTCTCGTATGCTCGCTTACCTGATCTCGAACAAAATCCTCATTTATGGACAGACACTAACTAAGCAAGACGTCTTACAGCTCTATCTCCATCCCCTCACGAGCTAAAAAGACTTCTGTCTGGCCGTTTTTAGGGGGCTGGCAATGTATTTCGGCAAGTTCATCCAGTTGCGCGTCGGAACGCATTGGTTCGTGGTGAAAAAGGGCCAGGCGCTTAACTCCGGCCCGATTGGCGGCAGCAATGGCGTGTTCGATGGAGGAGTGGCCCCAGCCATGTTTGCCGTCTTGATATTCAGCTTCGGTGTACTGGGTGTCATGAATGAGCAGGTCGGCCCCGGCGTAGAATTTTTCAATGAGCTCATTCTGTTCTTTGGCAACCATCTCCCCTTCTTCGGCCATGGCCTCATCGTAGGATGGGTCGTCGGGATCAGTGATAAAGAGATTCTGATATGGTTCGTGGTCGTAGGCGGTACAGAAAACCTTGCCTTGGTGTTCAAAACGGTATCCAAGGCAGAGAACGGGATGGTTGAGGTACTTGGTGGTCAGCTTGATGCCGTCACCCAGCTCAGAAACCCCTTCTTTGAGGTCAAAATAACTGATATCAGCAGCCAGCTCCGCCTCCCGAACCGGAAAATAGCGATAGGTCATCTGCCCACCGACAATGTTTTCCAGGGTGTCTTGCTCAAAGCTAACCGGGCCGTGGATCTTGAGATTGGTGGTGGGTAGATAGATGGGGGTGAAGAAGGGGAATCCCATGATGTGATCCCAGTGGGTATGGGAGATAAACAGATCGGTGGTAATGGGGCCCTTGGGCAGATCGTTGCCCATCATGAAATTACCCAGCTCTCGGATGCCGGAGCCAGCATCAATGATTATTAGCCGCTCCGGGTCTGAAAATCTAAGCTCGATGGAAATGGTGTTGCCGCCATAGTTGGCAGTAAGCGGCCCAGGGCAAGGGATTGAGCCTCGCACCCCCCAAAATTTGATTTTCATTACCCTATGCCTCCTTGCTGACCTTGAGAAAAATTTGCGCTTTTTCAACCTCGGCGTTCACCATCGACCGTAAAGAAGCCATATCGTGCCAGGTAAGTTTAAGGGTCTTGAGAAGAAAGGTGATCGCTGGCCCTTCAGGATAAGGATCACCGGCCGAACCAAAGTCATAGATATTTGCATATATATTTGCCAAGGCGACAATGGCGGTGAGATTGCGGTTTTCCGGGGCTGCTTCGCTTGGTTCGTGGTGAAAGCAGAGTGTTTCTGAGATGTTGGCGCTCAGCTGCCATTTTTCGGCGATGAGGTTGCCGACTATGCCGTGGTCAAAACCGAGAACTATGGTTTCCGCATTGCGAAGTGGGCTTTGATCGAGAGAGGAGAGGGCCAAAACCTGGGCATATTCATCGGCGAGGCAATTGTTGAGGGGGATCTTACCCAGGTCATGGAGAAGACCGGCAACAAAATATTCTTCCCTGGCCGCTGGAGGTACCCCTTTGAGGGAGGCCAGGGCTTTGGCGGTGACGCCGACACTGATGGAATGGGTCCAGAACTGATCCATGGGCAGGGTTTGAAAAGAGTCCTCCTGGCTAAAAGATCCAAGGATAGCGGTACTTAGGGCCAGGTTCTTGACGGTATTGATGCCCAACATGATGATTGCGCGGGTAAGGGAAGAGATGTGGTTGGGCAGGGAATAGTAAGCCGAGTTGATCAGCTTCAGGACCTGACCGGTAAGAACCGGGTCGAGAGAGATAACCTTGTTAAGGTCATTGGGGGCGGTGTTTGGTTGGTTGCACACCTCTAGAACTTTGGTCACGGTGGTCGACAGACTGGGCATCTGATCGATGTAGTCCCGTAGTTTACGGAAGTGCTGTTCCTGGCCAAGGGGGAGATCGCTCATGGGTGGTGATCGTAACCGAAAGATGTATACAGAGGCCTAACGGTTTGCGACTTCTCCTCTAATGTAAACAGTGTAATAACGATACATTAAGGCTTAATAGCCTTTTCCTGAAATGATGATAAAACATTAAACATGTTAGCGGATACGGTCAATTTGGTCAAGGTTAGGAAGTTTCAGCATCCATGCTTGGTCAAGAAATCATTTACCATTTCATTCATTATTTCTATCTGGTTCTTGCCGGTTTCGTGGGTAATGATCCAGGTGCAGCGCCGAAAAGCACGATGAAGATCCTCGCGGAGGTGGAGGGTGATGGGGACGGTCTCTTCCCCTTGGTCATCCGCCGGGGTTAGTTTCTCCTGCGTCATTTGTCTGCTCGGTGGCGAAATTATGTTTAGCTGTTTTGGTGACGATGAAAGGCCACAGCTTGTTCATAGCTGATGCCGTTGCCGCCAAAGATATCGAGAGCACTACCGATGGTGGCATCCAGCCGCCCTTGGCCCAGTTCGGTAATTTGCTCAAGGTCGGCAAGGCTGCGCACCCCCCCGGCATAGGTGGTGGGGATTGGGGTAAGGTTGCCCAAGGCTTGGGTGAGGTCGGTGTCGATGCCATTGCATTTTCCTTCCACATCAACGGCATGGATCAGGAATTCATGGCAGAAACCGGCAAAAAAATTGAGGGATTCTTCGTTAACCCGGAGAGAGGTGAATTTTTGCCAGCGGTCGGTGACCACAAAGTAGTCATTGCCACGTTTCCGACAGCTGAGATCAAGGATCAATTTATCCTTGCCCACTGCTGTTACTATTTCCCGGAGGCGATCTTCGTGGATCTTGCCATCTTTGAAAACATAGGAGGTAATGATGACCCCGCTGGCACCTTCATCCAACCACCTTCCGGCATTGGCAGCGGTAATGCCGCCGCCGATCTGGAGGCCGCCGGGGTAAGCGTGCAGTGCATCCATGGCCGCTTCCTCGTTGCCAGGGCCAAGCATGATGACGTGACCACCGGTGAGGTTGTCGCGGCGGTACATCTCGGCGTAATGGGAAGGGGGCTGGCTGGCTGCGAAGTTGGTCTGAAGGCTGCCGTGGTCGAGATCGGAGAGGGTAGAGCCGACGATTTGCTTGACGCAGCCGCCATGGAGATCAATGCAGGGTCTGAATTTCATGGTTATTGACCACCTTAAGAAATTGCCCTTTCCAAGTCTGCGTTTATTTGCCTGGGCAAAGTTCTGCTCGTTTGCCTGCGAGGTGCAGAGTTAGGAAATAGGTAATTGCTCACAGGGTAACGAATTTGCGGCGTTAGCCCTGCAAACATTTACTGTTACGGCTATCGAGAAAATAAGGTCGCTACCCGTTGAAGTAGATACGAAAACATAAATTTATTCACCATTCGCCATGGGGGTGCTGCCCATGGCGAATGGTGAGGATACTGCGAGAACAGGAGCTCTATGTTGGTCGGAACTATAAATAAAAAAAGCGGAGTGGCCTCCGCTTTTTTTTACTGCAAATATAAATAATCCCAACAGGGGCAGCAAGCTACCCTTGGACAACCAGGGATGAAGGATCGATATTCAAGGAAGTCCCGACTTCGACAGCACCCGTGGTATCTTTGACAACGTTCAAGGTATTACAGTTTTGTTTCTCGGCGGGGGGCTGGATAACCATCACCGTGTCAAAAAGATCATCAACCTCGTGACAAGGGGCAGGGATACCGTTGGCGCTGACCCGTTCATCTTCACGATGGCTTACCGCTGAGAACCAGATGTTGAGGTCCATGACCTCCATCAGCTCCCGTAGGTCTGCCAGGTCTTCGCGACTGGCCTTGGTGAAGTCAAAGCCATCGATAATCAGGCATTCGGGGCGGAAAATATCCTGCTGAACCAGATCATTCAACCGTTCTTCCAGGCGGGGCCGATTAAAGGCTGAAACCTTAAAGGTCATGATCATGCGATGTTGCATGATCTCCGCGGCCACGGCGGCGGCATTTTCAAGATGTTCTGCGCCGACAATATCCTTAAAGATATCGTCATACCATACCCTGGTTTTATCCAGGGACTGATCGATGCTGACATGAACAATCTTCTTCCCGTTCAGGATGCTGTCCAGGGCAAGCTGCACCAGAATGGCGGTTTTGCCCAGGCCTGCGCGGGACATGACCAGCCCCATCCGCTGCGAAATTTCTTTTCCTTTGGCATCCTGGCTGAGGATACGGAGAGGATTTTTGGCGATTAAATCCTGTTTCAACATGGTTGCTCTCCTCTATCTTTCTCTATACTGATGACCTTTTTCTGATCACAGGTCGAGTTATTTTTTCTCTTTATCTTCTTTGACTTTCTTGATGATCTCTTCGGAGACACCCTTGGGCACCGGACGATAGGTGGCAAATTCCATGGTGAATTCGGCTTTTCCCTGGGTAAGGGAGCGAAGCACAGTGGAGTAACCGAACATCTCGGAGAGGGGAACTTCTGCCTCAACCACAGTGTAGTTGCCTTCCTCGGTGGTACCGATGATCATACCGCGGCGTTGGTTGATACTGCCCATGATTCCGCCCTGAAACTCGGTGGGTCCTTCCACGGCAACCTTCATGATCGGTTCCATGATCATGGGCTTGGCTTTCATGTATCCTTCCTTGAAAGCGCCAAGGGATGCGAGCTGGAAGGCTACGTCTGAGGAGTCGACGGCATGGTAAGCGCCGTCGTTGATCACGCAGCGAACCCCGTTGACCTGAGCGCCAGCCAAGGCACCCTTGGCCATCCCTTTTTGGAAGCCCTTGTCGCAGGAGGAGATAAACTCACGGGGGATGGAGCCGCCGACGATGTTGTCGACAAACTCGTAGTTCTCTTCTTCAATTGGCTCCATGTAACCAGCCACCCGCCCAAACTGACCTGAACCACCGGTCTGTTTCTTGTGGGTGTAATTGAATTCCGATCGTTGGGAAATGGTTTCGCGATAAGCAACCTGAGGCGCACCGACTTCGACCTCGGCATTGTACTCGCGCTTCATGCGCTCGATGTATACCTCAAGGTGCAGCTCACCCATTCCACAGATGATGGATTCGTTGGTCTCGTGATCAACATAGGTGCGGAAGGTGGGATCTTCTTTGGTGAAGCGATTGAGGGCCTTGGCCATGCTGACCTGAGTCTTGTTGTCCACCGGCTTGATGGACAGTGAGATAACCGGTGCCGGCACATGCATGGAGCTCATGGATACTGAGATGTCCGGTGAGGTGAAGGTGTCACCTGAGGCACAATCTATGCCGAACAGGGCGACGATGTCACCAGCGCAGGCCTCATCGATGTCCTCCATCTCATTGGAATGCATCCGCACCAAGCGACCGATCTTGACCTTGCGACCATCACGGCTGTTGACAATGGTGTCACCCTTGCACATGGTGCCTTGATAGATACGAACATAGGTGAGCTGACCGTAGCGCCCTTCTTCAAGTTTGAAAGCCAGGCTGACCAGTTTGTCATCGGAATCGTAACTGACCGCGAACTCTTCCTCATCCTTGTCGAGGTCGAGAGCAATGTTCTCAACCTCGGTGGGGGTGGGCAGGTATGAAACAACCGCGTTAAGCATGGCCTGTACGCCCTTGTTTTTGTAAGCGGAGCCGACAAAAACCGGGGTCATTTCCAGATCGATGGTGCCTTTACGAACCGCCTCAATGATCATCTCCGGGGTGGGGGTGCCTTCCAGCACTGCTTCCATCAACTCGTCGGAAAACATGGAGGCGGCGTCAAGCATTTCTTCACGCTTGGCATCGCACTCGTCTTGAAGCTCGGCGGGGATTTCATCCTCGCGGATAATCTCACCGTTATCGCCTTCATAATAGAGAGCCCTCATGGTCACCAGATCGACAACGCCCAGCATGTTGCCCTCAAGGCCGATGGGCACCTGCATCATCACCGCGTTCTGATTCAACTTGTCGCGCAACTGGCCAGCAACCCGCTCGGGGTTAGCGCCGGTGCGGTCACATTTGTTGATGAAAGCGATGCGTGGAACCTTGTAACGGTCCATCTGGCGATTAACGGTGATGGACTGTGATTGTACGCCGCCCACCGAACAGAGGATTAACACCGCGCCGTCAAGAACGCGTAGCGCCCGCTCAACCTCAATGGTGAAATCCACATGGCCCGGGGTATCAATAATATTGATTTTATGGTCGTCCCAGGTGCAATAGGTGGCGGCGGACTGAATGGTAATGCCGCGCTCTTTTTCAAGCTCCATGGAGTCCATGGTGGCGCCGACACCATCCTTGCCCCGCACTTCATGAATGGAGTGGATGCGGTCGGTGTAAAAAAGGATACGTTCTGTCAGGGTGGTTTTGCCGGAGTCGATATGGGCACTGATGCCGATATTACGTACGTTGCTGAGATCTTTTGTCATCGCTTTTTCCTTAGCCGTTCCTTTTCATGTCATGCATGCGGCCAACCACTTCCATGCGAGGTGGTGGCTTCTGTTTTTTGTAAGATACGGGATATACGTATAAAATATTAAAAAACGGCCCCGTGAGCAACAGAGAGGCCGTTAGATTGCGTGGATGAGAACCGCTATATTTACCCCTAGGGGTACGGGTCTGTCAAGAAAAAACCCTTTTATTTATTCCCAAAAGCGTCGGCAAAAAGTTTATCGATGGCCGCGCGCCCCTTAGCGGTTAATTCTCTGGTTCCTGAGCCGACGATTGTTTTGTGTTCTATTTTCGGGCTATCCTGCTGCCATTCGCCTTGCTGCCAGGAAAACCACTCATCTTTATCTTGATCATAAACGCTCACCGGCAGGTTGAATAGCTTGGCCAGTTCAACCGCCCAGCCGGTGCCGCCTTTGACGGTGTTGTCGTCTAGGATGACGCCCACCGCGAAGACCTGATGGCCCTTGTTGACCATGTGGAAGATGGTTTGTAGGACCTTGCGAATGTTCTCTGCCTGGTAATAGGTGCGGTTCATCATCTTGGCGGCAAGTTCCATGCTGATGTCACCACGGCGTAGATCTTCATCAGATAGAACAACCAGATGTTTGCGACGATCTGGAGTACGGCCAGCGTAGGTGAAGTTGACTTCTTTAACTGCCCATTTTTCGGCAGCCTCACCGAAGGCGCATTCCGCCCCTTGCAGTCCTCCGCTGTACAGCGTGCATTGATCATTTTGCAACATCTTTATCTCCTCCCTCTTTGCTCATCATCCCTATGCGGCCAGGTGCTTCAGGCGGCAGCACAGTTTAAGAATATCAAGGCGGCAATCATGCCGCAGCCATAAAAGTATTATGCAGGCCAGCCTCTTACGAATAAAACAGAGATGGTATTTTTCAGTGCTTGTACTCAAGAGAAGCACTTTTGTCCAGTAATTTACCGTTTTCCATCATTTGCCTAGGATTTTCAGCCTTGCTTCGTAAAATTATTTTGTCCTAGGCCGTATCCTAAATCGCCAGCTTAGTTCTTCGGGAATTGGGCAGCAAACGCACCAAGCCCGCCGGGATCATTCCGACGGGCTTGGTTAACTTGCATCTGGATCAGTGTTGCTTATTTTGCTTCGATTTCAAGTTCGCCGTCGTCGAAGGAGACCATGGCGTCCAGGAAGCGATTTTTTCGACCCATTTGCGCCAGAGCGGTGTGGGCCATTTCGGCACGAACCCCGGTGTTGCAGTAAAGGATGATTTCTTTACCGGCAGGGATATCTTTTACCCGCTGGGCAACCAGGTCTGCCGGAATGTTCATGGATCCGCCAATTTTTCCTGCCGTACACTCGTCAGGATTGCGGACGTCGACGATCACCATTTGACCGGGGTGTTCAATGGCGCTTTTGAAGTCAGCAATGGAGATGGTGCCTGGTTTGGCCTTGGCCTTGTAAGCAATCTTGCTGGCCGTGGCCCCGCTTTGCACGGGATTGCCAGCGCTCTGCCACGCAGCAAACGGCATTGGCATTACCTGGACCTTCTTGTAGCCCCAGGAATGAATCATTTCGGCGGCATTGGTGGCACCAGGCCCGTAAACAATGATCGGCGCCATCTTGTTGCCTGGAAACATATTCTTGCTGGCGGCAAGTTTGTTGCGCTCAATCCCCACTGCCCCTTTGATGTGACCTTTCTTAACCTGGGCGGTATCGCGCAGGTCGATCAAGACATGGGGGACACCTTTGCCGATGGCCATTTTTACCCAATCCGGGGCGGTGACCCCGGTTTCGGTTTTTACCCAGTCCGGGTAGCCGCCGATGTAAATCTTGACATCGGTGTAGCCAAGGCTCTTGGTTTTTAAGGAAGCGGTGGGGCTTAGGCAGCCACCGACGCCGTAGAAGATAATCGGGGTGTTTTTGTTTTTAGGTAATTTGCCGATAAACTTGTCAAAGGCCGGGGCGGGCATCAGGCCGGTGTCGGGGATATGGGCCATCTTGTATTTCATTGGCGGCCGCACGTCATAGATCTTGGTGGTGGGATTCTGGCGTAGTTTTTTAAATTGTGCTTTGGTGAGGCGCTCGTCGTTGGTGACGGTTTTTAGGATATCGAAACGAATAATTTCGTTGGCGATCTTTTCGCCGTTCTTTTCGGTAAAGTTGATCTGGAACCCTTTTTTCTTATAATTGCGAATATCGGCGAAGTCTTTAACGTATTTTACCGTGGTCTGATTAGTAAACTTTACTACTTCCTTGTGGGACATAATGTCCATCTGGATGATTTTTGATTTCAGCGAGATATTCTCGAGAAATCCCATCATCACTCCTTGTTGCTGTTCGTGACACATGCCGCAAAGCTTGGCGGTGGTTGATTTGCTACCGGTCTGAGCCATGGTCATTGGTGCCCAGGTGAGCGCGGCGATGAGTGCTACGGCTGGTACAAGTTTCTTTTTCTGCATGTTCCCCCCTTCCGTTTTCTTGTAAATTATTTTTTCCAGTTAAAGCGGGCCTTTATGCTGTTGGGGAAAGTTAGCATAAAGTTTATCTGGAAGCAATTTTTTATACTTGTGGGGGGAAGTTATATTTTTGTACCGAGCTGAAGAGGCCACCCGCGCAACCCCTTTGGCCATTTCAGGATTGGCCAATATCGCACTCAGTCTGTTGCATGTTTAGTGAACGGTGGTAATCAACTGAAAACAAGCAAAAAAATCAAAACTCGGCTGTGTCTCTGTAAAGAGGTCGTCGTTTGAGGTGGAAACAATGAGATAGAAATTTGCCAGATGTCGTAAAATGATGAGAGGTGGGTGCTTCTGAGAACAGGGCTGGAGAGGGGGCATCGCCGGAAAAATATCGCCCAATAACCATAAAACAAAAAAAGGCCTTACAGCTATTTAGCTGTAAGGCCTTGAATGATCTGGTGCCGGGACCAGGATTTGAACCAGGGACACACGGATTTTCAGTCCGTTGCTCTACCGACTGAGCTATCCCGGCGAAGAAATCGGGGCTACTATATTGAGCGGTGCCGCTCTTGTCAAGATCTTTGTTCGGTGGATACCACCATGGTGCCTGCCACCAGGTCGTGCCAGGTGTTCCCCTTGCCACTGATTGCGGCCCAGAGGAACCCGGCCCCAAAGGGAAGCAATGAGAGGATAACTGCAGCCCAGCGGAGGAAGGCGATCCCGGTGGGCACTGGCTTTCCATCGTTTGTTACCAGTTTGATCCCCATGATGAGTTTGCCCACGGTTTGACCACCGTAGGCATGGAGAATAACACTGTAGAAGAGAATGGTCAGCGCGGGGGTTAACAGAAAAAGAACCAGAAAAAGAGTGCCGCCAATGAGGGCGGTGGTCAGACTTGCCGGAGAAAGACCGGTCAGGGCGTGCCCAAGAAGGAGGAAAAAGGTGCAATGGAGGGCGTTCAGCAGTGCTAAGTCGATGGCAAAAGCCATGCCTCGTGGCCAAAATCCTGCCGGGGTGTTCGCTGCGTAATGATCATCCCTCATGGTCTTTTACTTTTCCGGCTCGGGAGAGCGGCCTTCTTCATCATCGCTGGTAGCTAAGTCTATCTCGTCGGATACGTCCATGGTTAAGGCTAGTTCGTCGCCGTTGGTATCTTCGTCGGCGTCGCCAATCAGGGAGGAAAGGTCAAAGATCTCTTCGTTGTCATTTACCGGTTCCGCAGTGGCGCCGGAATCGGAGATCAAGTCGGAAAGATCTATTTCTTCAAGATCCAGGCTGGAAGCAGTTTGCATTGGTTCTGTTTTTACTTCCAGGTTTTCTTCGGCAGGATATTCATCGTTATCGGTGGGCATTTCCAGGGAAAGGTCAAGGGAATCTTCTTCAGCAGTTTCTTCCTCTGCCGGGGCGGCATCGTCGTCGACAGGCATTTCCAGAGATAGTTCCAGAGAATCTTTTTCTGGGGCTTCTTCCTCGGTCATGACGATCTCTTCTTCGGCTTCTTCAACCGCAAGCTCGAGGGTTTCTTCCTCCGGTATTTCGAGGGTTATCTCCAGAGCTTCTTCCGGCTCAGGGGTGGGCTCGGCGGCAATCTCCTCCACCGCAATCTCTTCCTCCGGCTCAGGAATCTCAAGGGATATTTCAAGGGATTCTTCTTCCTCTTCCAGGCTAATTTCCGGAGCCTCTTCCTCCGGAATTACCAGAGAGATTTCTTCTTCGGGTTCTGCAAAAGAAAGTTCTATCTCGGGCGGAGGTTCAGAATGAATCATGCCCTGGCTTTCTGCTTCTAATTCGTCAAAGAGGGCGGTGGCGCCATCATGAACTTCTTCATTGACTGTTTCTTCGATATCGATCATCGGCGCATCATGCTCAACGGCTTCTCCCAGCGCTGCCGCCAGAAAGAAAGGCGGATCCGTCTTTTGGCCGGTTCCGGTATAGGCAAGAGGGGTGGCCGTTTGATCGACACCGCATTTGTTGCATGACGATTGTTGATCAAAGGAGATGAAGCCACATTTTTGGCATCGCATCAGGGATTTCCTCATGGTCTAGTTAGTCATTTGATTAAAGACATGGAAGGCGTAGTTGTTTATCTCTACTGCAATTCCGATGCTTCAGCATGATACAAGTTCTTTTAACTTAGTACACCAGAGGCTTCTCGGTCAAGATTTTCGTTGGTCAGGGTTATCAGTGTAGGGTGGTTGCGACAAGGCAAAACGGTAAGCAAAGTCTTGCAAAAAAAAGGGGATCGGGATACTCTGCCACTTCTTTGTTATAGTACGGCCATTTTGCGTTAAAGTCTGCAGTGTTAGGAGATTGTTGGATATGCGCTTTTCCCGTTGTCTGTTGTTGGGATGTTGTCTTGTTGGTCTGCTGCTGTTGCCGGGATGTTTCTCTCATCAGCCGGTTCGCCATCTTTCTTCCGATGTCTGTTTGTTGTTGCCGGGGCAGATGACCCAAAAGGATGTTTTGGGCTACTTGGGCGATCCTGATCAGCGTAGGGCCGGTGTCGATGGGCAGATGGTCTGGCTGTATTACTCTGTGCACCAGAGTACGTTGCGGAAGACCCCTTATTTTGGAAAGCAGATGGGTTCGGCAACCTATGATGTGGTTACGATAACCTTTGTCGGTGACACCATGCAGGCATGTGTTTATCGTGCCTTTGACGAGCAAGAATTTGCCAAGGCAGGCATCGTTGACGAAGGCAAGCGGCAGGACAAGTAAGGGGTTGGGATTCCTTGACCCCTCTTTTCGTATTCTATCCTTTGCTATTAAAATTTTGGCAGAAGAGGTGATGGCGTGACCATTCTCTTTTCGTCCCCGGCTACCCGGGCCTATGAAAAAGTTCGGGCCCGGATGGTGAGCGAACAGTTGCAGCCACGCGGGGTTACCGATCCGGCAGTGTTGGCCGCGATGAATCGGGTGCCGCGACATTGTTTTGTCGATGACGCCTTGCAGTCACAGGCTTATGGCGATTTTTCGTTGCCCATCGGTGAGGGGCAGACCATTTCGCAACCCTACGTTGTCGCCTTGATGACCCAGTTGTTGGGGCTGACCGGTAAGGAGACGGTGCTCGAGATCGGCACCGGCAGCGGATACCAAACCGCAATCCTTGCTGCCCTCGCTGAGCGGGTCTATACCGTTGAGCGCATCAAGGCTCTGCACGCCAGAGCCCGCCGGGTCTTTGATAAACTGCATATCTTTAACCTCCTCTGCAAGATTGATGACGGCACCCTTGGTTGGCCGGAGCATGGCCCCTATGACGCGATCATTGTCACTGCCGCCGGTCCTTCGGTGCCGGAGCCGTTGGTGGCGCAGCTGGCTGATCCTGGGGTGATGGTGATTCCGGTGGGTGAGCGCGGCAACCAGAAGCTAGTGATGATCCGCAAGCAGGATGGGGAAGTGATGGAAGAGATCGTTGAGGATGTTAAATTCGTAAGCCTGATCGGAGATCATGGCTGGTAGGGATAAAATGACTGATTCTTTGCGGGCAACTGTCCATGTCGGCCTGGTGCGGCGTTTCTATAACTGGGTTTTGGAGTGGGTGCAGAAGCCGCAAGGGGTCTGGATTCTTTTCTTGCTGGCCATTGCCGAATCTTCTTTTTTCCCCATCCCGCCCGATGTTTTTTTGATCGTGCTGGCCATTGCCACCCCCAAACGCGCCTTTCGCTATGCCGCTATCTGTAGTGTCGGCTCGGTGCTGGGCGGGGTGATCGGTTATGGGCTCGGGATGCTTTTTATGGATTCCGTTGGTTTTCGGATTGTCGATTTCTACGGTCTGGCCGACAAGTACACCGTGGTGCAGGAGATGTATCGGCATTATGATGCCTGGGCGGTTGGAGCTGCTGGTTTTACCCCTCTTCCGTACAAATTGTTTACCATCACCGCCGGGGCGTTTCAGATTGATTTCTGGACATTTTTGTTCGCCTCAATTGTTTCGCGAACGGCGCGGTTCTTTCTGGTCGCTGGTTTTATTTACCGTTTCGGAGCGCCGGTGCGCTATTTTATCGAGCGTTATTTCAATCTGCTCTCCATTCTCTTTGTTGTCCTGCTCGCCTTGGGATATCTGCTGATCAAGTGGGCGCTTTGATCTCTCTGGCCAGTTCCCTGACCTTGGTCATGGTTTTCATTTCATCGAAATAAGTAATCTTCCGGTCGCGCATAATCACCTGCCCGTTGATGATGGTGGTTTGCACGTCGTAGCCGGTGGCTGCCGAGGGCAGCAGGTTGGCCCCATAAAATGGGGTGAGATTGGCTCCCTTAAGGTCGAGGATGATGCAGTCGGCTTTTTTACCGATGGCGAGGCATCCTATTTTCTCATCAAGACCTAAGACTTTTGCGCCGCCGCTGGTGGCCATCCTCAAGATGGTTGGGGCCGGTAACAGGGTGGGGTCGAGTTTTTTTGTTTTCTGCAGTTTGCCTGCCAAATCCATTTCGGCAAAGAGATCCAGGTTGTTGTTGCTGGCGCAGCCGTCGGTGCCGAGACCGATGACGACGTGCTGTTGCTCCAGCTCGGCCAGGGGAGCAATGCCGGAGGCGAGCTTCATGTTGCTGCCGGGGCAACTTGCCACCTTGGTGCCGGTTGTCGCCAGCAGTTGTTGGTCTTCTTTATTCAGCCAGACGCAGTGGACGGCAATGGTATTTTGGTCAAGAAGGTCTAGCTGATACAGGCGGCGGGTGGGGGTGAGGCCATGCTCCTTAATGGATTCTTGAACCTCAAACTCGGTTTCGGCCAGGTGAATGAAAAAAGGAACCTGACGCTTACGGGCCAGTTCTTTTCCCTTCTGTAAGGTTTCCGGGCTACAGGTGTAAAGGGCGTGACAGAAGATTGCCGGGGTGATTAACGATTCTTTGTCCTGCCAGTTGTTGATAAATTCTTCTACCATGGCGATGTTGTCGGCAGGATCAGGCACGCCGGGGGCCGGGAAATCAACCACCGCTTGCGCTGCCACTGCCCGCATCCCAGTGTCGCGGAACGCTTGCGCTGCTGCATCTTCATAGAAATAGCCATCGGCCACACAGGTGGTGCCGGATCTGATCATCTCGGCACTGGCCAGTTTACTGCACCAATAAACCATCTCATGATTGACAAATTTAGCCTCAGCCGGGAAGATATGATTGTTGAGCCACGCCATTAAGGGCAGGTCATCGGCTAGCCCTCGGAAGAGGGTCATGGCGGCATGGTTATGGGTGTTGATCAACCCCGGCATGGTCAGGGTGCCTGTGCCGTCGATGGTGGTGGTGGCCTTGGCATTGGCTGGTAACTCCGTCATCGGCCCCATGGCGACGATGTCTTCGCCGATGCTGGCCAGGTAGCCGCCAGGGATGAGTTCGGTGCTGTCGGATGCCAAAGGGAGGATGGAGCTATTGGTGATGAGGAGGTCATATTGCATGGGAGGCCTTTTATTTGCTGATAAGAAGGATGGTGAATAAAGCTAAAGGATTGGCAGCCGCTTGTAAAGAGGGCGGCCATGGAAACAGGGGATAGGGAGCGGAAATGAACGGTGCGCAGTTGTTATTGAAATGTTTGGAGGGTGAGGGGGTAGATTATATTTTCGGTATCCCCGGTGAGGAAAATCTGCATATCATGGATGCGCTGCTTGATTCGCCTATCCAATATATCACCTGCCGTCATGAGCAGGGGGCAGCCTTTATGGCCGATGTTTATGGGCGGCTCACCGGTCGGGCCGGGGTTTGTCTCGCCACTCTGGGGCCGGGGGCCACCAACCTGATCACTGGAGTGGCCGATGCCGATATGGATAACGCGCCCCTGGTGGCCATCGCCGGGCAAGCGTCCACCACCCGGTTGCACAAGGAGTCGCATCAGGTTCTGGATCTGGAGCAGATGTTTCAGCCCATCACCAAGTACAGTTGCCGGATTCTTTCCCCAGAGACCATCCCCGAGATGGTGCGGAAGGCGTTTAAGCTGGCCCAGACCGAAAAACCAGGGGCCAGTTTCATCGAGTTTCCTGAGAATATTGCCCAGCTTGAGGTGGATGATTTTCCCATGGACGTGCGGTTGCCCAAACCCACCGAGCCCACGCTGGCCCGCGTGGCCATTGCGGCCAAGCTCATCGCCAACGCCAAGTGGCCGATTATTTTGGCCGGTAACGGGGTGGTGCGCTCCGGCGCCTCAGCCGAGCTTGTCGCCATGGCCGAAACCCTTAACATCCCGGTGGCCCATACCTTCATGGCCAAGGGGGTAATTCCCTTTAGTCATCCGCTTTGCTTGGGCAGCGTTGGTCTGCAGGCCAATGATCATGTCAGTTGCGGTTTCAGCCGTGCCGACGTGATTATCTGTGTCGGCTATGATCTGGTGGAGTATCACCCCCATCTCTGGCACCAGGACGGCGATCGGGTGATCATCCATATCGATCAAACGGTTGCTGAGGTGGATCGCCATTATGGAGTCGGGGTCTGTGTGGTGGGCGATATCAAGAGCAGTTTACGGGCGTTGGCTGAGCAGGTTACACCCCGGGCGGGCAACCACCTGCGACCGTTGCGGGACGCCTTGGTTAAAGACATGGAAGAACACGCCGATGATGATGGGTTTCCGGTTAAACCGCAGAAATTGATTCATGATCTGCGCCAAGCGCTGGCGGCTGAGGATATCGTCATCTGTGACGTGGGGGCGCACAAGATGTGGATGGCGCGGATGTTTCCCTGCCAGCGGCCTAATACCTGTATTATCTCCAACGGCTTTGCCAGCATGGGGATTGCGGTGCCAGGGGCGTTGGCCGCAAAGTTGACAAACCCCGAGCAGAAGGTGGTGGCGGTGACTGGTGATGCGGGTTTTTTAATGAATTCCCAAGAGATTGAGACTGCCATGCGATTGGGCTTGGCCCTGGTGATTTTGGTCTGGACCGATGCCCGTTATGGGCTCATTGAGTGGAAACAGATGAATGGCTTTGGGCGGGCCAGCCATGTCCATTTCAATAATCCAGATTTTGTTCGTTATGCTGAATCATTTGGCGCCAAGGGATATCGAATTGAGAAAGGGGAGGATCTGTTGCCCACCTTGCAGTTGGCGCTGGCGGATGAAACCGTTTCGATTATCGATTGCCCGGTGGACTATGGGGAGAACCTGCGACTTACCCAGCAATTGGGTGAGATGGTTTGTCCTGTGTAGTCGTTCAGATACGGGCGGCGGTACCCAATAAGTTGAACTTTATTTATCGCTTTTTAATAGCCATTGTTTTTTGATGGTTTTGGAAAAACCTTTCATTTCGGCTTTCAGGTGAAGGTCAAGGGTGGGTGGTTCTTTGTCCATGGAAATTTTACCGGCACCACCCATGCGGAGATCGAGAGCAGGTGAGGTAAGGGAAAATGTGTTGATGAGAAGTTGCTTGCCGCCGTTTTCGGTGTTGGCCCGAATTAGCATGCGGTCGAAAGGGAGGGTGTTACGGAGCTTGGAGGAATTGAGTTTAAGGGTGCTGAGGATGTCAAGCATGAAGCGCAGGGAGGGGTGCAGATTGGAGAGTTGCATAACTCTGCCGTTGTCGATGGTCAGTGACAGCTCGCCGTGTAAATTCTTACGCAGAGCGGTTACGGAATTTCCTTGGCTGGAGGCCTGGAGTCGGCCATAGGTACGGCCATTGATATAGATGGCCGGGCTTTGGGCGCCACTGGCGGTCAGGCCGCAGGCAATGAGATTGGCCAGGGTCACGTCCCTAAATTGTGATTCGAAATCCAGAGCAAGGGTGCCGTTTTCCGCAGCTGTTATTCCCCCGTTTAGTTCAACTTGGCACCAACTTCCAGACCAAGAAAGAGCAACATCCTTCTCTGGCGGCGAGGTGGCGCTGGCGATCAATAATCGTTCTAACGGTGGGTATTCGCCAAGCTGTAATTGATCCACCTGGATACGGATGGGGAAAGGTAGGCTGGGTGGCGCTTTAGCCAGCAGTGGTTCTGCATCTTCCTTGTCCGTGGTGGGTTCCGGGGCGGCGGCAGAGTTAGATTTTGGGATAGTGATGGTCAGCGTTGGGCAGATGATTTCCATGCCATCATTTCCCCCGCTCTGCCAAGGTTGAATACGACCGGAGGTGGAGAGGTTTACTGGTCCCTGGAGGGAAATGGTTATGGGGATCGGCGCGTTGGCTCGATAGCCGAAACTTGTTGTCAACAGCCAGGGGTCTTGTTGTAGCTGCTCCACCTTTACATCCATGGCCAGGGTTGCCAAATTAAGCGGCCAATCGGCGCGACCGCTAAGGGTGATTTCTCCCTTTGCTTCGTCGCGGGCCACCAGCATGAGGTCTTCCACGGTGGTGGCGCCGGTTTCTTGGTTGTGGGTGATTTTGGCGCGACACTTCGGCAGGGTATAGCGGTGGTGCGGTCCAGAGAGGATGGGGGTGGCAGGATCGGCGGCAACTTGCCAGCCCAGGCTGCCGTCGCTCAGCACTACGTTCCCGGCAAAGCTAAGGTGGTCATTGATTGTGGAAAAGGCCAGTTCGTTGATGGTGAGGAGACCTGTAACTTCTGGAGCGCTTATTTCTTTTTTGCTGAGGAGCTCGTTGAGTTTAGTTTGTAAGGGCGGCATCTTGTCGATGAGGGTGAGAAGTTGTGGCAGTGAAACCTCTAATTCGGCGATGTTGATGGTCTTGGTGGTGTCGGTAAGGTGAGCCTTGCCTTGGTCGACGCTGAGTAGCTTCTGGCCATCAAGGAGTAGTTGCAGGGCTGCATCCTGCACCGTTATTAACCCATTAACATCAACGCTGATACCGGCAGCGGCCTTGGTTACTACCACTTCGGTTTCATTTTTGCTGCCAGCGGCAACGAGTAATCCCACCTCACCAGTGGTGAGGCTGGTGGTGGCCGACCAGCTCAGGATCGGTTTTTCTTCTTCCTCGGGTGGGGGGGAGCTGAAAGAGCCGTTAAAGGCAAGATTGTTCAGGAGCACTATCCCGCGCGGCGCCAACCCTTGACTAAATCCCAGGGCTTGAATTTTTTTGTCGAGATCCTGTTGTATTTTGGGGCAGCGACCAGCAAAGTTCCATGCTTGGGCGAGATCTAATTCTGCGCCTTTTATCGCCAACGTAAAAGGCGCCTTGGTCAGGGGTTGCTGTGCGCTTCCTTCTTGGTGAAAGTGGACGTTGCTGAGAAGTGACCCTTCCAGGTTGAGGGTGGTGGCCTTGATGTCCATGAGGAGATCGGGAAGCAAGGAGATGGAAAGGTTTTCAGCTTGCACTTTTACGGTGCGGGGTAGATCCGCCACCGTTATCGGTAACTGCTGCAAGCTGGCTTGTGACATGGTCAGTTGCCATAAGCCGTCTTGGTTAGAGGTTGCGGTGAGGTCGGCAAGCTTTCCTCCCTGGTAGGTGAGTTCAGTAATTTTAATCGTGGGGTGATCGGTACCGAAGGTGCACTGTAGTCCCTTGATGACCAGATTGCCGACCTCTAAATCGGCCAACTTGGTAACGTTGGGAGGGAGTAAGTCGCCAAGGATGGCGATGATCTTATCGGGACTGCCGCTGAGGTGATCAAGGATCAATTCCCCTTGTAGGGGGATGAGGGTCTGTAAGCGAATCTGCCCTTGGACGCTGAATCCCAGTTCGGTAATGGCCAGATCGGTCACCAGTACGCTGTCGTCACTAAGGCGATCAGGTACGGTTAACGTCCCGGCCAGGGAAAGTGTTTGCGCTGCCATGGCGTGGTGGGGCGAGCAGAGTGAGATGGTGAAGAAAAGAAGGGCGATGAGTGGTCTTAGGCGTTGCCAATGAGTTTTAATTTCTGGGCAACAGGCAGGACTCTCTTTTCTTCCTTGGCGGTTGGATCGGAAGATGGGGTCTTTTTCAGGGCCAGGCAAGATTTTTTGCACCGCTATTCTCCAACCATCATCTGGAGTTGTTCCAGCATGGCGTTGCCGGGATTCATGCGCAGCGCTCGCTCCAGAAGTGCTCGTGCTTTGTCGGGTTGCTCGGCAGCAAGGGCATGGCGAACCGCCAGGTTGAAGAAACGGACTTCGTATGGGTAGCGTTCAATGGCGACCTGGAGAAGTTCAGCCAGTTCGGAGGTTTCACCCATGGCGTTCAGGGCATATGCCAAGTGTAATCGCGTTTCCCGATCCTCTTTGTAGGCGAGAGCCGTTTTCAGGTGTTCGTATGCCTTGCCATACTGGCGATTGTTAAATGCTTCCAGCCCCAATTTCTTTTCTTCGTCAGCCTTGGCGAGGATCTTGTCGGCGTTGATGGCTTGCTCGCGTCCGTCTGGCCAGGGGGCGTCCAGTAAGCTGCGTAAGGTAACCTGGCCTTCCAGGCGGAGTTGATCCAGTCGCATCCCGCCCAGATAGTTGCCTTGTAAAACTAATGGCACTGAGGTGGACAGGTTTTGTTCGTTGTCGTAGAGGTTGGTCTGGCGCAGCGTTAATTGCCCGCCGCTCACTTTAACCCCCAGCTTGTTGCTGGTGATGTTCATCTCCTCTAGGGAGAGGGTGCCGTCAGCAAGTACGACTCCCTGTTCCATATGGTCAATCTTCCCGCCTTTAACAGAGACCTCGAAGGGGGTTTGGACGTGGATGGCGATGGTCCCATCCTGGAAGATCGATTGTTTGATGGTGGCACGACCGCCAAGGACGTCGATACAGGTTTGGCATTGGCGAAAAAGGGTGTTGCGTAATGTTAACTGACCATTTTCGGCCACCTTTACGCCCAGCCAATGTTGTTTAGTGGCTGGTGGCACCGTGGTTTCGGCTGGGGGAGTTGTAGTGGAGTTTGCTGCTGATGGTGCAGTGGTATCAGCAGAGGGAGATGTAGTTGCAGCGGATGTTAGTGGCGCAGTGGTATCAGCAGAGGGAGACGTAGTTGCAGCGGCTGCTGATGGCGTAGGGGTATCAGCAGAGGGAGACGTAGTTGCATCTGCTGTGGGTGGCGCAGGGGTATCAGCAGAGGGAGACGTAGTTGCATCGGCTGTTAGTGGTGCAGTGGTATCAGCAGAGGGAGACGTAGTTGCAGCGGCTGCGGGTGTTTTTTCCCTATTTTCGCTTTCCGTATCGCCTAGTTGTAAGAGAACCTTGTCGCCTTCACAACTGCCCTTGACGATGAGTTGCCCGCTGGGACCTGCAAGGATGGTTACCCCCGGAGCTATTTTCAGGGTGCGACCGGCAGGCACCACTGTTTCGCCAAGGAGTCGGTAGCGGCCTGCCACCAAGGTGCCGGTTATTTCTGCCCCTAGGATTGGTTCGCCACTCTGTGGCAGTGTGATCGGTTTACTCATCACCGGCGCAGAGGGATTGCCCACCTGATCAACGGCGAGAACGCGATAGTAGTAAGTGGTGCCAGCAGCTACTTCTAGATCCTGCCATTGGAAATCGGAGACACTGCCCACCTGGGTATATCCCTGCATTGGTTCTTGGCTGCGCAGGATGTGGAAGGTTGCGACTTCGGGATCGGTGCTTACCCATTGCAGGAGAATCGATTTTTTGTTGGCTTCGGCTGTTAAATCGGTTGGCGGTGTCGGCGGAATTCCATCCATGGAAACCAGGCGATCTATTTCTGGCCAGTCTCGGCGATTGCCATCGGCAGCGGCCAAGTGGATGAGAATCTGTTCATGGCGAGCTTTGTCTCCTTCCCGGACTACGTAGGATCCTTGATAGATGCCCGGTTGGGTTTCGGCTAAAGAGATTTCTTTGCGGAATTGACCAATGTCGAAGGTGGCCTTCATCCCACGGTCGCCTTCAATTCCAATCACGATTTGTTCGCCCATCTTGAAGGTTTGCTCGGTGACGTTGCTAACTACCCGCAGAATTTTGGGGAGGCGGCTGCCCGAGGAGAAACCGGGGATTTGTTGGGTAATGTTAAAGGCCCAATCGTAGACCATGTCGCGTCGATGGACGTCACCCTTGGCGTTCACTGCCGAGGTTACCAGGGTTAGAACCGCACTTAGCGGATCTGTGGCCACTGCGAATTTGTGCCGCGATGATTTGTCACGCCAGGAGCCGAGAAGTTTGGCTTTGTCGTCGAAGAGGCGAACTTCTCCATCTAGAGCGTAGTTTTGAACGAAGCCGACATTGATACCGGTAAGATCGTGGACGACAATGAGCAGGATGCCGTTGCTCTTTACCCCTGCCTCGGCGAGAGATTTTTGCAGAGACGCCATCGAGATAGTTTCGTCTTTCTCGGCCACCAATTTTGCCTGTTGCGTGCAGGTATCAATGGTGTCGTTGACGAGAACCGTGAACCCCTTTTCGGTGAGGTAATTTTTTAGGACGCCACGGATGAGTTGACTTATTTTGGGGTCGGCATCTTTCGGGTTAATATACTGAGGCAGGGGAATGGCGATGTTCCGAGGCAAATCTCGTTCGGAGATGTACACCGGTGAAGTACTGCTTTCGGCAGCATGGACTGTAGGTAGGAAGGACGCAAAAACAAAGAATAACAGAAAAAAAATGTGGATTCGGCCATGCTTTGTTTTATTGATTGTACTGCCCATGTGATTGTTGTCCCGATTGAAATGGAGGTGGTGTAGTCAGCAAAGGTGGTGCCTTTCGGTCTTAAATACCACCACCCGCAGGTAAACTAAGGCATTGATGCTCGCCTCAGTTATTGCACGACAAAAACAACCTTGGCTTGGGAGAGAAAGCTGCTTCGTTGATCGTTGGTGAAGATGTTGGCAGCATCATCAATGTTGATCACGGCATCGGTTCCTCTTTTCACGTTTATCGCTTCTACCTGGAGAGGATCATTGCAGCCCCAACTGGCCAGTAGTCCCTTGGCTTTTTCCACTTTATTGGTAAAGCCACCACAGCCTCTTTCGGCAAGGATTGCCGGGATAATGGTGGAGGGGTCGAAGATTACCTCTTGCTTGGCGGTCATGATCCTATTGGCCAGAGCAGGTCGAAATCCTTTACCAGCCAAGACGAGGATCAAGCCATCCTTGGGGTTGGTCAGTTGCGAGGGTGGGGCCAGTTCTGTTGGCGTTTCAGCTGTGACGGGTTGGGGTTGCTCTGACGCGGTATTGGTTGGTGGTGGGGTGGGGGCGGCAAAGCTAAAATTGGTCTTGGCCTTTGGAAGCAACCCTTCCGATTGCATCAAGGGAAGGATGACGTCATAGGCTGAACCATGACCGCGAATATTAACCCGTAAACAGACATCGGCAGATCCATCATCCTTATTATATTTCTCACCACATGTTACAGCCCCGCGCAGGAACCCCTTGACGGTGGAGAGGACGGTATCGTTCATCGACATACCGTCTTTAATAGTTGTTTCGCCGCTGACCGTCACCCCCTGGAGTTGTTCAAGGAGATCCCGTTGTGCCAACACCTTCGCGGCGCGAATGGCGCTGTATCGTGACTGGCCGGGACTTGAGGAGGCAACGACCTGGATATAACCTTCCTGGAAGATTTGCACCGGATCGGTTACTTGTTGCAATTGCTCGGCTGCTGCTGATCCTGAAGTTGTCATAATGAATAGGGCGGTAACCAACAACAACAGGCCGGCTGGAAGTTGTTTCATTTTCTGTCTCATTTTTTGTTACTCCTTCAATACTGGGAATAAAGTAGCCTGTGGACTCTGCTTTAGGGAATCTTGAAAAATTTTATCATCGGAATATTAGATATGTGCCTGCTGTAAAATTTTTCGCATGCCTCGGAGTTTCGTGACCTCGCCTACCTGATCTCCAACGAAAATCCTAATTATCCAAGACACCCTTTAGTTGCCTTGGAGCAGATGTCGAAGTTTGAAGATCGCGGTGAGCGAGTCTGCACCGTCCACCGGGGCGTTGGGTTTGAATTCTCCGTTAAGCGATGCTGTCATCAGATTGCGGCTGGTCACGGTCATAACCGCATTAAACCACGCCACCCCGGCTGGCACATCAGGAAACGGTGATTTTTCAAAGCCGATCATGGCGGTAGCCAGTGATTCGTCCCCGCTTAATTTGATCAGGAGATCCTCAAGGGCCAAGGCAAATTCCTTGCGACTTACGGTACTTTGGGGATCATAGAGCCAGCTACGGGAGCCGGCGTCATAACGGGCCGTAAAGCCGCGAACACCCCATCCCAGCAGTTGTTGGATTTCGTTTTGGAAAGGATGACCGATGATGTCGTGGGGGGTAAAGTCGGCCCCGCGAGATTCGTTTTTTCCGGCCGCAGTTAGTTTGTTGCTAAAGAGGTTATTGAGGCGGAGCTCGTCAGCCAGAAGGACGGCGATGTCGCCCCGACTAACACTGTCTTTGACGGCAATCTGTTCTACCTTGTTGCTCAGGGTGCGATTGGCCGTCAATCTGGTGATTTTTTGTAGTTTGTTGTAGACACTGTTGGCAAGTACTTGCCATTTGCCGCTGTTTTTTGCTCCCAGAACCTTGCGTAAATAAGGTTCTGCTTCCGGGTAATGATGGCGGTAAGCAGCAATGGCCATGAAGTAGTCGGCGGCATCTCGGCTTTGATAGTAAGGGAGTTGCCGCTGGTCGAAGTCGCCGATAGCCAGGGCGGCGCGATAGTGTTGTTTTGTTTCATCTTGCCAGAATTCAGGTTTAGCAACAAAGTTAACGCGAATGGCGGTGGTATGGACAATGAATTTTTCCGCCTTACCATCTGCCGCTGATCGTGCTTGCTTCAAGAGCTGGATGGATTCTTTGGTGTCTACCTGCCGATGGGCAGTTGTTGCTTGTCCTGTTGCTTGTAAGGCCATTAGTAAGGATTTGCCAGCCAGGGCGGGTGCGAACTTGTTATCAAGGACAAGGGCGCGGTTAAACTTTTCCATGGCCAAGGTGAGGTTGTTGGCGTCGATGGCTTGCATGCCGACGCTGTAATGGTGCAGGGGGTTGTCCGCCTCAGAAAGTGGGGGTGTCTGTTTGGTGGCGCAGCCGCCGACGCAAAGAAGCATGACGCCGGTTAAAAGTAAGAATATCCGGTGGAAAAGGTGGGAGCCGGGCTGTTTATCCGCCATGGTCTTTTGCATGTAAAGTCCTCCATTGGTTCTTTGCGGGGGGGGGGGAGTCACTGATGCAGCGCAGCATCGGGTGACATGAGCTATGGCCTGAAATCTGTCGTTACGTTCCTTCTCGATCAGGAGTTAAACGTTATCGGTGACTATGGGTGACGTAAGTTAATTGTCAGCGGTTATCTTGTTGACCCTAACGCATTTTTGGTCGCTGAAGTCGCTTTCCAGGCCATCCTTATCAATGACCAGAATTCGAAAACAGTATGGGCCTGGTTTTAAATCCTTGAGGGTCAATGAGGTTTCGGACTTAGAAACCTTTTTGATTGTATCGGAAAAACCTCGGCCATTTATTTCGATATGATAGCCTGCTAAATCGTCTATTTCGGATTGTTCCCAGGAGATCAACACCTGGTCGTCAAAGTCGTCGACATCAATGATGGCAACGGGATCAGGTACACTCTTGGTGGTGACGCTAACCGGAGACGAGAACTCTCCGGGGACCTTCACCTTATTTATGTAGCGGAGCTTGACAAAATACTCTTTGCCGTTTTGTAGATCATCAAATGTGACCTTAGGGTTGAAAAACCCCTTAATCATACAGTCCATTTCCGTATCATCGTCAGAGTCTTTTAGGCAAACCTCCACTTCCCGGATCTTATCGTTGTCCGGTCGCTGGTAAGAGCATTCAATGCGCTTGGCGAGATCATCTTTGCAGGTGAAGGCTGATTCGGCGGGAGACGATGGCGCGCCACGGGTATGAGCGGTTAGTGCTTCCGAAGTAGTTTTACAGGAGTCGCCGTTTTTGTCTACTTTGCGGATGGTGTAGTGATAGGTGGTGTCATCATCGAGATTTTCATCGGTGTAGGTCAATTCTCGGTTAATGGAGCTAGCGTTTAGTTGGGCTATTTCTTCATTATCCTCATCACTTTGGCGGTAGATAATGTATTTTTGGGCTTTGGGGTCTTCGTGGGTGATAGTGATAATGTTTTTGCGGATTAGTTCGTCCCTCACTGCGGCGGTTACCCCTGGGGCGACGGTGCATCCTTCCTGGCTGGAGGAGAATTCGCTTTCTTGGCCTCCCTTGTCAACCATGGTGGCGGAAAGATTTGCACAGGTGTCATCTCCGGTAACTGGAATCAGGATTTCCTGCTTGCCGGTGCTTTGATTCTCATAGGTTAGGTTGAAATCCTGCTGACTAATGAGTTCGTAATCATCTTCCGTTTCACGATAGATGTTAATCTTTCTAATCTTTTTCTTGTCGGCTGTTGGAGCCGGGATAACCGAAACTTTAAGGTGTTGATAAAAGGGATCTATGTCAACGATTACTGGCGAGTCAGGGCCCTTTTTGGTGGTAACCTTGGCAATGGGGCTGTCTGGACTTTCGGTGCCGTTGGTGCCTGCGGATTTAATCTTATAAAAATAGGTTTTGCCACCCTCTACCTTGCGGTCGGTGAAGGATGCAGAGGTTGATTCGGCGAGGAAGCGAAATGGACCTTGCTCATTTTGCGCCCGATAGATCTTGAAACGAGCGATGCTTTTGCTGGGCCGATGCCAGCGCAAGACAATCCGATTTTTCACGGCCCGGCAGCGGATTTTAGCCGGGGGCAGAATCTCGCTAAAAACTTCTTTTTCTTCGGGAACGCTGTTTGCTGCTTTCTCCACATCTTTTACTACCTGTAGGGCCATTTTCTTTAAGCCCATTTCTCCGTTGGTTTGGTAGGAGCGGCTAAAGCAAATGGTGTTACTGGCAGAACTGTAAAGCTTGATATTGCACGTAAAGCGGCCATTATTGATCTTTGCAGTACCAAAGAGGATGTAATCGGCTTCGGTTAGAAAGGAGGCCATGGCCAAGTTGTCGGTGTCAATATTTGCCAACTCGATCTTCAGGTTTTTAAAACACTCTACCACCTTTTTTTTCTGAATAATCTCGAAGTCGCTGGCGTCAAAAGCTTGATAAATGTAGTTGGTAGCCTTAATGCTTGTTTCAGCCGTTGCAAAGTTTTCCGCATGCAGTGAAGGAATGGCTATGGTACGCGCCGAGGCGCTACAGACGGTGGTGGACAGGGCAAGAGTTAGTAAAAATAGCAATAGCCGGTTACGGACCAAGACGTCTTCCTCCGGTTTTTGTAATACTCCCGCATTGCCGGGGTTAAGTCGCGCGTTGCGGGAGTAGTGTCGTTGAAAGTTTTTGAAGGCGCTAACTGCGAAATGATTATCGCCGATCCAGGGTCACCCGGGCGTTAGTGATTTCAGCTGCTGCTTTCTCACTTATTTCGGTCTGCATCCCCTTTATTTGTTCATCAAAGATGGCATTGTAGAAAGCTTCAATGGCTTTCTCGTATTCCTTTCTTTCTTTCATCCGTTCACCGGTGCGGAAATACTCGATTTGCAGACTTTGCAGCCGATCAAGGATTTCGGTTCCCATTCGGCTCACCTGCTGGGTGGTAAGCTGCTGCAACAGGCCCATGTCGGTGCTGATTTCCAGAGGGTCATGGGCAATACCAGCCTCTTTGACGCCGGAAACATAATCATCGCTCATGGGTAGTTTTTCTTTTTGGGTCTTGGTGAAGAGGATTTCGGCCAGCCCGGTGTCGATCATTTTGTAAAAGATATCGACAAAAGCAACCTTCTTCATGGTGGTGACGTCATATTGGATTTCTTTAAATTCCGGAACCTCAAGGTACGCCTCCGGGGCATCGCGTAGTTGTTCCTCACTTGGGTTTGGGTGCTTTGCTTTCCAGTTCAGGTAATCCTTATTCTGTTTGTTCTTGGTGCCGATCTTGTATTTGGCATAACGTTTGCCATTGATCTCGTCGGTGGTTACGGCATAGTTAAGCACCGAACCGAAGATGAAGAAGTCGATACCGGTTAGCGACTTGGAGTTTTGCATGGATTTTAAGTCGATGACCCCGGCCTGAGTCAGGTTCATTTCTTCCAGGAGCGGTTGAATATCACTGCGCTCAAGGATTTTAATGTCTGCTCCGGCAACCTTAAAAAGATAGGTGGTTAGAGAACTGGACAATATTTTACCGGCATCAGGAGAATCGGCTGGGCTACCGAAGTCCATGATGGCGATAGATTTACGAACCCTTGTTTTAATCTTGTCGGTGACATTCTGGATTTTGTAAAAGATGTCTTGGTATGAAGGGTTAAGTTCTTTGATTGCTTGATAAAAATAGTATGCGTTGCCGAATTTCCCTTCGGCGGTGTAGGCTGCGGCCTTCTGCGCTGCGGCAGTAAGTACTTGGTTCTTGAGTCGATAGTATGTTTCGTCCATGAGCAGGTCGGGGTTCATGGTGATTAATTTATTCAGCGTGGTCATGGCCATGGCAATTTGGCCGTATGTTGCGTAACGTTGGCACTTGGCCAGCTCGTCGCGTTGCAACGCTTTCACCACATATTTCATTTGTTGTTGCAACTTCTCGCTGTCACCGTAGATATTCTCTGCTTTAGATAGACTCTTGTAAGCCTCTTCATAGCGGCCTCGATTGGAGGCTTCCGTTGCTTTGTCTATGAAAAAATCGATGTTGTCGCGTTTTTTTGCTGCGTTCAGCATTCGTATAACCTTCCCATCCTCCGGGGCAAGGGCAAGATATGCCGAAAAGGCGGCAACTGCGTCGGGGAAGTTTTCTTGCTGAAAAGCTTCCAATCCCTGTTTACGGTAGCTTTTTTTGCCGCTGGCGATGGCCTTTTGGCGAAGGTTGGAGGTATCTTCATAATTCGGGAAGATGGCGTCAATCTCCCTGAGTTTTGCCAGCGCTGCGGTATAATCGTCATTTTCCAGGGCGGCGAGTACCAGTTTATAGAGGGCTTGGATTTGTTTGAGGGCCACTTGCTGTTGTGCCTCGACCTCTGGCAACATGCTGGCGGCGTCACTGTGTTTCGGATTGTATTTCAGCGCCCGGTTTAGACTGTCTTCGGCGATTTTGATGTCGTGGATGGTGAGGGGCTGGGTATTAAAGGCTTGGACTGCCTTTTTGTAATACATGTCGGCCGCCGCGCTCTTGGCATCGTGCAAGGCCTTCTTGTATTGAGAGTTGTTTGGCTCACTTTCCAGAGCTGTTTGGTAGAGTTTGACGGCGTCTTCGTACTTATCCTGCTGGTACATATTCTGCGCGAGATCGTAATACTCCTTACCTGCAGATGTACACCCGACAAAGGCTAAGGTTAGGAAGAGTATTAATAATCTGGTTTTCATGGTTCTTTACCTCCGGATATTGATGACGGCACGATTTTGTTGTGTTTCTTCCACAGAGAACGTATGGCCTGAAAAGTCAAGAGAGGTTATCTCTTGGTAAAACTCCACTGCTCTAACCCCGGTAAATATTTCGATGACGCCGGTGCCAGCGTTGAAGTCACGCATGATGATTTTTTTAGTCAAAGGGAGATGGTACATGAAAAAATTTTGCAGGTCGAGAAATTCATCATAGTCCTTGAGGCCTTTCAGGAACAGGGTGATCTTGGTATTTCCACCGAGTTCCTTCTGCCATTTGTTGATAAAATCTGTAGTCAATTTTATTTCGGCCTCTGCGGCAGCCTTCCGGCAAAGTTTCAGTTTTGCTTCCAGCTTGTTGATACCTTGCTGTTTATTGGCCAGAGACAGTGACGAAATGACATCATGGGAGGCGGTGTTCCAGGCCGTGATGTCAACGAGCAATTCGTTGAAGGTAATGGGGTTGTTTTTGTAGACGATTGAGGAATCTTTAAACGTAGTATTAATACGGATTTCGATGTCGGCGTGTTTTTTTTCATCGGTGAGGAAGTATCTTTTTGCTCTGAAAAGAGAAAAGAGTTCATTGCGGACAAGAGAGGTTGTTTCGTCTTTTTTCACCATCTCCATATAGACCCGTGGTGAGTCCTTGCGGCCCATGAGGATGCCAAGGCCGTCAAGTTTGCTGAGGAGGGCTTCGTTTTTGACGTCAACCTTGAGAATGACCTGGTATTCTTTGCCGTTGCGCTTGGCGGAGAGGACATCGAAGCTGTTGACGAAACCACGGCTTTGCGAGGTAACCGTTTCCCTGATTAAGGTACCTTTTTCCACCAGGGTACGGCCTTCAACGTATGAGCCGGTGATTCTGGAAACTGCTTCAGAAAGGGCGTTGTCAATGGCCGCTTTCTTGGCAAAATCAACTCGTTCCTTTTTGATTACGGCAACGCCTTCCACCTCAATGGTTTCAGCCTTGGTGAGCTGAGGGAGGAGGCAAATGGAGGACAGGATAATGGCGATGGTGAGGAGTTTCGTCATTGGAGTGAAGATATTACTAATTATCAATTTGTTAACATCAAAAAAGGGCAATTTTTATGCCTGAGTTTAGGGGGAAGCGTATTGCTAGGTCATATAGGGCTAAGTAATACTGAACAGGGAATCGTTTGTCGAGGAATTTATCTTGGGATAATCTAGAAAATTGTATTTGTCTGTACTTCTTTTTTTCTGGGAAAGACAGCCGTTGGCGGGGCGATGATGAGGGTTCGCCTAGAAAGCTATTTCAGGGCAGTTGTTGTTGGTGTTGACCGTTTTTTCTATACTGCCAGATCGACTTCCTGGATGGTGCCCACCGAGCCGTTTTCGCGAACGAAAATGGAGGTGTTTTGGATCTTGCCCAGGGTGGCGTTGTTGCTATCGGTGAGGCGGAATTCGGTGTCGGTATTGTTAAGTAGTAGCGCGCCGATCCCTCGGCTGGCCAATGTCTCCAGATAGTTTTCGCCGTTCGTACCCATCACCCATAGTTTCAGGTCGGTGAAAACGGGATCGTTTTCGTCCAGCCAGCCGTTGCTGTCGGTATCGTACTTGGCTAGATCCGCAAAGCCATTGCCGCTCTCTGGGCCGAATAGTTCGGAGCCGTCGTTGATGACGCCGTCCTCGTTAAGATCCAGAGCCAAAAAGCCGCTGCCACTGCCGAGGCTGGCCATTTCTTCGTTCTGGCCGTCGCTGTCGATGTCGAAGGAAAAGGAAGTGTCCGTTAGTTGGGCTGCGTTGCCATTAAAATTGATTACCAGGGGGTCGACCAGGAGACCGTCGCCAGCGCGAATGCTGATATCGGTATTTTCTGAAAATTCGCGATGCATGGCCAGGTCGAGCTGGAAGTTGATTTCCTTGCCGTCATTGGTTGTGATCGTCCCGGCAGCACTGAAGGTGGTGGTTTCTTCTTCATGGTGGCTGGCGTGGTATTCGTAGAGCATGCCCCAGCCGACTTTTTGCGGCTGGTTGTTTTCTGTCGCTGCTGGTGCCGCTTCTGGAGTGGCTGTGGCGTGGGGAGAAAAATTTGCGACCCTTATTTTTTTACCGGTAAGGAGCTCAATGGTCATCCGCAGGGCTTCAAGCTTGGCGTTGAGGATCTTTTTTGTTTCAACCGACGCGGCTTCGGCCTTGGGGTTAGCGACAACAGCTTGGTGGCGAGCGCGCACAACAGAGGCTTGCGCGGCCAGACTTCTTGCCGACAATTTAATCGTATCGGCGGTCTGCGGTCCACGGGGATTATTAGGGTTGTTGCCCTGTTCCGTTCGCTCACCGACCCATACTTCCAGGGATTCTTCGGTGTGTTGTTCTTCATGGAAGGATCGAGTTGCCGTCAGATTGATACTGGATTCCGCAATTCTCATGATCTTAGCCTCCGCCGAAAAAAAGGTATATCTTATCTATCGGCATGGGTGGGGCAAAGGTTTAAGAAAAGTGGTCGTTTCTTCTTGCGGAAATGAACAAGGGGATACTCTCCTTCTGGAGTATTTCGGAGGTGAAGGGCTTCACAGCATAACCGTTCACCCCTGCCATGTTCACATCAGAGATGGTAAAATTAAAATTATGCACCCTTAACTGCTCAGTGGCACCAGCTCGATGTCTCCCCATGCCCCCATCTGTTGATCTCTGATGATCACTACCCCTTCAAGCCCTACAATGGTTTTAGCTAAGGCTAAGGCGTGGTTGATGTCGCCTGAATCCTTGACTTCGTTGCCAAGGCGGGTGGCGGCGGCATCGGCCAGGCAGGTGTCGGTGGCCAGGACGGTTACCGCGTCGGCCTGGCCCAAGCTTAGAGAGTGGCCGATTCGGCCCGACGAAGTACAGACGCCAAGGGGCATCCGCTGGGCGTTGATACGGATGCCCACCTTGTTGCTGTGTGGGGAGGTGCCGGCAAAGATACCCACCACGCATTCCTGCTGGCGGTGCAAAAAGATGTCGCCGCCATTTTCCACCACCACTTCGGTGCTTCCTTTTGCTAGGAGGCCGCGACCGACAAATTCGGCGATGGCTCCTGCCACTGCCGCCATGGGGCCGACTTTGGCAGCGGTGGCGGCCTGGTGCATGGCCTTGATAATGGGTGGTAGTAACAGTGAGTTGTTGGTGAGCGGGGTAAGGGAGGTGAGAAAGTCGTGGTTGCTGGCGATATGATTTTCCAGTTGCCCGCGGTATTGGAATATGAGGTTGGCTGCTTCTTCGCTGAGGTCGGTGGCAGCTAAGATATGCAGGTCTGTTTCCCGAACCTTGACCTCGAAAGAGTTAAGGTTGCCTGCGGCAACGCGGCGGCGATAAGTACGCTCTTGGTAGGAATTTGGGTCGGGTTTTTGTTTTTTATGTTTTTGGGTGGTCATGTTTTGTTTTCTTGGCTCGCGTGGGAGTTTCATAAAAAGGATGGGGCGGGCTTTAGGTTGTCATGCTATGTTTTGTTCTTGAACGACTCGCTTATGTGAATCCAGCATTCTTCTCAAAGACATGTTAGCCCTTGAGTAACTTCGGGCAAGTATTTTTTGCTGATAAACGGTAATGGTTGCGACGAAATTGCAAACTTTAGATAAGTTGATTCTCTTTACCCGTTATCCTGAGCCGGGGGTGGTTAAAACTCGTTTGATTCCAACCTTGGGCGCGGCAGGGGCAGCGGAGTTGCAACGACGGATGACTGAGGCGGCTGCTGCTCAGGCGGAAGTTTTTGCTGAGGGGCGGCGGGGGCGTTTTGAAATTCGTTATGATGGCGGCGAACCAGGGATGATTTCTCAGTGGCTGGCGCCAGTTGCGCCCAGTGGCTGTTTCAGGCCACAGGGAAGCGGTGATCTGGGCCAGCGTATGGAGCGGGCCGTGGCTCAGGCCTTTGCTGAGGGAAGCAAGCGGGTTGTCTTGCTGGGCTGCGATTGCCCGGCCATGTCGGCGGTGATTATGGCCCAGGCCTTTGAGGCGTTGGGCGATCATGATCTGGTGATCGGGCCAGCCCTTGACGGTGGTTATTATCTGCTTGGTCTCACCGCACCGCAGCCTTTTTTATTCACCAATATGGAGTGGGGGGGGGAGAAAGTTTTAGCTCGCACCCTTGAACGCGCCCACGCCTCGTCCTTAGAGGTTTTTCTGCTGGAGTCCCTTGCCGATGTCGATCGTCCCGAAGACCTCTGTCATTTCCATCGTTATTCCAACCCTTAATGCGGCATCTCGGCTTGGTGAGACCCTTGCTGCGGTTATGGCGGTGCCGGGGGTGGAAGTGGTGCTGGTTGATGGCGGCAGCACTGATCAAACCGTGGCCATAGCCAAGTCATATGGGGTGCAGGCGCTGGTTAGCGAACCGGGTCGAGCTCGCCAGATGAATGTGGGCGCGGCGGCGGTTGGGGGTGATGTTCTTCTTTTTCTGCATGGAGATACGGTGTTGCCGGTTGGTTTTGCCCATATGGTGCGGGAGACGATGAGCGAGTTGGGGGTTGCGGCGGGGGCTTTTCGGCTTTCTTTTGATGCCTCGAGTCTACCCTTAGCAGCCATTGCCTGGGGCGCCAATCTCCGTTCTCGCTGGTTACAGATGCCATATGGCGACCAAGCCCTTTTTTTGAGTAAGGAGCTGTTTTTAGCCAGGGGAGGTTTTCCAGAGATGGCGATTCTTGAGGATCTTGCTCTGGTGAGAAATCTGAAACGGCACGGAAGGGTAGTTATTAGACCGGAGGCGGTGGTTACTGCTGCGAGGCGGTGGCAACAGCGGGGCATGGTTGCCCAGACCTTACGCAATCAGCTGATTTTAATTGGCTTTTTTCTCGGTGTTTCCCTTGATCGCCTTGCTGGTTGGTATGGGCTGGGCGAGGATGGCTGAGATGGCGGGTTTCTTGGGGATAAAACGGTGGCGAAGATCATTGTCACGGATCATGGTCAGCATGTATTTTGAGCAGTTGGCAAGATAAGGGGTGGTCAGTGAGCCACTGAAGAAGGAGCGTGGCCCGGCCACGAAGCCGGATAGGATCATAAACATCAGGGTGCTTAAGAAAACCGCTTTGGCCAGCCCGAAAAGGCCGCCCATGGCCCGATCAAACCAGCCGAGAAGGGTGATGCTGACAACTTTTTTGAGCCCTTTGCCCAGCAGCATGATCAGCAGGTAGGTGGCGATAAAGAGTAGGACGTAGGTGAGTAAGAAGCTTGCTTGTGGGTTAGGGATCACCGGCAGCAGCAGGTGGCCGAGCTTGGCGTAAAAGGTACCGGCGGCAAAAAAGCCCAAGGGGAGCGCGATCAGAAAGGCAATTTGGCCGATGAGGCCGACCCAAATGCCACGGGCCAGGAAGAGCAGGATGATGATGAGGATAATGGCGTCAAAGGCAGTCATGGTTTTTTGCAGCTTGTTGATGGTGAATTTATGGAAAGTTGTTTGCCGAGTAGGTGTATCATCTAATACTTGGTTCTGTTGAAAATTCAAGACTATTTTCACCTCAGTTGCTGAGGTCATGAAGGGAGAAGATTGGTGTTGCTGATTGAGGATTTTCTTGCCACCGGGCGCGGTGATGCGCTTCGCCAACTGCCGGTATTTGCGGCGGGTTGCGCGGTTTCGCGTCTGCGGTTGGATGATCTTGCCGTCCGCTGCGAGGCTGAGGGCGAAGAAGAGGTCGCCAATCTGTATCTTTGCCGGAGTGAATTGCTACAGTGGCGGGGCTTTTACTTGCCCAGGCGGCGGCTGGAATGGTTGGGGGGCCGCATTGCTGCCAAAGATGCGTCCTTGCGCTGGGGTGGCGTTGCCGCCGGAGAGCGGGACTGGCAGCAATGGCAACTGGCAAAGTTACCTTCTGGGCGTCCTGAATTGGTTGCCGGCGTGGCACCGCTACCGGAAATCTCCATTTCTCATAGCGCTGATCAGGTGGTGGCCATCTCCATGGCAAATCGCTGCGGGGTCGATATCCAGCAGCGACGTGATTCGTTATTGCGGGTCAAATCCCGTTTTTGTCAGCAGAGCGAGGAGGTCCACCTCTTAGCCAGCCTCGGCGAGGTGGATGATATTTCTCGGCTGGCCCTACTCTGGTCAGCCAAGGAGGCGATCAGAAAGGCGGTGCCGGTGACGGTGTTGCCTGCCTTTGGGGAAATGGAACTTATGGCCGTGCGCGGCTTAACCCATGGCTTGATGATTTTTGAATGTTGTTTTCGGCGTGATAACCAGAGCTTGCCACTTGAGGTCGCGGTCGTTCTTGACGGTGATTATGCGGTGGCGCTGGTTGCCATTCCCACTGGCAAAAAATTGGGAGAAAAATGATGAGTATCAAAGAGAGTCTTGCCGCTGTGCCCCTCTTTAAAGGGCTTTCTGAACAGCAGTATGATGAGCTGGCGATGGTGGTGGTGGATCAAGAATTCGCTCGGGGGAGAACCATCTTTTCCGAGGGTGACGATGGGGTCGGCTTTTATGTGATTATCTCCGGGCAGGTTAAGATCTACAAATTATCCCCGGAAGGTAAGGAGCAGATTCTGCATGTTTTTGGCGCGGGTGAGCCCTTTGCCGAGGCCGCTGTGTTTGCCGGTTCCTCCTACCCGGCCCATGCCATGGCCCTTAAAAACAGTCGGGTCTTTTTTATTCCGCGCTCGGCATTCCGGGAACTGATCAAGGATAACCCGTCGCTGGCCATGAACATGATGGCCTCTCTTTCCATGCGCCTCAAACGCTTTGCCCATATGATCGAGGATCTTTCCCTCAAGGAAGTGCCGGGACGGTTGGCTGCTCACCTCCTCTATCTGGGCAACGAGCAGGGCGGTGCTAGTGACGAGGTGGAATTACAGATCGGCAAGGCCCACCTGGCCAGTCTGCTGGGCACCATCCCTGAGACTTTGTCGCGGATCCTCACCCGGATGCAAAAGCAAGGCTTTATCGATTCTGCAGGCAAGAGTGTGCAGTTGCTTGATCGGCAAGGGCTTGAAGAATTGGCCACCGGAGAACGGCGCTTAGGGTGAGTTGTGGAGCTGTTTTTATCACCGCTCGCGGCAATTTTCTGTCCGGGCAAAAAAGTGTAGGCTTTCCTCACAGATTAGAATTTTTGTTATTTGCATTATCTTTCTTTTAACGGAGGGTGGCATCTGTATGGTACATTCAAAACTTAAAATTATTCTCACCGGCTATCGTGCCTGTGGCAAGAGTTTGGTGGGGCGGTTATTGGCCCAACGGCTGGGTTTTGATTTTCTTGATATGGATAAGGAAATTGAGGCGCGGGAGGATTGTTCTATTAGCGAAATGGTGGCCGCCCATGGCTGGCCATATTTCCGGGAGTGCGAACGGAAGTTGCTTGAGGAACTTGTTGACCGTGAAGGGCTGGTGGTGGCCACCGGCGGCGGGGCGATTCTTCATGAGGAGGTTTGGTCGCGGTTGCAAGTGAGCGGGCTGGTGGTTTGGCTCAGCGCCGACACCGCAACCATTGCTGCTCGTCTTGCCGCTGATGCGGTAAGTGCAGGGCAACGACCTTCCCTCACCGGTGATTCCATCACCCTGGAGATCGAATCGGTGTTGGCTGAGCGATTGCCCCTGTACGAAAAGGGTTCGCATTTACGCATCGACACCGGTAGCCGTCGGCCGGCGGAGATTGTTGAGGTTGTTGTGTCGGCTTGGCAAGCAAAAAACCACATTCAATAAATTATAGCGCAGAAGGAAAGATAAGCATGGCAGGTAATACATTCGGCTCGGTGTTCCGGGTCACTACTTGGGGTGAATCCCATGGTACCGCTGTGGGGGCCACCATTGATGGCTGCCCTCCTGGTTTGGAGATCAGTCCTGAGATATTACAAAAAGAGATGGATCGTCGTAAGCCAGGTGGCGGTGGTGCAGCCAGCCCTCGCAAGGAGCCGGATAAGGTGGAGATTCTCGCCGGGGTATTTGCGGGCAAAACCACCGGTACCCCCATTAGTCTCGTCATCTATAATCAGGATGCGCATAGCAAGTCTTATGACAATCTGAAGGATATTTTTCGGCCTGGGCATGGTGATATCACCTATCTCAAGAAATATGGGATTCGTGATCATCGCGGCGGCGGTCGTGCTTCGGCTCGGGAGACCGCCGCTCGGGTGGCGGCAGGGGCAGTGGCGAAGATTCTTCTTGCTCAGGCCGGAATTAACGTTATTGCTTACACCGTTGCCTTGGGCGGGATTAAGGCCGAAAGGCAGGATGTGGCGACGATGATGGCGGCCATCAACGAAAACCGTTTCTATTGCCCTGATCCCGATGCTGCCCAGCGCATGGACGAGAGGGTGGCCGAGGTTAAGGCCCAAGGCGATACCCTGGGCGGCATCGTCGAAATCATGGCCACCGGCTGTCCGGCGGGGCTGGGCGAACCGGTTTTTGAAAAGCTCGATGGCGTCTTGGCTGGAGCCTTGATGTCCATCGGCGCGGTGAAGGGGGTGGAGATCGGTTCCGGTTTTGAGGCGGCTGAGCTGACAGGTTCTCAAAACAACGATCCCCTTACTTCTTTGGGTTTTGTCGGCAATAATTCCGGCGGTATCCTGGCCGGGGTCTCCAGCGGCCAGCCCATTGTTGCCAGGGTGGCAGTAAAACCCATTCCTTCCATTAGCAAAGAACAACACACCGTCAATCTTGCCAATGAGCCGGTTTCGATCAAGGTCGGCGGGCGTCACGATATCTCGGCCATTCCCCGCATTATTCCGGTGTGTGAGGCGATGGTGCGGTTGACCTTGGCGGATTTTCTCCTCCGGCAGCGGGCTATTCGCTGCCAAGACAGTCAGTGGTAGAAACAACCCACAGTTAAGGACCAAGGGGCGTTATGGCGGTAAAAGGGGCAAAAAAAATGATCAAATCAGTCTGGATGGTCACCAGAGAGTACGAAGGGTTGGCCGGAGTGGGCGGCGTCAAGGACGTGTCCCGGCAATTGGCCGAGGCCCTGGGGCGGGATGGTTGCTCAGTGACGGTGCTCTTGCCCCTGTACGGTTTTATTGATCCCCAGCAACTGGGCTTCAAGCCGTTACGCCACCAAACCCTTAACTTGGATATGGACTATGTGGGTGAGGAGCGGCGCGAAACCGTCTTCTTCTGGGAGCGACGGTTGCATAAGGTGCGGGTTTTGCTGGTGGATGGCGAACGTTTTCGCAACAAGCAGGGCGTTTATACCTACACCGCCGCCGAAGAGGCTGTAAACCCACTGCATGAGCAGGGAAGTGGTCACTTTGACTATTTTGCGATGAATGTTCTCTTGCAGAAGGCGGCTCTCGACCTGATGCTGGCGCAGGGCAGTCGCCCGGATATCATCCATTGTCATGACGGCCATGCCGCCTTGTTGCCGGTGATGCTCCGCGAAAAGGAAGGCTACCGGGCTTTTTTTAAAGATACCGGGGTGGTGGTCACCATTCATAATGCTGGGCGAGGGTATCATCAAGATGTGGATGATCTCCCCTTTGCCGCTGCGGTTAGCGGCCTGCCGGAGCGGGTTATTGCCGCTAATCTCCTGGAAGGTAATTTTGATCCTTTGCTGGCCGCTTCCGCCCATGCGGTGATGAATACGGTGAGCGAGAATTACGCCCGCGAGTTGCAGGAGAGCGATGACGATGAAATGACCGGTTTTCTGGGCCATGAGCTTGCTGGGCGAGGGGTGGTGTTGCATGGGGTGACCAACGGCATTGATCCAGCGATGTTTGATCCCCGTTACCCTAAAAAACTCGGGATTGCCGCCGCCTTTGAGCCAGCCGTTGGCGATCTGGTTGGAAAGGGGAAATGTCGCCGGGAGATGGTGAAAACACTGGCCGCCGGTGAAATTAATGGCATTCAGCGGAGTGGGTCCCTGGATTTGCGCACCGATGTGCCTCTTTTTACCTTTGTCGGTCGGCTCACCGCCCAGAAAGGGGTGGATAAACTACTGGATGCCTTAGAGATTCTACTTCCCCATGATCCTGATTTTCAGATCCTGATCCTGGGTTCCGGCGATAAGGGGCTTGAGGAAGGGTTGGTGCGGTTGTCCGAGCGCAAGAAGAACAAGGGGCGGATTTGCGTATTGCGTGGTTACGGGCAGCAACTGGCGGCGCAGATTTATGCCGCCGGGGATTTTTTTGTGATCCCGTCTCGTTATGAGCCCTGTGGGCTAACGGATTTTATTGCCCAGCTGCACGGCAATCTGCCCATCGTTCATTATGTTGGCGGGCTGGTCAAGGTGCGGGATGATCTCACCGGCTTTACCTATCGTGATCATAGCTCTGCCGCCCTGATGGGTACCATGCAGAAGGCTTTGCGATTGTTTCGCAGCTCCTCTGATAAGATTGTTGCCATGCAACGGGCTGCCATTGCGGAAATTAATGCCAAGTATACCTGGGATAAAGTCGTGCAACGATATCTTGATCTATATGCTGAAGCCCGCCGCCTGCAGGATTAATTACTAAGGAAATATTTGACACCCTCGCCAAGATATACGAGCATGTAAAATCATGAAAGCGCGGCCACCCCTAACGACGGGATCCAATTCGGGGTTGTTATAAATTATCTATTTTGAAATAGAGATGAGGAGGCAGTAGGGATGACAGTAACAGTAGGGATTAACGGCTTTGGCCGGATTGGCAGGAATATCTTTCGAGCCATTGACAAGGATCCGGTTTTTAAGGATATCGAGATTAAGGCGATCAACGATCTCACTGACAACAATACCTTGGCCCATCTTCTCAAGTATGATTCGGTGATGGGTGTCTATGAGCGCACCGTTGCCGCCGATGAGCGCGGCATTATTGTTGATGACCGGCATGTGGCAGTTTTCAACCACCGCAATCCGGCTGATATCCCCTGGGGAGATATGGGGGTTGATTACGTCATTGAGGCCACCGGCCATTTCACCGACGGCGAGAAGGCCAGCGCCCATATCGACGCCGGGGCCAAGAAGGTGGTTATCTCCGCCCCCGCCAAGGGTAAGGTCAAGACCATCGTCATGGGGGTCAACGAGCATGAGTATGATCCCATGGAGGATCATGTGGTCTCCAACGCTTCCTGCACCACCAACTGTCTGGCCCCGGTGGCCAAGGTAATCCTTGACCGGTTCGGGATCAAACGGGGTTTGATGACCACTGTCCATGCCTATACCAATGACCAGTCCCTGCTGGATTTTCCCCACAGTGACTTGCGTCGGGCTCGGGCGGCAGCGGTGTCGATGATCCCCACCAAGACTGGTGCTGCTGCAGCGGTGGCTCTGGTGCTGCCCGATCTCAAAGGTAAGTTCGACGGGATGGCGATCCGGGTGCCCACCCCCAACGTGTCGGTGGTTGATTCGGTGATCGAGGTGGAACGTGAGGTGACGGTGCAAGAGGTCAATCAGGCCTTGCAGGAAGCGGCCAACCGTTTCCTCGGCTACTCCGACGAGCCGCTGGTCTCCATTGATTATCAGGGCAACCCGCATTCATCGGTGGTGGATGCCCTTTCCACCAAGGTTCTGGACGGCACCATGATCAAGGTCTTGAGCTGGTATGATAACGAGTGGGGATACTCCAACCGGGTTCTTGACCTGATTCTGCTTATGGAGGATCAGAAACCTCTGTAATTGTCGCAACAGTTTTTTTCTTGAAAGTAAATCCGGCGGGTGGCGGCAACAACGCCACCCGCCGAACTATTTCACCTCCCTTCCAGGTTGATCATGATCGATAACAACAACGACGCCATCGAATCAGATGCCCTCAAGGCGAACTTGCTGGAAACAGCGGTTGACGAAGTCACCATTGCTCCCGCCTTTGCGGTTCTCTCGGAGATAGTTAAGGATTATCAGGGGATTCGCAACAATCTCGAAGAGTTACTCTATGAGTACAGTCATCCCTTTCATAACTGGAACCTGATCCTGCCCAAGCTCCGTGCCTTTGTCCTCAAGAATAACGGTCATTTTCGGCGTCACCCCAAGGGACCGGAAGCAGTGCCGCTTTTTGCCGGGATCTTTTTTGACGCCATTGGTGAAGCGGGTAAAAACGAATCATTATTGGGACAGGGGATTGAAGGGTTGTTGGCCTATCTCGATAACCTCATTGCCAGCCTCGATCCCGCTACCATCAATGATTATGAAACGGCGGTGGCCTTTTGCTGGCAGCGGCTGGCGGATTTAGATGATTCGTTGTTGATCCATGTGGTGCAAGGGCATCATCCCATGAAGAAGATCGCCCTCAAGCTCCTTGATTTTTCCACCCGCCAGGATGATGCCGAGGTGCGATATGATCTGCGGCCATTGGGGCATCTAATGCAGAGAATATTTTCTCGTAACTATCTGTACTGGTTAAGTGAGGAAGATCCGTTGGTCTGGTTTACCCAGGAGTGCGGGGGGATGTGCGAGGGGTGGCAGGCTGGTCAGTCTTTCAGGTCCATTTGCCATGAGCGGTTACGGGAACATCTGGAAACCCTGAAGGGGATCGATATCGAGGCCAATCCCGCTGATCTGGCCAAGGTGCTGGAGTTGCCGTCACATCTGGATATAGTCCGCCTCTACAAGGAGGTGCCGACTTTACTGGTAGCGGCCCAGTTATCGGCAAGCAAGGAAAAAAATGATCGCTTTGCCGAAAACCGCAAGCTTCTCTTTCTCTTTCGGATCATGGATACCGCCGGGCTGGCCCTGATTCACGAAGAAAGCCTCCGTGAAATCAATCGTAGCCTGGTGCAGTTGATCCGCCAGCAGACCTTTGAAGAGATCGAAAGTTTTCTCCTCACCACCCTGCAATTGCTTAAAGAGAACGTCAAAAAATACCCGCACACCTCTCTCCAATGTATTCAGGTGCTTGGTTCCGAGGTTTTTAAGCGCGGCAATAGTCGCTTGGTGGAAACCTTTCTCTGGGAGGCGGTGCGGTTCGGCTTTCAGTACGCCAATGTCGCCGGGGTTGATGAAGACTGGCAACCGCTGGCCAACCCGGCCCATCTCGCTAATATCCGGGTGTGGCTAAACCTGATCATGCAGGAGCCCAAGTGGTGTTCAACCCTCTTTTCGGCCCTGATCATCAATCTTAAGCTCTCTGGAACCTGTATCAAGGATACCGATCTCTTTCAGCGCGATATTACCCGTCTGCTCAATCACCCGGTGGGGCCGGTTTATAACCTGGTCAAGCAGTTCGCCAAGCTTCTGCCGGTGTTTTTTAACGAGATTGGCGCTGAGGGCGCGTTGCGCGATGTTTCCACCGAGTTGGACGAGACCCATCGGCGCAAGGATCTGCTCATCCATTTTCTGCGCAAGCAGAGTCATGTGGAGAGCAGTAACCTGATTGTTGATTTTATTCAGGCGATTCTTGAATTCTGGAAGAGCCGTGATAAGGAGGTGTTGTTTCCCTACCTGCCCGAGGAGGTGCTACGGCAGGTGCAGAATCGCGGCCCGTTCATCGATGATCTGCATACCCTGCTTACCCGCCTGTTTGCCGAAAAGGATATTGCCCAGGTTGCCGATCTTCTTAACTGGGACGATCAGCGTTTGGCAACTTGGCTTGCCGAGCAGAGCGACCTTGATGCGGGCGAAACCAATCGTTTTCGGCTTCTGGTCAACATGTATCGTCTCCTCCATCAGAAATATAATCTCGGTTTTCAGGAGATACGCCAGCAGTTAGAGCAGGCGGTGAATTCCGGTTTCCCGGAGATGGAGCAGTTGCTCATCGATCTGGAGATCTGTGACCCCTTTCAATGTTTGAACGCGCTACTTAAGCAGTTAGAATCGCTGAAGAAGATAATTGCCAGTGAGGAGGTTTTTGAGGCCAAGGAGGATATTTACTATAAACGCCATATCGCCGTTGATATCCCCTCGGTGTATGGCCGTTATCGGGAGAAGAAATTTGATGCCTTGAGCCTTACCTTCCGCCTTGAGAATCTCGCTAACATCTATCTGGAAAAGTTGCCCAAGCAGATCAATCTCTCCTTCATCACCCGGGCCACCTTTATTCGGATTATCAAGAGTATCCGTTTATATCTGCGGGCGCTGCAGGTGGATGGGATCACCAGTCGCCAGCTGGAAACCTATATGTCCTTGCTCTCCGGTTCGCTGGGGATCAAGCGTTTTTCCTATACCCAGTATCTGGATATCTTTCGGGGCTTATCCGAGGGGGTTAAGAACGTAATTTATGCCTATTACACCAATATTCATGAGAATAATCTCTCCATCATCATCCCCCAGATCGGCGCGGAAAACCTGTTGGTCAAGTATCGTTCTCTCTGGGATGATGATGACTCGGAAAGCACCAATCATCGACTCTCTGAATCGTTCCTCCGTGATCTCATCTCCGGCACCTTTGGTCTCCAGCATCTTGATAACTTTATCTCCCGGATCTACCAGACCTTGGAAAACCAGAAGGAACTGTTGGACGAGGAAAGCCTCGATCTGCTGATGACCTATAACCCGGAACGGGCGATAAGTTTCCTGCATCAAAAGAACCCCCGTGCCAACAACCTGATTTTGCTTGGCAACAAGGGCTATAATCTGACCCTGTTGGCTGCCGACAATAAGCCGGTGCCGCCGGGCTTTATTGTTACCACTGAGATTTTCCGCTGCTGGCCGGTGGTGAAGGCTTTTCCTCGGGCTCGGGACGAGTTTATGGAGCAATTACGTGATTCCCTCACCGAGATTGAGCAGCTAGCCGGGCGCAGTTACGGCGATCCCTCTGCCCCCCTGTTATTGTCGGTGCGAAGCGGCGCTGCTGTTTCCATGCCTGGGATGATGGCCACCATTCACAATGTCGGGCTCAATCTGGAGATTGTGGAAGGGTTTGCTGCTGCCACCGGGCAGGAGTATCTGGCCTGGGATAACTACCGCCGTTTCTTGCAGTCCTGGGCAATGACCCATGGGGTGCCCCGCGAGGAATTTCAGGCTTTGATGGATGCGGCCAAGATTCGCCACGGGGCCACGGTGAAGCGAGAGTTTACCCCGGCGCAGATGAAGGAACTGGCCCTGGATTACCAGAAAGCCATTCGCAGCGTCGGTATCGGCATCCCCGATGACCCCTGGTTGCAATTGGTGGGGGCGGTGGAGATGGTGCTGGATTCCTGGGACACCGATAAGACTAAAGATTACCGGGCGTTGATGGATATGTCTGAGGCGTGGGGGACGGCGGCGATTATTCAAGCCATGGTCTTTGGTAATCAGGGGCCGCAGTCGGGCAGTGGTGTTCTCTTCACCGCCCACCCCTACCGCAAGGTCCGGCGGGTGGCCCTGTGGGGAGATTACGCGGTGGGGGATCAGGGTGAGGATATTGTCAGCGGCCTGGTCTCCACCTATCCGGTTTCCGTTGAACAGGCCGAAATTGATGGCCGCTCCAAGGAAAACAGCTTGGAGGTACGCTTCCCGGAGACTTATAAGGAACTCTTGGCGCTGGCCCGTGATCTGGTCTATGAAAAGGGCTGGAACCCCCAGGAGATTGAATTCACCTTTGAGGGGGAAGCGGCCAAGGATCTTTATATCCTCCAGACCCGCGATATGATCACGATCAAGAAGGATGAGAGCTTTGATGTTCTTGCCGATTCGGTGGATGTGGAAGCGCACCAGTTGAGTAAGTGTATCGGTGTCAGTGGTGGCGCACTGGCGGGGCGGGCAGTGTTCTCGGTGGAGAACATCCGCGCCCTTAGGCTTGAAGACCCCGATACCCCCCTGATCCTCATCCGGCAGGACACGGTGCCCGAGGATATTAAGGAGATCTCCATGGCCGATGGGCTCCTCACCGCCCGGGGCGGCCAGACCTCGCACGCCTCGGTGGTGGCGATTCGCCTGGAAAAAACCTGCTTGGTGGGCTGCAACGCCCTCAAGGTGTATGAAACCGAAGAGCGGGCCGAAATCTGCGGCCATGATATTCGTTTCGGCGACCCCATCACCATTGATGGCCGCAAAGGCTTGTTCCTTAAAGGGATGCACCCGGTGCAGCGTGAAGTACATATTTTACCTCTTTAGGGCTTAGGAGAGACGGGATGATTGTAGGTGTACCCAGAGAGATTAAGGAAAAAGAATTTCGGGTGGGAATGGTGCCGGCTGGGGTGGTGAGTTTGACCCATGCCGGTCACACGGTGCTGATTGAGCAGCAGGCCGGTGCAGGCAGTGGGATCAGTGATGATGAATACTGCCGGGCTGGGGCCGAGATTGTCGCCACGGCCGCCGAGGTTTATGGCCGGGCGGAGCTGGTGGTGAAGGTCAAGGAGCCGCTTGCTCCCGAGTATGACCTGCTTCGCGAGGGGCAGATTCTCTTCACCTATCTCCATCTTGCCCCGGTGCCGGAGCTCACCCAGGTATTGTTAGATAAAAAGATCATCGGCATTGCTTACGAGACGGTGCGGCCTGATGATGGCTCTCTGCCTTTGTTGGCGCCCATGAGTCAGGTGGCGGGACGGATGGCGATCCAGGAGGGGGCGCGTTTTCTCGAAAAGGAGGCTGGCGGTCGGGGTGTTTTGCTGGGTGGGGTGCCGGGGGTGGAACGGGGCCATGTGACCATCATCGGCACTGGCACTGTGGGCAGTAACGCTGTCAAGATGGCGGTGGGGCTGGGGGCCGAGGTGACGGTGCTGGGGTTACGGATTGATCAACTCACTGCTCTTGAAGCGCAATACGGCAGCAGGCTTACCACCTTGATATCCAACCGTCATAATCTGGAAGAGGAACTTTGCAAGGCGGATCTGGTGGTGGGGGCGGTACTGGTGGTGGGGAAGAGCGCCCCCAAGCTGATCAGCCGCGAGATGCTGGGCCTGATGAAGAAGGGGGCGGTGATCGTCGATGTCGCCATCGATCAGGGCGGCTGTCTGGAAACCTCCCATCCCACCACCCATTCCGACCCGGTTTTCGAGGTGGACGGCATCATCCACTACTGTGTTGCTAATATGCCCGGCGCGGTGCCCCGCACCTCCACCTTTGCCCTCACCAACGTCACTCTGCCGTTGGCCATGGCCCTGGCCGATAAAGGGGTCAAGGCTGCCGCTGGCGAGAACCTCTCTCTTCGGCGCGGGATTAACGTTTATCTTGGTAAACTGATTTGCCCGGACGTGGCGGATTCGCAAGGCAGGGTCTGTGAGGAGTTGCCATTTTAGAAAGCGACGCGCCGATATTGAAAAAACGCTCCGAGTCATTATTGGCTCCGGGGCGTTTTTTTTTATTTTAGATTTGGGGAAAGTTAATGGTGGGTGAATCTGGTTCGGAAGGGTTGTAAATGTTGATCTTGCAAGTCTTGGCAGGTTGGGTGTTGTCATTGGCGCACTAGAAGCATAAAATCGTACATTTTAAGTAACTACTCACCCCAAGGCCGCCAAAAATTGGCTAACCACAGGAGTTGTAACTATTTGCAGGGTGCCGGAGATTTTCGCGATCAGGCTGACGAAGCGTATACGTCATACGTGAGGCAGCCGGATTGCGGAAAGATTCGGTACCCTGTGAGTAGTTACCATTTTAAAATGTCCGTCTTGAAAGGTTCGCATCAGCGGTAACCTCCGGGATGCCATTGGAACCGGAAATGCCGCCATGGAAATGACAAGAAATGCAGCTATGGGGCTGACTGCCGGTAGGATGACAGCCGGCACAAAACTCGCCTTGTTTTTGGTATACATCATCGGTGGAAGCATGATGAACAGATTGCCAGCCTGGCAGGATGCCGGGATCATGACAACTCTCACAGAGACTACCTAGTTTATAACCGTCATCAATGGTAGTGACAGCTGAACCATTGACCTCTCTCCTGATTAGGTAAATATTTTCTGAACCATGGGGCTCGTGGCAGTCTAAGCAGGAGAGCACATAACCCATGGAAGCAGGATTATAAGGATCTTCTGCACGAAGATCGACGTCGGCATTACCCTTACCATGTTTTTCATTATTCCAGTCAATGGCGGTGAGTTTTCCGGCCGTGGTTCCGGGGTGTGCGGAAGTTGTTTCGCTTGCGGCCACCTCATATTGATGGCAGTCAAGGCAGAAACTATTGTAATCGGTGAGGTTTGAACCGTCCTCTGTGCTGCTGCCGTCGGGTTCAAAAGTCGAGGTTGAGCCGAATCGGTAAGGGGCCTGATAAGCGGCAGTAAAATCATCCATCCGTTCAGTGTCATCATCTCCCCAACGGACCCAGAGTGAAGAGCCGTGCTGGCTGGGTCGTGCCACCGGCCAACCGCGGGAGAGAGAGGTCTTGGCCGCGAAGTCATCGTTGGCGGGGTCGCCTTGGGCGGTATGGGGGTTATGGCAGCCGACGCAGGGGTTGGAGAGGGGATTGTATCCCCAGCGGGTGGAGATGAAGGTCTGGATGTCGTCAAGTTTGTGCGAGGAGGCCGAGGAGAAGGCTTCCTCGATATCGTTGAGGCCGTCATCGTAGTTGCCGGCCCGATAGCTGTAGCTTCGGTTGATGATTCCCCCTGCTTGGACGCTGCTCACTTCTGTGTGGCACTTCAAGCAGACGTTGTTGGATTGGTCGGTGTGGTTTGCAGCAAAGAGAGTATAGGGGTAGGGGGAATGCGTGTCACCTTGGACGTTGGCATGTTGTTCATGGCAGTGGGCGCAGTTGCCCTTGGCGTAGTTGAGGGAAGCGGTGAAGGTGCGGTTGACCCCGGCAGTGGAGTTGCCATGGGCCGAGGTGAGGTAGTTGCCTCCATGGCCCATGGTTGCCGAGAGCATGAGCAATGACGACGCATGACAAATAGAGAGAAGAAAACGACGTATTGGGTATTGTTGGAGTGAAGTCATACCGTCTGTTTCGCTTAGGCGCCGGTTCGCGGAGCTTACACCTAAAGTGTATGGCATGTGCGGGCAACTAGTCAACCGTTTATGTCGTTTGTGTGGGGTGTGTAGGTGGTGGGGCTTTGGCCGGGCAAGAGCAGGCCAACTACTCTTTGTCTTGCTAACGAATATGGGTTCCATTACTTTAGTGGTGATCGTTTCTTTAACTCCAGCAGGGGAAAAAATGCTTAAGCCGTACCAGAAGAATATTATTGACTCCATGGTTCGTCAGGAATTATTGTTGGCCAAACTTTATAAACTGTTTGCCGGACAGTTTGCGGAGCATGGGACTCTTTGGGCCGAACTGGCCAAGGAAGAGGAGAAACATGCCCTCTGGCTACAGCAACTCTATGAGGCTGGCGAAAAAGGGATAATTCTCTTTGACGAGGGGAAGACCAAAACCTATACCCTGAAAACCTTCATCGACTATCAGGAAGGGATAATCGCCCGGGCCGAAAATCAGGAATTCGGTCTCGCTGGTGCCGTTGCTTGTACTTTGGATATGGAACAGTCGCTCATCGAAAAGAACGTTTTTAGTTGTTTTGATGCCACCTCCGAAAAGGTGCGCACGGTTTTAAAAAGACTTGCTGGGGAAACGGCAAAGCACATCGAAAAGGTCCAGATGATTAAGGCGTTAAAGGATGCGGAGCCGGTGGGGGGGGAGCAGTGAATACCCAGGCTCTGCTGCAACTTTTTCATGGTGGTGAGGGTAAGGGGGGCTCGCTCAATGATCTCTTGATTTCCCATCTGGATTCTCTGGGGCTGATCAAGGACGACGCCTTACAAAAAAGCCTTTTGCAGGAGTTGCTCCGTTCTTATGTCCATTTGGAACAACGGGTGGACGGCCTGCTCAAGAACACCTTACCGGCTCAGGTTGCCGAAGAGATCAAGCACCAAGGGCAATTTTCGCCACGGGCCTGCCATTGCACCATCCTCTTTACCGATTTTGTCGGCTTTACCCGCCTTGCCGAACTGATCCCCCAAGAGAAGTTGGTTGAGACCCTGCATCATCTTTTCTCGGGATTCGACCAGCTGGTGGCCAGTTTTGGCGGCACCAAGATTAAGACCATCGGCGATGCTTATATGGTGGTATTCGGGGCACCGGAAGAGTTGCCGGAACATGGTGCGCAGGCCATTCGCGCTGCCCTGGCGATGATGGCCTTTGTGGACGATTTTAACCGTGAGCAACCCCATCCTTTTCAGATGCGGGTCGGTATTCACAGCGGCCCGGTAATGGCCGGGGTGGTGGGTAGGGAACGGATGCAGTTCGATGTTTTTGGCGACAATGTTAATATTGCCTCCCGTTTTGAGTCCTCGGGCTCCGCCGGGCGGATTAATGTCTCTGAGACCACCTATTTACAGGTCAAAACCCTCTTCGATTTTGAGCCCCGGGGCCGCATCGCTCTCAAGAACAAGGAGGCCATGGAGGCCTATTTTGTGATTGCGGCACGGAACGTTTCTTCATCGGCAAGGTAAAGAAAGGAACAATATCCCATGAGTGATAATGAGCAGATCGATTATCCCATTCAGGTAGCCGACGGAATTTACTGGGTTGGTAGCCATGATCAGGGCTTTCGCCTCTACTGTAATCCCTATCTTATCGTTGAAGACAACCGGGCGGTGCTGATTGACGGCGGCAGTCGTTCTGATTTCGCCAGGGTGATGATGAAGATCCTCCAGGTGGGCATTGATCCCAAAAACATCGTTGCCCTTGTCTATCAGCATTACGATCCTGATCTCTGCGGCTCAATGTCTAACCTCATCGATCTCTGTGACAATCCAGATCTTAAAATACTCTCAACCAAAGACAACAACACCTTTCTCTCCTTCTACATCCATAAGGATCGTTTTGGCCTGCAGGAGGATATCGAATCTGTTGGCCATTGTTTCACCCTCGGTAAGCGGACGCTGCGCTTCATTGCCACTCCGTACGCGCATAACGGCGGCAGTTTTGTGACCTATGATGAAACCACCCGAACCATGTTCAGCAGCGATCTCTTCGGTAGTTTTTACTACCAGAACAAGGATATATTTTTCAGGCTCGATTCACATTGTTATACCTGCACCAGCATCCATAACTGCCCCCATGGCAAGAAGTATTGTCCGTTGCTGGCGGTTGACCAGTTCCACCGCATGGTGATGCCCTGCGAAAAGGCACTGCACTATGCCATGGGGCAGATCGGTAGATTTGATATTGACCTCGTCGCCCCTCAGCACGGCAATCTCCTGGACAACCGTAAAGATATAGACCTGCTGATCAAGCGTCTAAGCGTTATAAAGAAGGTGGGCATTGACGGTATTACCTGAAGCGTAGTTCTCTGGGGGGATTTTAAGTGCTACCGCTGCCGCAGGATGGCGACAGGGGCGTTTTTGTCTGTAAAGAATGTCGGGAAAAATTAAGAGGTCGCAGGACACGCCAATTTTATTACCCCCGGCCCGATTTATCCAGGTAGTAGTTGTAATCCCCCTCATAAACCCGCATTTCACCATGATCGATCTCAAAGACCCGGTGGACCAGTGAGCGCAGGAAATGGCGGTCATGACTCACCAGGACCACCGTGCCGGTGAACTTCTGTAATACCTCCAAAAGGATCTCCCGTGACTGGATGTCCAGATGGTTGGTGGGCTCGTCCAGGATCAGGAGGTTTATGGGCTGGGCAAACAGGGTGGCCAGCACCAGCCTGCTCTTTTCGCCGCCCGAAAGCAGGCTGACCCGTTTCTCCACCTCGTCGCCCTGGAAGAGAAAGGCCGCGCAGATGTTGCGGATTACGCCGATATTGGCTTGGGGCAGAACGTTTTGCACCGTGTCGAAAACGGTCTGGTTGGGGTCGAGAACATCCATGGCGTGTTGGCTGAAGTAACCGAGGTTGACGCTGGCACCGATGGTGGCTTCACCAGCAGTGGGTTCGGTGAGACCGGCCAGGACTTTAAGAAAGGTTGATTTCCCGGCCCCGTTGACGCCCACCACGGCGACTTTTTCCTGTCGGCGGATCATCCCCGAGATGCCGCTGAACACCGGTTTTTCGCCGCCATCAGGTAGGGGCCAGGTTTTGGCCAGCTCGTGGCAATAGGCAACGTCGTCGCCGCTTCTGGGGGTGTTGTAAAACTCGAACTTGATTAATCGTTGCTCGGCCGGCAGCTCGATGCGTTCGATTTTTTCAAGTTTCTTGACCCGAGACTGCACTTGGGCCGCGTGGGAGGCGCGGGCGGCAAAGCGGGCGATGAACTCCTCTTCCTTGGCCAGCATCTCTTGTTGGCGGCGAAAGCTGGCCTGGAGTTGCTCGCGGCGGATCTCCCGCTCACGCAGGTAGAAGTCGTAGTTGCCGTTATAGGTGGTTACCGTCTGGTTGGCCACTTCGATGATGCGGGAGACGATGCGGTTCATGAAGTCGCGATCATGGCAGGTCATCAGCACCGCGCCCTTGAACTCCTTGACGATCCACTCTTCCAGCCAGACAATGGACTCCACATCTAGATGGTTGGTGGGTTCGTCCAGCAGCAACACCTCCGGGTTCAGGGTAAGAATCCTGGCCAGGGCGATGCGCATCTTCCAGCCGCCGCTGAACTCCTCCACCGGGCGATTATAGTCGGCAGGGCCGATTCCTAGGCCGGTAAGCACCGCCTGGGCGCGGGTTTCAAGGTCGTAGCCGCCGCGGTGCTCGAATTCCTCCACCGCATTGCCATAACGTTCAAGGAGGGTGGCCATCTCATCGTCCTCCATGGGCAAGGCCATGGCCGTTTCCATCTCCTTGATCTCTTCACCTAGCTGCATCACCTCTGCGGCCACCGCCATCACCTCAGCCAAGGCCGAACGGCCCGCCATCTCGCCCACCTCTTGGGAGAAGTAGCCGATCACCGTTTTCTTGGCGCAGGATATCTCGCCTTTGTCCGCCTCCTCTTCGCCGGTGATGAGGCGAAAGATGGTGGATTTGCCAGCGCCGTTGGGGCCGACTAGGCCGGTGCGAATCCCAGGGAGGATCTGGAAGCTGGCGTTCTGGAAAAGGATCTGGGAGCCGTGTTGTTTGTTGATGTTGGTCAGGTGAATCATGGTTGTTTCTCGTTAAGTTGGCTTTTCTTCGGCAGGAGAATGGCGAAGAAAACGGAATTTCAGGTAAAAAGGGATGATTTTTAGCATGCCCGCCCCGGCGGGGCAAGGCAATTCTTAAGCAGATGAGTGACCCGACATGGCCGACATCGCCTGTAATGCGGGGTGATGTCGGCTAGATACCGCCGGATGTCCTCTATCGTCTCCTGGTCAGCAGGTCGTAGAGTGTAGGCAAAAGGGCAATGGCCGCAAGGGTAGGCCATGTTGAAAATCCTAAAAATGGAGGAATAAAAAATGAGAAAAATGATGTCCGGATTGCTGCTGACCATGGGGTTGTTCTTGACCGTTGTTGTTCCGGCGACCTTGGTGTCGGCACAGGGGATAACGGTGCCAAGCAGTGAGATAACCATTGATGGCAAGAAACCGGCCCGTTTCAATCATGACACCCATCTTAAATTGGGAGTAGAGTGTGGGCAATGTCATCACGACGCCAAACATCAACCGCTTAGTGAAGCTGGGATCACGGCCATGGAGAGCGGTGAACAACTGCGTTGCGTTAATTGTCATAACCAGAAACTCAGTAACAGCAAATTACAGAAGCCGAAACAGATCTTTCATGCTCGTTGTCGAGGCTGTCATAAAGAAGGTGTGAAGGGTAAAAAGGGCCCTGGTAAATGTAGTAGTTGTCACCTTAAAAAAAAGCCAGCGAAGCCCATTGAGGGATGCTGAGCAAAAAAGGATAAGATGATCCCCTGTGGCGTCTTGGTGGGCGTTGCGGGGGATCTTTTTGGGAAAAGAGGATGAAATGTTTTCGGGCTGGATCAGTTCAGGCTAGACCCCGGTTGAAATTAAAGAGGGTGGAGGCAGGTAATTTTCGGCCCTTCCTGGTTGCGGCCAGCACTGTTTTTCCGCGCTCAGAAAAGGCACCGCAACCTGATAGATCAAGGTGCCAGTTATTTGCCCCCATGGTCTTTAAGGCCGGTAGTTGGTCGGTCAGGGAAAAATCCATGGCTGCCTTCAGTACGGTGAGGCCACCCTCGCTGGTGAGCTGAAAATCCTCTCCACCACTGGTCTGGATAAGATCGCCGCTCTTTACCCCCCGCACCGGAATTCGGGATTGCAAAAGCTCCACCGGCGCATAGATGGTAACCGTCATCGGCAGGCCGGTGTCGCGGGCCAGTAGTGCTTGTATATTTTGTTGATCATCTTCTATGGCGAGGGTCAGGCTGGTTGCGCCCAGCTCACGCCACCCTTGCGCGGCAAGGCTGTTTAGGGTGTAGAGGCGTTCGCCAGCGACAAGTTCCAGCTTCTCCTCCTGATCAAAAAACAGAAAATGACCTAGATTGTTCAGGCGGAATTTATTGTATCCCGCCTTGCGCAGTTGCTGCAATAAGGCCTCATACTCTTGCCATTGCTGGTCAAAGATGATTGGCGGCAACTCCCAGGTCAGGTGTTGTTGGTATTTTTTTGTCTGTCGGGCAAATTCTTTAACCTTGATGGGGGTGAGTGGAAAGATCAGTTCATCAATATCTCCTTCAGCCAGCAGGGGCAGGTCAGCCACCGCACTTATCTTGACCGATAAGTGCGGTTTGGAGATGGGATGAACCGTTGCTGGTTTCAGCAGGCAAGCGGCAGCGCAGGTAAGCCGTTCTTGCCTTTTCTGCCCCTGTGCTTCTTCGTGGACAACCAGCAATTGTTGATAGAATTCTCGGCGGATTTCATTGAGGCGGCTGGGCGGGATAACCACCGGCGGCAGCGAGTCGGTGGTGAGCTTTTGCAGGAAAAACGGGGTGGTACCGCTCTTGGCGAAGACCCGGCGCAAGGTTTCTTCGTTTAAGGGGCTCTTGGTGGCGGCAAAGGTTTCCACCGGATAGCTTTCCCGGTAGACCTCTTTGCCTACTGCGGCGGAGATCTGCAGAGCGTTGTTGCTCACTGTAAGGTGGAGGTGGAGAGCGTGGGGAGCGAGACGTATCTTGGCTAGTTTTTTACGACATGCTTCTTCGGTGGCAAAATTGCCGCCCCCGGCACTGACCCGGTAAACGCTGTCGCCAGGTTGAAAAATGTTTTTGCCCGAGGTGGGGATGGTCACGTATTCTCCTGCTCGCACCACCTTCACCTTGCGCTTATTGGTTATCAGCACGGTCACCGTAAAACCGCTTCCTGCTTGATCGTTTTGGGGCAGAATCCGCACCCGGTCACCCAGATGGAGGCGATCGCCACAGGCAAAGGAAAGACCCTCTCTCCGCACAGTGCTGATCTTTCCCAGCAGGGTGCCAATGGAACCCTGCTGGGAAGAAACCGCGATGTTTTTGGCCGCTTTGCCGGTGAGAAATCCGGTGCTGGCAGGTCTGCCGAATGAAAGCGCCAATAGTTCCTTGGCCTGGGGCAGTGTTTCTTGGCGATGAGCCGGAGGTGCATCAAGCATCAACCGGTAGGCTGCCACCACCCGGCCCACATACTCGGCGCTTTTCATTCGTCCTTCGATCTTGAAACTGATCACCCCGGCATCAATCAACTGCGGCAGGAACTCAATGGCGCAAAAATCGTTGGTGGAAAAATAGTATCCCGGTTTTCCCTGGTGCAGATAGCGTCGCCGACAGGGCTGGGCGCAGCGGCCGCGATTACCGCTGGTGCCATTCAAAAATGATGAAAACAGACATTGTCCAGAGATCCCGAAGCAGAGTGCCCCATGAATAAAGTGTTCCAGTTCGATGTGGGTCTGCTGACGGATGGCGCTGATTTCCTTTAGCGACAGCTCTCGAGCCAACACTGCGCGGGAAAACCCCATCCGCTCAAGCATCTTTACCCCGGCGGTATTATGCACGGTCAATTGGGTGGATGCGTGTAGGGGCAAGTTGGGGAAATGATCCTGGATCAGTTTCCACACTCCCAGGTCCTGCAAGATCACTCCGTCGATGCCAATTTCTTCTAAGCTGGCCAGGGTTTCCATGAGACGGGGGATCTGGACTTCCTTGATCAGGGTATTGAGCGGGACATAGAGTTTGCGATTCTGCTGGTGACTGTAAGCAGTCATCCGTTCCAGCTCGGCCAGGGAGAAATTCTTCGCCTTGGCGCGAGCTGAAAACCGGTCGAGACCGCAGTAAACGGCATCGGCACCTGCCTCCATGGCGGCAAAAAAAGACTCGATGCCGCCCGCCGGGGCGAGCAGTTCGGTTTGGGGGACGGGGATTGTCATTTTGGTAACACCATGAAACGGGTTGGACGTTTTTTAGGGAATGGTAAGAATCGGCAAGCAATCTTACCATTGGCCGGGAGGAGCGGCAACGGCAAAGCCACGAGAGGGGTGGCGGCGAGATAAACAACTTTCACCGGCGCTGGGGATGGTGTAGACAAAGAAGATGAAATTTTCTGGATCAAAAACAACACCTGTAGGCGGATTATGGCGGTAACAACTCTTTCTGCTGGCATTATTATTGTGCGCTTTATCGATAAAATTCCTCATTATTTGCTGCTGCAGGTTTATGGGTACTGGGATTTTCCTAAAGGGCTGGTGGATCATGGCGAGGAGCCGCTGGCTGGTGCCATTCGTGAGGTGGAGGAAGAGACCGGCCTTACCGATCTGCACTTTCTTTGGGGTGAAGAGTACCGCACAACCGTCCCCTACCGGAATGGTCGCAAGGTGGCGCGGTATTATCTGGCAGAATCAACCGTGGGCGAGGTGTATTTGCCCATCAGCCCGGAACTTGGTCATCCTGAACATGATGAGTTTAAGTGGCTGCCCTATCATGCTGCTTACTCCCTGCTGGCCGAGCGGGTTAAGCCGGTATTTGTCTGGGCGCATGGGCAGGTGAGTGGGGCCGGTCTGGTTGGTTAATGGGTGTATTTGGCTACCACATCTTTCTATGTGTTTGATCTGGGGTGGTAATTCCCACTTCCTGGATATTGGTTGGTAACAGGTGGTAAGCCGTCTATACCCAATGTTAACCAGACCAGAAGCGGTTCGTTCAGGATAGCGAGAGATCCGCAATCACCGGCAGGTGGTCGCTGGCTACCTTGGAGACCCCAAGTCGACAGCGGCGGCCACTGATAATTTTCAGCCCTCCTCGGCAGAAAATTTTATCAAGGCTGCCGGTGGGTGAAAAGGAGGGGTAGGTCTCCAGGGGGGCCTGGTGCCCGGTTCTGCGGTTGGTGGCGCAGGCAAAACCGAGAATGTCCATGAAAACCGGGGCCAGCAAAGTGCGCCAATCGTTAAAGTCTCCTCCCACCAGGCAAGGTTGATCACCGCGCAGGGCTCGGTATGAGGCGGAGCGAACCAGCAACCCCACTTGCCTGATCCTTTCTTGGGCGGAAAGCCCCAGGTGGAGATTGAAAACTGCTACTTCCCTAATGATATTGTCTGTTGTTGGCAGGGATAGGGAGGTGAAAAGGCAGCCCCTTTTTTTTCGGCGATCCACTGTCAGGTCAATTTTTCGCTGGTTGCTAATGGGGAACCGGCTTAAGGTGGCGTTGCCGTAATGACCTTGTTTTACCTTGACATTAAGTCCCAGGGCGTAATAGGGATAATCTAGGGCTTGGGCCAACTCCTTGGCCAAATCAAGGCCCTGGGAACGAGCGACCCCCACATCCACCTCTTGCAGGAGGACAACATCGGCCCGATGATGATCAAGGATGGAGATAATTCGTTCCGGTCGGAAACGGCGATCAACACCTATGGCGCGATGGATGTTGTAGGAAAGAACCTTAATTTGCATAAGTGGTACCAGGTAATCTGGGTTTGGGGAAGAAGGCGTTTCCTTACTGTATGGCCTTCCACCGGCAGTGGTCAAGGCAGGCCCTGGGAATAACGATGCATAAATGGCAAATAGGTGACAGCAGTCGGTTGCTCTGTAGCGAGTGCTCGCGACAGAATGGCCCTCTTATCCTTAGGCAGGGATGGAGTTGGCAGGAAGAGGTCAAAGATGGTGACTGGATATGTGATAACTGCCGCTGTACCGATAAGATAGTTAAACGCCATGGCCGCTTCCGGTGGCTTTACTGCTGGCTTACCCTACTCTTGCCGTGGTCGTCGAACCGACGCCGTCAAGCCATGCGTCGTGCCAAATAGGTATTCCTACCCTTAAGCTGCGTTCCGAGAAATCATTTCGGCCAGCAACTCCACCTCGCTGGGTACCACATCATTAAAATACAGGCCGCCGAACTCGTTGCTGCAGTCCGGGCAACCACGTAGCCAAAGGACGTGATGGCGGTATTTGTTTTTGGCCAGTTGCCGATGGAGCCAGTGACTGCTGTTGCATTCAAAACAATAGAGCAATGTCCATTCTTCTCCCGCAATCGCCTGCGCGCATTCGCCACAGACCGGAATAACCAGTTCACGGGCGGTGGTTTCTACCACTTCATTATCTTCATACCCCAAGGGCAGAACAATATAGTCAACGGCTGGATGATCCTTGTTGTCGATGTCTGGGCCATGGTTCAATTCGCAATGGGATTGGGCAAGATCCGCAAGTAAGTGCATTTTATCGATAGCATCCATTGTTTCCTCCTTCGCTGACCATAAAAAAGGTCGGCTCGGCAGCAAGGTGGTCGAGAACTGTTTGGCATAAAAATGGCGACCGTTATCTTGCCGCTGTTTAGTGCTCTTACTGTTCGTTTCGGCATTTGCCTGCCAGGGGTAAAGAACTTTTGCGAAAAGGGCGTTAAAATAGGTGGTTAAAGGGAGTGTTGCTGGCGCAGAGAGTTGACTAGGTGTGGATCGGCCACAAAGGGAAGAACGGGTGGGGTTGGCATGGTGAGATGGAGGGTGTTGGCAAAGGGGGTTTGGGCAACCTTGCGGTTATAGGCATGGACCATCAATGTTTCCAGGTTTACGGTGTCGGCGATATTGTAGGCCAGAAGGGTCTCCAGGGCGGCTCCATTGCCGGTGCGCTGGTACTCATCCCAAAGCAAAACCGCAAAACGGCCATCCACCCCGACAAGGGAGTCGTCACGAGTAATGCCTAGTTTTTTTTCGCACCCCTTGAGACCGCCGGTGATGCCGAGATCTTGCAAGAGAAAGCGCAGGTCGATATGCACCTGCTTCAGTTTCATCGCAAAGGTGCGCTCCAGCACCGGCAGATCGAAACTACCACCGCTATAGGTTATCAGTACCTGATAATGACTGATCGCCTGGACAAACTTCTCAAGATTCTTTCCCCGCACAAAGGTAGATACAGACTGGCCGTCGTAAAGAGCGATGGAGGTAATCTGGTCTAAATCTTTATCCAGGCCGGTGGTTTCGATGTCTAGATAGGCGGTAAGATCACGAAAGTGCGGAAAAAGACGCCAGTGCAGGTTGTTCCGTAGTAATTTGGCCATTGCGGCTGGGCCAGCGGCGAAGGATTGTCGGCTTTCGGCAAGATGGCGGGCAATCATTTCGGCTCGGCCACCGGAAAATCCTGGTGGCCAGGGCTGGGTAAAATCATCCCAGTTATGCACTCCCGCAGCCCAGAGTCGCTGTTCGGTGGCTGCACCTATCCCGGAGATATGGGCAAAGGTGTTGAATATCATGGCGAGCTTATTTTTAGCCGCGCACGCCGGACTTGGGTTTCCGCCGTTTCTGGCCTAGTTTGCTGGTAAATCGTTTAATCTCATTGAAGTACATGTCGCCCACGGTCTCGAAGATATTGTTGTGGTCGGCGCCGGGGATGATGGCGAATTCCTTGGCATGGGCGGCACTTTGCGCCTGTAAGGTCTCGGCGTTTGCCAGAGAAATGATCTGGTCGAACTGAGCGTGGAGGATGTAGGTAGGTTTCTGGAATTCGGCAATCTTGTCTTGATTACCAAAGCAGTCCTTTTCTTCTATTCCCAGCGAGGCTGGATTGAGGCCTAAACTCTCAAGAAGAGGCATGGTTAGCGCGAAACCGCTTTCAATGACCAGCCCGGCAATGGCTGGATCGGCGTCGGCAACCAGTTCCAGGGCGGCAGCGCTGCCCAGGGAACGACCCATCAGCACCAGCGGCCCGGTTTTTTCATTTTTGGCCAGCCACTCTTTGACCCAGGCCAGAACCAGATGAGCATCGCTAAGCATATTGGTGGCAGTGGGGGTTCCGCCGCTGCGCCCATAGCCGCGATAATCAACGGCCAGCAGGTTTAGCCCTTTGCCATTATATCTGGGGCCAACGTCATCATAGTCGGCGACCACTTCGCCGTTGCCATGGAAAAAGAGGATGTTTACTGCCGCTGGATCGGTGGCAAAGTGAAAACGGCCACCCAGGGTGACTCCGTCTGTAACCGGGATGTCAACATCCATGGCGGTGTCGGGAGATGGTGTTTCGTCTTGGCGGGGATGAAAGAGAACTGCCAGGACTTGCGGCTGGTCCAGTTTGGAATAATCATGCTGCATTGTCTATCTCCTGATCAGGAAAGGTGTTTTTGTAACAATCAAATACCGTAACTACTATCAGTAGTGCGTTGTGGGTTGGATAATATTGAGCCCACGCCCGGCGGGGTATCATACGACATTTTTGGGCGGCTTGCAAAAAAACACCTTACGCCGGACAGAATGGATTGCGGATAATTTTTTGCGTTAAAACTACCGCCTGCATTTTCAATACTTTATCGCGCCTGAAGGTTGCTAACTGAGGCCAATATAGGTACAATCCCCCTGCATACGGAAACAATGGCAACTGGCTGCTCATCACCTTGGCTATCAAGTGTTGTCGTCAAAATCCCTTTACTGTGAACAAGGAGAAGTATCGTGGCGCTAATAACCATCGACCATGATAAATGCAAACGGGACGGTATCTGTATCTCTGAGTGTCCCTTTAGTCTCATTCGCGAGAGCAAGAAAACCGGTTTCCCTGAGATTCGGCCGGCTGCGGAACGGATGTGCATTCACTGTGGCCATTGTTTGGCGGTTTGCCCGCATCAGGCGTTGACCTTTAATGGCGCAGGGCCGGAGGATTGTCTTCCGCTGGAGAAAAAGCTTGCCGTTGAGCCGGAGATAATTGAACAGTTTATCAAATCCAGACGCTCTATCCGTACCTATAAAGATAAACCGGTGGACCATCCTACCTTGGAACGGTTGTTGGATACGGCCCGCTGGGCTCCTTCAGCTAAAAACAGTCAATCGGTAAATTGGTTGATGGTGGAAGATCCGGCGGAGGTAAAACGTCTGGCCGGAATGGTGGTGGACTGGTTCAGGGAGAATAGCTATTTCCCAGGGGTGGTTAAATCTTGGAAGGATGGCCGGGATATGGTTCTGCGTGGTGCGCCACATGTTGCCATTGCCCATGCTGCGCAAGGCGTTAATGGCTTGCAGAAACCCAAAGAAGATTGTGCCATCGCCATCAGCTATCTGGAACTTGCTGCCCACGCCCATGGCGTTGGTGCTTGTTGGGCCGGTTTTCTGGTCAACGGTGCCAACGATTATCAGCCTCTGGTTGAGGCGTTGGGATTGCCACCAGAACACAAGGTCTATGGCGCCTTGATGCTTGGCTATCCAAAATTTCGTTACCGCCGTATTCCGTTGCGGGAACCAGCCAAGGTTCAGTGGCGCTAACCGGCGCCCCCCCCTTTATTTCCCCTGCCCGTTTGTTCTGATTTTTTCTTAGTCTGAGCCGCCTGTGGCTCTCGCCAGTGCGTCGCTCAGATAGGGCGGGATGGTGATCTTGGCCTTGGCGGCATTGGCGAAGGCGGTCTGCAGATCGTCGTTGCCGATCCCGGTTTGTCGCCAGTATGCCGCCGGATCGGTGACAAAATCCTTGATAATCGCAAACGCCTCGTCGTAACCCTGTACTGGGTGGCAGAAACGGGGTACCCATGCTGGCGCCAGACGCACTTCGTTGTCGCCGACCCGTTTTACCTCCCCTGAAATCCGTAGCTGTGTCAAGGCCATTTCCCATAGATGGCCTGAGTTGTCACCCAGCCCAAAGGGATCGACGAAGATATGGGGGGCGGGCAGGCTTTCGAAAAGCTTGAGGTTGGTGACGGCGATCAACATCTCCTCCAGAGTGCCGATGCCGCCGACGTTGTAGATCTTGAAGAGGGAATTGCGGTCGAGGATGTTTTGCCGCAGATGGCGCACTGAGTTTAGAAACTGGGCCATCACCGGTGGCCGCATATTGCTCTTCTGGCCCACCTTTTCACTGTCGATCCCCACGCCGATGCGCAGGATGCCAAGCTCCTCAGCGACGTCGTCGGCAATCCTCATGATCCCTGGCCCGGCACCGTGGCTTACCGCCAGTCGGCCATCAATGGCCGGGAGATTGTTAACCGCCGAGAAAAACTCCCGAACCTGGCTGGTGAGAACTTCCTCCATTCCCTCCACATGGGAGCCGAACATGGCGATTACGGTGTGAACCTCCCGTAGCCGTTCTTTGCCTTCCTTGGTTACCCAGAAACTGCGATAAAATTCCCGGACATGGGGCTCTTCGTCATCCTGCTCTAAGAGCATGTAGAGACGAACCCCGTCCTTGCAGGAGAGATCGCAGAAGGTCTCATAGGTGGTCTGATTGAAATAGATATTATTTGTCCGCAATGGCTCGATACTGCATTCCTCGCCTTCGCTGAGAGCGCGACCGACGAATACCCCCACCCCGTTGCGTTTAAGTACCCGCAGGGTGTCGGTTTCCGGGAAGCGATGGCCAACATAGACCTGCCGCAGGTCTTGCGCCCCGCCTACGAAAGAGAGGGTGGCGATGAAGCGGCGCAGGTCGGGAGGAATTTGGTCGCCAGTGTGTACCCCGGAGGTGATTCGCCCCCGCACCACTTCATAGGTTACCCGGTTTTGCTCGTTTTCGTGCCACTCTCCTTCCTCCATCACCCGAGGAACCTCGATTACCTTACTGTGACTGAGGATGCGGGCGTAGTTGCCGCGCTCTTGGGGGGTAGCGCTGAGGTTGTCGAAGAGGGCATCACATTCACGGACGTTGAAGATCTCGGTGACATCGGCAAAATCCACGCCGTTGCGGATGATCTTCTCGGCCTTCTCCGGGACGAAGATCCTTTCCGCCACCTTGGCGGTGGCGGGGTCGGCCGGGTAAAGGCGTAGGGCCACGGTAAGGGTGCGCAGATCCACCTCCTCATCGCCACCGTTGTAGAGCTCCACTTGGCGGGGAACCTTGATCCCGGAGGTTCGCACTGCGTCAAGAAGCCGTGCCGCCAGATGAAAAACATCCGGGTGGCTGGTGGTGCGTTCAAGGAGGGCAAGGTAGGGGCCCAAGGAGATGCCCACCGATCCCACCAGGAACTCGCCTGGTTTCAGGGTCGCTGGCAGCCCCAACGATGATCGGTATTGAATGAGGCTTAAACCTCCCTTGCTTTGCAGCAGCACCTGCTGGGCGTTGAGGCCAGCGGTGAAGAGGGCGGTGGAGAGCAGGTAGCGAATATCATCCAAGGGCAGTTCAATGAGACCGTCTTCATCTACCTTGGCGGCGGGTGGCAGTAGCAGATGGTGTTGGTTGATTGCGGCTAGAATCTCCTCCCGGTTTAACGGTCTATCCATGGGGATGAAAAAGCGCGCTATTTGGGGATGCAGACCCCGCTCACAGAGGTTTTCCAATTCGCCGAAGAAGATATCCGGCAGGGCGCGATTAAGTGAGGTGAGGGTTACCGGTACCTCCACCCGCCGTTGGCGGGTATTGATTTCCAGACCTCCCTCGGCCAGGGTGACATCCAGCCCCACCTGAGAGTGACCGCTGCGACCAATCAGCACTGCCCCCTGCGCCAATTTCCCGGCTTGGTCAAGGTCGTGGAGAATGCCGCGCAGGGTGTCACTGGTCTCCTCGAAACGAAGCATGGCAGTCATTTTTGGTGCGTCAAGGGCTTCGTCGTGACCGGGCTCGTCTTCCGGGCCCAGGATCAGGTAGCCGTCATCGGTGAGCAAGGGGGATCGTTTCATGGTTGCAATTGTCCGCAAGAAATTAATCGATTTTAGAAAAAGCGCGATCCTTGGCGCCGCATACTTCGCATTTCTCCGGGGCTTGCTCGCCAGCCACGGTATGGCCGCAGACCGCACAGACATAGTAGTCTGTTGCCGTTTCCTTTTCGAGATTGGCCAGCGCCTGGCTGTACAATTCGGCATGCACCTTTTCCACTGCGTTGGCGTAGGTGAACGAACGAAGGGCCGCCTTATGGCCTTCCGCCTTGGCCGTTTCGATCATGGCTGGATACATATCGGTAAACTCATGGGTCTCGCCGGCAATGGCCGCTTTGAGGTTGGCGGCGGTGGAGCCGACAGTGCCCATGGCTCGCAGGTGGGCATGGGCATGAATGGTTTCTGCCGCCGCCCCCGCTCTGAATAATTTTGCCACTTGCGGGTATCCATCTCGTTCCGCCTGTTTGGCATAGGCCAGGTAGGTGCGATTGGCCTGAGATTCCCCGGCAAATGCTGCTTGCAGATCTTCTTGGGTGGTGCTCATGATAGACTCCTTTTTTTATTCATGCTCAGTAGTATCTATTTACCGTAGCAGCAGCGTTTGTACTTCTTGCCGCTACCGCACGGACATGGCTCGTTGCGACCAATCTTGGTGACGGTGATGGGTTGTGCTTTGACATCCTTGCCGTCAACATAGTACCAGAGACCATCTTCACGGCGGAAATCACTTCTTTCCCGCAACTGTCCCGGTCGATCTTCCACCAGATAGCTGGCGATAAACTCTACCTGGCCGATGTCGTCATCCTTGCCGCCATCCTCAGTATCGAGAATCTCCAGCCCCTGCCAGTGAATGGCTTCTTCCAGGACAAAATCTTTCTCTGGACGACTGGCCGGATGCCAGGATTTGAGTAGGTATTCGACATTGTTTAAAACATAGGCGGTATAGCGTGATCGCATCAAGGTTTCAGCGGTGGGCGCGGCTTTTTCACCATCAAGATACTTGCGGCAACAGTCCTGGAAAACTCCGTTGCCGCATGGGCAAGGCATTTCAGCGGTTATAGAGCTGTTTTTGTCGGCCATTATTTATCTCCTGAACGGGTTTTATTGTTGGCTGTAGGCCCTGGCTTTGCGATCAGGGCCGTCTTGCTGGTTAAGGGAAGTTTTTTTATCGCATATTCCCGTTTTGTCGCCGTGGATCGATCTGCTGCTGTTTCGCTATAGACCAGTCGTACCGGTCTGCGACTGCGGGTGTACTTGGCGCCGACCGGGCCGTGGTTATGTTCGCTAAGCCGTCGGCGCAGGTCGTTGGTGATGCCGGTATATAAAGTATTGTCGGCGCAGACCACGATGTAAACTTGCCATTGTCGTTTTGTTGTATTTTTTGCCATTGGCTGATCACTTACCTGCAAGCCTAGTCAACCGGTGGGTTAGAAATCCTTGAGTGGGCAGTCATCGCAGAGCGGTTTGCTCTTCTTGCAATATTCCTTGCCGAGGCGGACAATGAGGGCGTGGTATTGGTTGTACAGTGGCACGTCCTCGGCCAGGTTATCCATAAACATAGTTTGGATTTCGTGGTAGTCGTCTTCTTCGGCAATGAGGTTGTGGCGGGAAAATATGCGATGGGTGTAAGTGTCGACGACGAAGGTCGGTTTCCCGGCGGCGTACAAAGTGATGGAGTCGGCGGTTTCCGGGCCGATTCCCTTCAGGCTTAGGAGTTCTTCTCGCAGGGTGGCGGTATCTTGCTCAAGAAAGGTCTGGAGGTCGCCATGGTTAGAGATGATGTGGTGGATCAAGCCCTTGAGGCGCGCGGCTTTCTGGTTGTAATAACCGGAAGGGCGAATAAATTCAGCCAGGGTCCCCACCTCCATGGCGGCAAAGGCGTCCATGGAGAGCAGGTTTTCACTTTTCAGGTTATCGATGGCGCGTTGGACGTTAGTCCAGGCCGTGTTCTGGGTCAGCACCGCCCCGATCATAATCTCAAAAGGAGTATCCCCCGGCCACCAATGTTGGGGGCCGAAGGCGTCAAGCAGGGTATCGTGGATATCTTGTAGCTTGGCAGACACGGGGAGAAATCAATCGTCCGAGCGGATGAAGTAGACATAAACGATGATCCCAAGGGTAACTATGGCCACCGCCACCACCGGCAGCACCTTATCCATCTGGATTTCGCCGTTTACCCGGATTTGTTGCACATAGTGGGTGCCGGTGAAAACCCAGACCGCCAGACCAATGCCGATGAGGATCAGGTTGTTGAAGGCCTGCTTGAAGAGCTGATAGCTAACCAGACCGAGGAAGGGGATCATGAACCAGCCGTTGGTAAACAACCCCTTGACATCAACCTGGTGAAATTGGGCTGGTATCTGGGTGGAATTGATGAATTCAACCAGTTGTGCAAAAAAATCGGCCATGAAGCGCTCCTTTGCTGGTGGCTTGCAGGTTATTTTTTGTTACGGCGGGTTGCTTTCTGGTACACCTTCATCGCGCAGTAAGAGCCACACATGCTGCAGGCATCCCCCTTGTAGGTGCCGCCCACGTCGCGGTAGCGGCGTGCTTTTTCGGGATCAACGGAGAGTTCGATTTGACCCTTCCAGTCCAGTTTGCTGCGGCATTCGGCCATGGCATTATCATGTTCCATGGCCCCGGGGATACCCTTGACGATATCGGCGGCGTGGGCGGCAATCCTGGAGGCGATAACCCCTTCGTGGACATCCTCGGTGGAGGGTAGCTTCAAATGCTCGGCGGGGGTGACGTAGCAAAGGAAATCAGCCCCTGCTGAAGCAGCGATGGCGCCGCCAATGGCCCCGGTGATATGGTCGTAGCCTGGAGCGAAATCGGTGACCAAGGGGCCAAGGACATAAAACGGCGCGCCGTGGCAGAGTCGTTTCTGGAGCATGATGTTGGCTTCGATCTGGTTTAACGGCATGTGGCCCGGCCCTTCCACCATCACCTGCACTCCTGCTTCCCAGGCCCGCTGGGTGAGTTCACCCAAGTGAATCAATTCCTGAACCTGACCGCGGTCGGTGGCGTCATGGAGACAGCCGGGGCGGATGCCATCGCCCAAGCTCAAGGTTACTTCGTGCTCCTTGAGGATTGCCATCAGGTCGTCGAAGTACTCGTACATGGGGTTTTCTTTGTTGTTGTAACTCATCCACTCAATGGTGAAGGAGCCACCGCGGCTGACCACGCCGGTGATCCGTTTGTGGTTCTGGATTCGTTCCACGGTGCTCTTGGTGATGCCACAGTGGATGGTCATGAAATCGACGCCGTCTTCAGCCTGCTCGCGAATGGTCTGAAAGATCTGGTCAACGGTGAGTTCGCCGATCTCTTTCTTGTCGCGCTCCACGGTTTCGGCAATGGACTGGTAGATGGGCACTGTGCCCAAGGGCACCGCGCAGTTGTCGAGGATGCCGCGCCGGACTTCGCGCAGGTCGCCGCCCATGGAGAGATCCATCACCGTGTGGGCGCCGGCCTTGACGGCTACGCAGAGTTTTTGCAACTCGCCGCCCAGTTCCGGATAATCCCGGGAGGAGCCGATATTGGCGTTGACCTTGGTGGTAACGCCCCGGCCAATGGCGTAGATTTTATCGAAGTTGTGATTATTGTTTTTGGGAATACAGGTGACGCCCTCGGCGACATCAGCCATCAATGTTTCCACCGGGATGTTTTCAAGTTGGGCGCATTTGGTGAAGATTTCGGTCTGTTTGCGGTTAATGGCGTCTTCGCGAATACTCATCGGTCTGTTTCTCCAAATAAACGCCGGGCTTGCGGCCCGGCAAAATTCTTATGGGTGGTAGGCTAAATACGCTGCTTGGCGCGGTAATCAAAACGGAATCAATATAAATAAAGCGACGGTGGGCGGATGTCAATGTAAAAGGATGGTTGAGTGTTCTTGAGAAGGGTTGAAGTTATAAAATACCGTGTTGGTGAAGGATGTTGAGACCGATTCCGATCAGCACCAGGCCGCCGATAATCTCCGCTCTGGCCCCGAGCTTGGAGGTGGCTCCCACCAGGCAACCAAGGCGCAGGCCGATAATGGTGAGCAGAGAGGCAACAACACCGATGATCAGGGCTGGCAACCATACTTCCGCCTTGAGAAGAGCGAAACTGACTCCCACGGCAAGGGCATCAATGCTGGTTGCCACCGAAAGAATGATTAGAGATTTACCGGTGGTGGGATCGGCAATGGATTTTTCTTCATCCGGGGAGCGCAGAGCTTCAATAATCATGCGTCCGCCAACAAAGGCGAGGAGGAAAAAGGCCAGCCAGGGAGCGACGGTTTCCGTGAAATTGCGGACGGAGAGTCCAGCCGCCCAGCCAAGGATGGTCATCCCGGCTTGAAAGAGGCCGAAATGCCAGGAAAGTCGAAAGAGCTGGCGAAAGCTCACGGCGCAAAGGCTTACCCCGGTAGCTACCGCCACTGCGAAGGCGTCCACCGCCAGGGCGATAGCGATAAGAAGAATGGTAAGAATGTCCATTGGGGGTAATTGTCATTGGTCGGCCACGGTGATGGCGTGGCCTGGTTTTTTCTTGGATTTGTACATGGCGTTGTCGGCTTTTTTCACCAAGCTGTCAGCATCAATGGGGGTATCGCTGTTCATGGTTGCGATGCCGATGCTCATTGTAACCCCGCTGTCGGTTATTGTCTTGTCAAATGCAGCGGTGAGCCGATTGGCGACCATGGTGCTCTCTTCGGTGTTGGTCTGGGGGAGGATGATGCAGAATTCGTCGCCGCCGTAACGGGCCGGGATATCTTCGGCGCGAATGGCCTGACGCATGGCTTCACCTGCCCCGGCCAAAATTTCATCGCCGCGGGTATGGCCCAGGGTGTCGTTGATCCCCTTGAAGTTGTCCAGGTCAAAATAGATCAGGGACAGGGTGTTGCCATGTCGTTGGGTGCGGGCCAGCTCACGGCGTAGTTCTTCGTAAAAACTGCGCTGGTTGAGGAGATTGGTGAGGCCGTCTTTTCGGGCCAGTTCAAAGAGATCCTTGGTTCGTTCAGCCACTGTTTCTTCCAGGCTCTCGGCGTACTGTTCGATCTCTTCTTTGCCCCGGGAGAGTTCGTCCATCAGGCTGTGGATATAAGTATCGAAAACCAGTTGCAGGTCAAAGAAAAAGATTTTTTCCAGCGAGTTGATATGTTGGCCGCAGCGTTTGCAATCCTTTTCTGTTTGGCTGGTAATGATTTGTCGGATTCGGTTTTGCAAGTTGCGGATGGCAGCGACGTATAACTTGGGTGAGACCCCGATCCGTTTGTGGACCATGCCGATGCGTAACCGGGAGAGGACGTAATCGTGACCATAATCGCTGTCAAACAGGGAGAGGATGTACATCCGCATATGTTTCTTCAGGCGGCCGAGGCTGTCTGCGTCGCCGATAAGTCTTGATATCTCAGATACCTGTACCTGGTCGTGGTAAAATTCTTCGACCAAATGGTCAACCTGATTGGCGATCAGGGGTTTGAGGTTGAGCAGAAGCTCGGTGTCTTCGCTGGTGATGTAGAGAAGTTCTTTGCGGCGGCGGATTTCCCGGTCGGTCATCCGTAACTGGTCGGTAAGGGTGAAATCGGTGGGTGGTCGCATAAATCCTCTTGTGGGTCTCATTTGTAAGATGTGGGCATCTTTTTGTTGATAGGGGTTAATGAAAAGTAGCATAACGGTGAGACTTGGACAAGAAAAGAGACAACCGAGAATGAGCTTCTTGCGTGTATGGTGGTGCTCTGGTAGGAGTTTGAGTTGCAAAATAGGTTGGATACGGGGGTGATGATGGTAATGGAGAGAGACCTAGTCTGGGAGCGGATGCGGGCAACTGGTATGCTTGCTGCGCACCGGGTGCATTATTTTGTTGAAACCGGCTCTACTAACGAGGTTGCCATGCAACTGGGGCGGCGGGGGGAACCGGCAGGAACATTGGTGGTGGCGGAAAGCCAGGATTGCGGTCGGGGTCGTTTGGGTAGAGCCTGGCTGTCGCCGCCGGGGCAGGGGCTTTATTTTTCCATGCTCTTGCGACCGCGACTTGAACCGGCTGATCTGTCAAAAATTACCTTGGTGGCGGCCTTGGCCGTCTGTAAAGCGGTGGAGGAGGTCACCGGCCTTGCGCCTGGGATTAAATGGCCCAATGATCTTCTCCTGGCTGGGAAAAAATTCTGCGGCATCCTCACCGAAACCGGCCCTCTGGCCGTGGGTAAGCCAACTCTGGTGGTGCTGGGAATTGGTCTCAATGTCCTGACATCCCTTGATCTTTTTCCAGAGGAATTACAGGCGCAGGTGACGTCGTTGCTTGTTGCCGGTGGTGAATCTCTTTGCCGGGGAGAGTTATTGGCGGCTATGGTGCGGGCGGTGGATATTGAGGTTGCCCGCCTTGAGCAGGGTGAGTTTCCGTCTGTTCTTGCTGATTGGCAGCGTCGTGATGCCACCTTGGGCAAGCGGCTTGCCTGGTTAACTCCGGCCGGAAAGACGGTGGAGGGAGTGTCCTTGGGGCCAGATGGAAACGGTATTCTGCATGTCAGGGATGACAGCGGTGGTGAGTACGAAGTGCTTTCCGGCGATTTAACCTTGGTGCAGAGATAAAAAAAGGCCCGCACGAAGCGGGCCTTTTTTTATCTGCTGATTGGTTAATTCGCTTTGTTTAGTAGCGGTAGTGGTTGGCTTTGTACGGGCCGTCCACCGGGATGTCAATGTATTCGGACTGCGCTTGGCTCAAGGTGGTGAGGTTGGCGCCGATCTTCTTGAGGTGGAGGCGGGCCACTTTTTCGTCGAGTACCTTGGGCAGGACATAGACCTTGTTCTCGTAGTTGTCGCCGTTATTGAGCAGTTCCATCTGCGCCAGCACCTGATTGGTGAAGGAGGCGGACATGACGAAGCTGGGGTGGCCGGTGGCGCAACCCAGGTTAACCAATCGTCCCTCGGCGAGGATGATGATTCGTTTGCCGTCCGGGAAGATAACGTGATCCACCTGCGGTTTGATGTTCTCCCACTGGTATTTACGGACGGAAGCGATATTGATCTCGGAGTCGAAGTGGCCGATGTTGCAGACAATGGCCTGATCCTTCATCGCCACCATGTGGTCGTGGTCGATGACGTTGACGTTGCCGGTGGTGGTGACGAAGATGTCGCCTAACTTGCACGCCTCTTCCATGGTGACCACTCGGTAGCCTTCCATGGCTGCCTGGAGGGCGCAGATGGGATCAATCTCGGTGACCAGGGTGGTGGCTCCCATGCCGCGGAAGGCTTGGGCGCAGCCCTTGCCCACATCGCCATAACCAAGAACCACAGCGACCTTGCCAGCAATCATCACGTCGGTGGCGCGTTTGATGCCGTCCAAAAGGGATTCTCGGCAACCGTAGAGGTTGTCGAACTTGGATTTGGTTACCGAGTCGTTGACGTTCATGGCTGGGAAAAGAAGCTCACCGGCCTTCTCCATGTGGTAGAGGCGGTGAACACCGGTGGTGGTCTCTTCGGTGACGCCACGGACGTTGGTGGCCATCTTGGTCCATTTCTGGTTGTCTTCGGCAAAGGTGCGGCCCAAGTAATCCAGTACGGCGGTCCATTCCTCGTTGTCATCGGCGGTGGCGGCAGGCACTGCCCCTGCTTTCTCAAACTCTACGCCCTTATGGAGCAGCAGGGTGGCGTCGCCGCCGTCGTCGAGAATCATGTTCGGACCCTTACCGTCCGGCCAGGTGATGGCTTGATCGGTACACCACCAGTACTCTTCGATGGTCTCACCCTTCCAGGCATAGACCGGAATGCCCTTGTCAGCGATGGCGGCAGCGGCGTGATCTTGGGTGGAAAAGATGTTGCAGGAGGCCCAACGAACTTCAGCGCCCAGCGCCACCAGGGTGTCGATCAAGACTGCGGTTTGGATGGTCATGTGCAGAGAGCCGGTGATCCGTGCGCCCTTGAGAGGTTTGGCAGCCCCGTACTCTTCGCGCAGCGCCATCAGGCCGGGCATTTCGGTCTCGGCAATGGCTATTTCTTTGTGGCCCCAATCGGCCTGACTCATATCAGCAACTTTATAGTCAGTAAAACTCATGATTCAAACTCCCATGCATGGATTTGTGTTTGTATGTGAAACGAATAAACCTTTGGCTGGTAATATCGCCAAAGGTTTTCGATTTAAAAAAAGGCGTTGAAGCCTAAAGCGATTTCAGGTGCCGCAAATGCAAGGAAGAAACCAGCCCGCTATAGCAGCGCTATGCGGACTGGTTGATGACGAAGCAGTTGTGGTGCCTGGGATCGTTTTTAATTATTTGAGGCCAGCGGCTGCCCGCAGCGCCTCCGCCTTATCAGTTCTTTCCCAAGTGAAATCGGCCCGCTCGCGACCAAAATGCCCATAAGCTGCCGTCTTCCGATAAATGGGTCGCAGTAGGTCAAGCTGTTGGATGATCGCCTTGGGACGCATGTCAAAATGCTCATTAATCAACTGTTTGATCTTCTCATCACTGATCTTGCCGGTGCCGAAGGTGACCACGTTAATGGAAACCGGCTGGGCAATACCGATGGCGTAGGCGACCTGTACTTCGCATTGCTCGGCAAGGCCTGCGGCAACAATATTCTTGGCCACATAGCGACCCATGTAAGAGGATGAACGATCCACCTTGGAGGGATCCTTGCCGGAGAAAGCGCCGCCGCCATGGGAGCCCATGCCGCCATAGGTGTCAACAATGATCTTGCGGCCGGTTACCCCGCAATCGCCAACGGGGCCACCGATAACAAAGCGGCCAGTGGGGTTGATGAAATACTTGGTGTTCTGGTCAACCATCTCGGCGGGAATGATCTTTTTAACGATCTCTTCCATCACCCCTTCCTTGAGGTCTTCGTAATCAACATCCGGGCTATGCTGGGTTGAAAGAACAATGGCCTCCACCCTTTTGGGCTTGTTGTCCACATACTCAATGGTTACCTGGCTCTTGGCATCGGGGCGGAGCCAAGGCAGGAGACCTGCTTTGCGCACCTCAGATTGCCGTTTGGTGAGGAGGTGAGCATAGGTGATGGGCATGGGCATCAGCACCTTGGTTTCTTGGCAGGCATAACCGAACATCAAGCCCTGGTCGCCGGCGCCTTGGTCAAGGTCGAGGCCGGTTCCCTCGTCAACACCCACCGCGATATCGGCAGACTGCTTGTCGATACTGGTGAGCACCGCGCAGGATTGCCAGTCAAAGCCCATATCGGAAGAGTTATAACCGATACCCTTGATGGTCTCACGAACCACATTGGGCATATCAATCCACGCCGAGGTGGTGATCTCGCCAGCAAGAACTGCCATGCCGGTGGTAACCATGGTTTCACAGGCTACCCGAGCTGTTTTGTCCTGCTCAAGGATGGCGTCAAGTACCGCATCGGAGATCTGATCCGCAACCTTATCTGGATGTCCTTCCGAAACCGACTCTGAGGTGAAGAGATAGTTTGCCATTGTTGCTCCTTTTCTATATCGACAATGTTTGTGAATAAATTTTTTGTTTAACACACGTAGTGTGCATGGAAACTTGACATTATTTAATATGTATTTGGTGTCTGTCAAGCAGAATCAACAAGATAGCTGTTTTCAAGCCCCTTTATTTTCTGTACCAGAGCTTTGTTTTCCGGGGTAGGGATGCCCAGGCGATGCCCTTCGTGGACGATGGCGCCATTGATGGCGTCAATCTCAGTGCGTCGTTTATTCCTGACGTCTTGCAGCATTGATGAGATGTTGGTCGCAGTTTCTCGGCAGACCTTCATGGTCAGTGACACTGGCTCGTGGTTGATGGGGATACCCAAAGCTGCGGCCACTGCTGCTCCTTCCAGGATGGCTAGGCGCATGCGTTGGCAACTGCTCGGTGAGTGGAGGAGGTCGCCGTTGGTGCAGTCAAGACTGGCGGTGAGGGCGTTGATGCCGACATTGATCAGAAGTTTCTGCCAGATCTTTTGGTTAATCTGTTCATCTGTTGTTGTTTCGATGTTGGCTTCGGTGAGGGCGGTGGCGATGTGCTGAAGATTGTTCAGTATGTCTGGCTGGGGAGGAGTTAAAAAACCCAGGGTAGTATGGCCTTTGCCGCCATGTCGTACCCGACCCGGTCCGATGAGGTTCGCCCCTTGGGCGGTGACGCCCACCCCCCATTTCCCTAGGGGTAGTTCTGTGGCCAGGGTTTGCAGATGGCCGATACCGTTTTGAAAAGCGATGGTCAGGGGGGCGGTATGGAGGAAAGCCCTGTTTGTGGCCAGTGCTGCTTGCACCTGATGGGATTTGACGCAGAGAAGGATGCAGTGGACAGCATCGATTTCGTTGGCATTGCTGGTTGCCCGTACCGGGCATTTTTTTACTATTGTTTCGTTATGGAGGCTGATTCCATCTCGGGCCAGAATAGCTGCCCGTTGCTGGTTGTGGTCAACAATCCACACTTCATGTTTATGGTCGGCGCTTAAGGAGGCGGCAAATAGGCAACCGAGAGCACCGGGGCCGATGACAACGAAACGCATATTCTTCCCGTGGTTAAAAATAAATACCGGCGAACCGCCAAGGGGCGATGCGCCGGTATTTTCGTTACAGCAGGTTTGGATAGTCTTACTTGCTGATGGTGGCGTCCTCAATGATGGCGTTGTAACGGTAACCGGCACCGAAGTCCTTGTCAGCGCTAAGGGTTCCTTCAATGGTGATGGTGTCGCCAGCGGCGGGCTCGGCCATGGTGGTGACCACCAGGTCATGGGTGTTACTCATGGGCTCACCGGTACCGTCTTGGAGGTGAATCCAGTTTTTGCCCATGATCATCCGGGAAACCTTCATGACCTGGCCATGAATCCGAACTTTTTGGGTGTTGAGGGTTGCGGCTTTGCTAAAGATTTCGCTGACGGTGTAAGCATTGGCGCCGCTGGCTTTTGCAACCTTAAGATCAGCAAAGGGAACAACGGCCTTGTCGCTGCCCGGAGAGACAAGGTTGGGGTCAAGCATGGTGCTGCCGTTTTGCTCTTCTGATTGTACCGCATTGGCAAAGGAAGCGTCGGCATCGCCACCATGGGGGGCGGCAGCGGCGGCATTGTCGGAGCCGTGCATCATATTCATGGTGTGGGGAGAGGCGGCACCGGCGGCACCGGCAAGGCCCTGCGAGAAGATCAGGGTGTCAAAGGTGCGGTCCAGGGCTTTGCTGTAAAAATTGGGGAAGGTGCTGCCTGCCTCCAAGGTAATGCTGTCGCCCACCGCAACCTTGCTTTCAGGCATCGCGTACCAAGTTGGTTCGCCACCTTCTGCTTTGTTCAGGAGGACATAGGTGAAGCCGCCGCCGGTGAGTGATTCCTTGATGGTGCCGGTGACCATTACCGCCGGGGTCTTGGTGCCGATGGTTGCCGCTGGTGCGCTGGTGGCGTGTTCGGCTGGAACTGTTGCTTCTTCGGCCTTCTTGGTTTTGTCGCCGCAGCCGGTAAGGGATAGGGTGAGAGCCATTCCGCAGGCAAGACAGATCATTTTTTTACGCATTTGTTGGTACTCCTGTTTTTGGTGTGGATTGGTTTATTTTTCTCTGTACGAGAAGGTAAGCTTGTTTTTGCTGGTGCCGATTTGGACAGCCCCGCCCTTGTTTAGCTTTCCGAAAAGGATTTCTTCGGACAGTGGGTCGCCGATCTCCCGCATGATCAGTCGCCGCAAGGGGCGGGCACCGTATTCTGGATCGTAGCCTTTTTGCGCCAGCCAGGATCGAGCGGCAACAGAAAGAGTGATGGTAACTTTTTTCTCGGCAAGTTGCAATTCAAGTTCCTTGACCAGTTTGTCGACCACTCGTTCCATGACTGGTTTGTCCAGGCTGTTAAAGGAAATCTCTGCGTCTAGGCGGTTGCGAAACTCGGGGGCGAAGAGGCTCTTGATCGCCTTCTGGTCCTTGCCGCTGTTGTCACCCGTAAAGCCGATGGTTCGTTCGCTGCGCTCGCGGGCACCGGCGTTGGTGGTCATGATCAGGATGACATTACGGAAATCAGCACGGCGACCATTATTATCGGTAAGGGTGGCATGATCCATGACCTGGAGGAGGATGGAGAAAACATCCGGGTGCGCCTTTTCGATCTCGTCAAGGAGCAGCACGCTGTAGGGGTGTTTGCGGATGGCCTCGGTGAGCAGACCTCCTTGCTCAAAGCCGATATAGCCAGGCGGCGAGCCGATGAGGCGCGCCACGGCGTGTTTTTCCATGTACTCACTCATGTCGATGCGTTCGAAATGGACAGAGAGGGAGTTGGCCAGTTGCCGGGCCACTTCGGTCTTACCCACCCCGGTGGGGCCGGCAAAGAGGAAGGCGCCGGTGGGTCTTTCGGGGGGCTTGAGCCCAGCCCGGGATCGTTTAATGGCAGTGGTGATGACTTTGAGCGCCTGATCCTGTCCGTAGATTTCTTTTTGTAGGTCTTGATCGAGCTGTTGTAGTTTTTCCACCTCCGACGACGAGGTGTTTCTGGCTGGGATTCTGGCGATTCTTGAGATAACCGCCTCCACGTCGCGAACGGTGACGGTACGTGGTTTTTTTCTTTTCATGCCGTCTTTCAAGCGGAAAGATGCGCCCAGTTCGTCGAGGACGTCGATGGCCTTGTCCGGCAGAAAGCGATCGGTGATGTAGCGGTGGGCAAGTTCGGCGGTGGCCTTGATGGCGGTATCCGAGTAGCGAACCCCGTGGTGCTCCTCGTAGCGGGACTGTAGTCCTTTCAAGATCGCCTGGGTGTCTGCCACCGAGGGCTCCTCGACATCTATTTTCTGAAACCTGCGGGCCAGGGCCCGATCTTTTTCTATGTAGTTTTTGTGTTCTTCATAGGTGGTGGACCCGATGCAGCGCAGGGAGCCTGATTGCAGGGCCGGTTTAAGCAGGTTTGATGCATCCATGCTGCCGCCGCTGGTGGAGCCGGCGCCGACGATGGTGTGGATTTCATCTATAAAAAGGATGATGTTGGGCTCTTTTTCCACTGCCGTGATCACCGCTTTGATTCGTTGCTCGAAATCGCCCCGATACTTGGTGCCGGAAAGAAGTGAGCCCATGTCCAGGAGGCGTAGTTCCACGTCAGCCAACACTTCCGGGACCTTGCCTTCATGAATATGCAGGGCTAAGCCCTCGGCAATGGCGGTTTTGCCAACGCCAGGTTCGCCCACCAGCAGGGGATTATTCTTGCGACGGCGGCAGAGGATCTGCATCAGTCGGTGCGTTTCGCGGTCACGACCAATAAGGGGGTCGATCTTGCCATCTGCGGCTCGTTGGGCAAAGTTGACCGTGTATTTATCCAGGGCGGATTCGGGTTTTTCTTTCTCGCCCGGTTTTTCTTTCACGGGCGTTGCCGCCGGAATAGGCATGTCGTGGGAGATGAATTCCACCACGCTCAACCGTTCAAGACCTTCCGATTGTAAAAAGAAGACTGCGAAGGACTCTGGTTCTGAGAAAATGGAAACCAGTACATCGCCGGAATCCACCTCTTTCTTGCCGCAACTTTGCACATGGGCGATGGCCCGTTGCAAGACTCGGTTGAAGCCGATGGTTTGGGCCGGTTCTTCCCTTTCCTCATCGTTGCTGGTGGCCAGGTTGGCGGCGAAGTAGGTTTCGAGCTTTAGTTTGAGGCTGTCACGATCACCGCCGCAGTTGGTGATGATTTTTACCGCCTGCTCTTCATGGAGCAGACCGTAGAGGATATGCTCAACGGTGACATGTTCATGTCGGTGTGATTTGGCTTCGCGGATGGCCATTACCAGCGCCATTTCCAGTTTGTGGCTGATCATTGTGGTTGCTACACTCCTTTTTCGGTGACTAATGGTTCCAGTGCACCCTTTAGGCCTGTTCTATTGAACATTTTAGAGGAAAGTTGTTGCTGCGAGCTTGGGCAGTCACCGTTTGTTTTTTTGTCTCGGCAATGTCTCTGGAGTAGATGCCGGCAATACCAACCCCCCGGCGATGCACGTTCATCATGATTTTTGCAGCCTCTTGGCTTGACTTGGAGAAGATCGTTTCCAAGATCATCACCACGAATTCCATGGAGGTGTAGTCGTCATTATGTAAGAGGACTTTGTAGAGAGAAGGTTCCCGTATTTTTTGCTCGTACTGGGTAAGAGTCTCTCCCTCGGTATGTTTTACTGATGCGCTCATGGCTTGCCGAGACTCTGGGCTCGTTTGTTTCCGTGGTTGGGGATTGCGGTGGCGTCTGTATGGGTATAAATGCCACAATGTTGCTGCACTGGGCAAGGATTTCTTTACTTGCTGCAGTTAGGCAGTTGTGGAGTAATTTTTCCAATTCCTGCTGATTAAAGCGAACTCTAATCATTTCTTGCGTAACATGCACGTGTCGACGAATAACTTTTTTGTCCCGAATCTGTCCCAACACGCATTCCACATCTATTTCCACCCGCGCTTTGGTGGAGAAAAAAGTTTCGTCAACGTTTAGGGCCAGGTGGCTGATCTGGCCGGTGATGAGTAGTCGGTTCGGGCTCTTGAAGGAGGCCAGACTGGCTGGAGACTGGTCCCAGTCGTGGTCATTGCGGGCCACGGTGATCTTTCTGGTGGTCAGTTCCTGTTGCAGGAGGTTCGTGAGGGTGTGGCTGGCACTTTGTGGTTTGATCAGCAGTTTCGTCTGTTTGTTCCCTGAGAAAAGATGGCGACCAATGGGGGGAGTAGAGGAAAAAGTTTCAGTAAAGGGGTGAATCAAAACCATGGCTGTTGCGGGGTCGGAGTAGGCAGCAGGGGTGATTGGGCCAGTGGCAAGATAGCGGCTGGCGGGGATTGTGCAGCTCGCCAAGGTGAAAGCCAGGATGAGAAGGGGGAAGAGCAACCTTATTGGTGGGGATGGTTGGCTCATCTTTGTCCTCCTGTTGCGGTTTGGGGCTGGTTGGCGCCCGTGATCCGAAAAAGCATGTTCTCAAGGATAACCTCGTGGGGCAGTCCCGAGCCCTTGAGGCGGAAATCGGCATTAAGGATTTCGCGAAGGGCTGATTTCAGGGTTGCGACGGTGAAATTTTCCGCTTGTTGAAAGAGCTTGTAGACCACAAAGGGGTGTCCTGCCAGCATCTTCGGCCATTGGGGGCGAGCCGCCTTCAGTTGCGCCAGATACCCTCTTTGAAAGGTATTGTAGTCTGAACCGGCCCGGTATGGCGGCGATTTCTGTGCTTCTAAGGCGCGGATAAAGAGGAGTTTGCGGAGATGGTTCCGTAGGCCGGAAACAATCACCAGCGGGTGAACCTGGTTTTCCAGTAAGCGGTGCATGAGTTGCAGGGAGCTGGCGAGGTTTTTTGTGGCCACCGCTTCAGTAAAGGCGAAAAGGGCTTCCTCGCGGGTGCGACCGATCATGGCTTCTAAGTCGTCGCTGTCGATGTTGGCAGCGTCGCCCACCGACAGGGCCAGTTTCTCGGTTTCCATCACCGCTGCCACCGGATGGAAGCCCACCCGGTCAAGGAGGAGGGTGAGGGCGCGGGGGGCGATGGTTTTGCCCAGCCCGGTGAGGGTTTTTTGCACCAGATCGCGGAGAACCGCTTCTTGATCCTTGCGGGCAGCGGAGCTTGCGCCGGTGTCCACCGAGAGGTCGATTATTACCCCCTTTTTGTCCAGATATTTATAAAGGCGGGTGCGTTTGTCTGCGGCCTCGGCGACCAGGATCAGGATATTGTTTGGTGGTAGGCCCTTTTCCAGAGCTTCCATATACTGGTCGGCCACATCGGCAGTTTTTGCGGTTTTGCTGCTGCGAACAGGGGTGGCTGCCAGCGCCTCGGTGAGCCAGGCCATTTTTTCCGATGGCTTGGCAAACCCGAGCAGGGCTTGCCAGCGGCTGGTGGAAAGGGTGATGAGTTCTTCACCGGCGGAGTCGCCGTCAAGGCCAGCCAGGTCCAGCAGCTGTCCGGCCAGTCGCCCGGCCTTCTTGAGTTCCTTTTTATCGTAGGCCTGTTTCGTCTTTTCCCACAGGGTCTTTGCCACCCCCTTAGAATAGAAGAGCCGCGAATCCATCACCCTAAACAATCGCCGTCCGGGAAGCATACTGAAGGTGCGCAGAGTGTTCAGGGTGGCGATGGGGTCTTCCTGGTCGCCGTCGATCCCTTGCAGGTTTTGCGCGCGCTGTTGTTCATCGGGCAGAAGGCGGCTGCAAAGTTCTTCGGCAACCTGGCGGCAGAGGTAGCGCTCGCCGAAGAGCAGAAAGACCGGCGGGATGTCGCTCTGGGTAATGGTTTTCCAGACCGAGGGGAGTTCGTGGCGTTTAAATGTTGGCATGATTTCTGGTTTGGCTCCGGGCTGAAGAAGCAGGTGTCGCGGATTAATTGATGGATATGGTGAGACGCCTGTTGGCAGGTATTGTAATGTATCTTTTTATATAATACTCTGGAACGGGCAACGGTCAACCTGTGGGTTGGCGGAAAATTAGGCTTGCCGATTAAAGCGGTGGTCATGTTTCTTGCTATAAGGGTGACGGATGGTGGTTGAGAAGAGAGATTCCTCTAGGCGACTGGGGATTTTGGTTGGTGGTTCTGGGCTGATCGGTGGCACCCTGATGCATTATTTCAAAACCACGGCGGCAGCGGACAATATTGACCTGCTGGTGCCGAACAGCAAGCGTTTGAGCCTGCGGGAGCCCGATGATATTCGCCGTTATTTTCGTAAAAACCGCCCGGATTTTATTATCAATTGCGCCATCGCCTCCATTGACAGTGAGCCAAAACTTTCCTACGAGGTGAACTATCTAGGCGCGGTTAACCTGGCTCGGGCCGCTCTTGCTTTTGGTATCCCTTATATCTATTTCAGTAGCGCGGCCGTTCTCCCTTCGGGTGAAAACCTTTGCGAGAGCGAGCATCTGCCCCTTAGCGCCGATCTTGGCAACTACGCCAAATCAAAGCTGATGTCGGAATTGACCTTGCAGCATATGCATGAGCAGCAGGGTCTTGATTATACCTGTATTCGCTTGGGGGTGGTTTACGGAGAGCATGATCACAAGATTCAGGGCTTCAGCCGCTTGCTTTATTCCGTAGCCGATCGGGCCATGCCGGTTTTACTTACCAAGCCGGGAGTGAGGCACTCCTATTCCAATGCCGCAAAACTGCCTTTCTTCGTCCATCATCTCCTGGATAATCGGGCCGAATTTTCAGGGCAAGGCTATCATTTTGTTGATTCCGAGCCGGTTGAACTGGCCAGTCTGATCTTGACCCTCAGGGATTTTCTGGAGTTGAAGACGCCACGGGAAATATTTATGCCTTATCGTCTGGCTCGTACCAGCCGGGGAGTGTTGCGGCGGTTGCTGCGTTTCCTAGGACGCCTCGGGATTAAGGCCCGAGAACCGAAAGAGTTGATTTTTCTTGAAAACTTTTATGAAACGCAAACCCTGTCGGCGGCAAAGATAGCTGCGTCGAGTTTTGTTGACCCGTCATCGGAAATGACGGTGTATGGTGCCTTGCCAGCCCTGGTTCAGTATTATCTTCCTCGTTGGAAGCAAATGAATCTGATCTCTTCCTTTCGGGAAGATTTTCTTGATGCCGATCATCGCGCCGATGCTTTTGCCAGTATGCCGGGTCTTCTTTTGGAGGAAATCAATCAGGAGAGTGTGCAGCCGCTGGAACGACTTACCGATTGAGAATCTGTGGTATCCCTCGTTTACGTGAAGTTATTTAATGTTGTTGTGAGTTGGGAATGGTAAGAACGTGTTTTGTATTTTTTGATCTTCCATTAAGTTGGTTGGGTGGATTGCTATGGAGAAGATAGGCAGGTATTGCGTTCGCAAGAAGCTCGGGCAGGGCGCCATGGGGGTTGTCTATCTGGCCTTGGATGATCTGATCAACCGGCAGGTGGCGATAAAAACCCTGCGTAATGATCGGCTCAAAGATGATGCCGATTACCTGAAGGCTTTGGACCTCTTCATGCAGGAGGCGCGCATTGTCGGTCAGCTCAATCACAGTCATATCACCACTATTTATGATATGGGGGTGCAGGATAGCGAGCCCTATATCGTCATGGAATTCATTGACGGTTGTACGATTAAAGACCTCATCGTCCGCCGGGCAGCGATTTCTGTGGCGGATAAGATCGGGTTGTTGGTGATGGTGGCCCGCGCCCTTCACTATGCGCATCAGCGCGGGGTCTTGCACCGGGATATCAAACCCGCCAATGTTATGATCTTGAAAGACCAACTGCCGAAGATTACCGATTTCGGGATCGCCCGGATTATGCAGGTGGCCGGAAGCAATATGATGATTAGTGAAGGTGGGGTGCTTGGCACGCCACTCTATATGGCACCGGAACAGATTCGGGGCGAGGTGCTGGATCAACGCTCCGATGTTTTCTCTCTGGGGGTTCTCGCTTACGAATGGCTCTGTTTTCAGAAACCTTTTCAGGGTAGCAATCAGCAAGAGCGTTTCCGGGCGGTTCTTACCCAAAGACCTTCTTCCTTGTCGGTACTTAACAACAAGGTGGATGACGAATTGGCCGGGATTATTGGCCGGGCGCTGGAGAAAAAACGGGATAATCGTTTCGTCTCGGCGGAAGAGTTTGCCGATTCCATGGAGTTATACCTTGCCCAGCGGAATATGCGCCCCGAGCAGAAAGTTGTTAAACGGTTTTCCTATGATGAGTTGAAGATTATTGCGCAGCTGAAGAAGCGTTATCTGTTCTTTAATGACTTCTCCGAAGAAGAATTGGGCACGATTTTTAAGCTCTCCAGTAAGGAAAATTACGGGAAGTTCGATTATTTGATTCGCAAAGGCACTTCCGGCACCACCATGTATATTATCCTTTCCGGAGCGGTGGCGGTGGTGGATGATTCCGAAGATCGCCATGTGGTGCTTGATGAGTTGGGCGAGGGCAGTTGCGTGGGGGAAATGGCCATTGTTGATCGCTTGCCGCGGTCGGCATCGGTTATCGCCACCAGGGCAACCAGGGCTCTGGCCATTAACGAAACCGTGCTCAGGCTTTCTAACCCCGCCCTTTGTCTGAAGCTTTACCGGAATCTGGCTGCCATCATTTCTGAACGCTTGCGGGCCAGCGAAGAACGGTACACGAAGATGCTGGACAGATTGCGTTGATGGTGGAGGTGGTTTGATGCCGTTAATTGGCGCCCATATGTCGGTGGCCGGGGGGCTTCATCTTGCCTTTGCCCGGTTGCATAAGGCTGGTGGTGAGGCGTTGCAGGTCTTTACCCGTAATCAGCGACAGTGGCGGGCTTTACCGGTAAGCGCGGAAGAGGTCGCGTTGTTTAAGGCGGCATGGAAGCAGGCAGGCCAGCCGCCCGTTGCCTCCCACGATTCCTATTTGATCAATCTGGCTTCCAACAAGAACGAAACGGTGGCAAAATCCATGGTTGCCTTGGCAGACGAGCTCGATCGTTGTCAGGCCCTGGCTATTCCATACTTGGTAATGCATCCTGGCTCTCATCTCGGTGACGGGGTTGCAAAGGGGATTGAGCGGTTCGTAAAGCATCTGGATGAGGTGTTGGCCGAGGATGAAGGGGAGGTCATGGTGCTGCTGGAGACCACTGCCGGGCAGGGAACCAACCTGGGTTCACGTTTTGAGGAATTGGCGGCGATGATTGCCCAGTCGCAATATTCCCACCGGCTTGGGGTCTGTTTGGATACCTGTCACGTCTTTGCCGCCGGTTATGATTTCAGGACCACGGCGGGATATGAGGCGGTTTTTGCCAATTTTGATCAACAGATCGGCCTGGATCGGCTTAAGTTTTTTCATCTCAACGATTCCATCAAGGGGCTGGGTAGCCGGGTTGATCGTCATACCCATATCGGCCAGGGCGAGATCGGTCTCGATGGGTTCCGGCTGTTGCTGAACGACCCCCGTTTCTCCTCCCATCCCATGGCGCTTGAAACCCCCAAGGGCGATGATCTGGTTGAGGATATCGAGAATTTACGGGTATTGCGCGGCTTGACAGGTTGATAGGTAGGTATTCTCTACCTGTTTAGCGTTTCTTCGCGTTGATCCCAGAGATTCTTTATTCCCAAGATTTCTTCTTCGATGGATAGAAACAATGCCACGAGGTGTGGGTCAAGATGGGTGGTGCTGCTTTTTTTGATTTCGGCCAGAGACGCTTCGGTACTCCATGCTTTTTTGTAGGGGCGGCGCATGGTCAAGGCATCGAAAATATCGGCAATGGCGACTATCCTGGCGCATTCTGGGATTCTTTCTGCTTCTTGGCCGTTGGGATAGCCGGTGCCGTTCCATTTTTCATGGTGGGCAAGGGCGATGTCGGCGGCCATTTTAAAAAGAGGCGCTTCGCTTTGTGATAAAATTGAGTGGCCGATGGAGGTGTGGGTTTTCATGATAACCCACTCTTCGCTATTAAGTTTAGCCGGTTTTTTCAAGATCGCGTCTGGAATACCGATTTTGCCGGTGTCATGCATGGGGGCAGCCATTTCCAGCATCCTTGCCTGCTCCACCGGCCAACCGGCTGCTCTGGCGATGGCGGCGGCATAGGCGGCCATGCGCCAGATATGGGTTCCAGTATCGGAATCGTTGTAGTGGCCAGCCTCGCCCAACATATAGATGGCGGCGCGATGGCTCTCTTCAAGTTCTTCGGTGCGGTGATGTACCGTTGCCTCGCAGGTCATTTGTTGGTCGTGGAGAGCCAGATGGGTTTTAACCCGCGCTTTGACCACTGGCGCCGAAACTGGTTTGGTGATGTAATCCACCCCGCCGACGGCAAAGCCCTTGCTTTCGTCTTCTTCCGCGCTGAGACCGGTAACGAAAATGATCGGGATTTTGGCGGTGGCGGGGTTCGCTTTCAGGTGGCGGCAGACTTCGTAGCCATCCATCTTCGGCATCATGATATCCAAAAGGATGAGGTTGGGAGCGTGTTTTTCTGCCGCCCTTAATGCTTTTTCCCCGTCAGTGGCGAAGACCAATTCGTAGGATTGCTTCAGGATATGTTGCAGAACCTTGAGGTTGTTCGGCTCGTCGTCCACGATGAGGATAGTTTGGGCTTTTGTCAGTTCTGTCATGATTTTTTTTGTGAGTTGAGTTTAAGGTCCGTAGCCAAAGTGTGGGTGGCGGTTTTTGCCTTTTCAAATTCAAAGGCTTCTATCAGTTGGTGGAGCGGGTTGATTTTTTCTTCGGGCAGGTACTCTCTTAACTGGGAAAGAACCGGTTCTACAAAGTCGGGGTTGTCCATCTCCAGGGCCTGGTGGAGATGGGACAAGATGGTGGCGATTATTTCGGGATCAAAAGGTTTCAGTGTGCCTTGTGGTGCCGGGCTGAGAAGATCAAGGGTCTTGATGGCCTCGGTGGCGGAGTCTAAGGTCTCGGCCAAAAGGGGGATTAGGCTGTTGATCGCGGCCACCTCTTGTTGCTTGATGGCCAGGCCCAGTTGGTCTGCGGCTTCGGCAACGGCATTGACGGCCAGGTTGCCGGCAACGCCTTTCAGGGCATGGGTCAGGTGGTAGCTTTGGGTGAAGTTGGCGGCGGCGATGAGTTCCCGCAGGGTGTCAGCCAGCTTACCATGCTCTTTGGCAAAGCCATGCAGGGCCTTGACGTAGCTGGTGGTGTCCTGCCAGGTTTGGCACCCTTTTGCGGTGTCTATGCCGGGCAGTTCTGGAAGAACAAAGTTTAGCTGGTCGCTAAGGTCGATCTTTATTTCCGTGATTGGCTCGCCGACGCCCTTGGGTACGGTCTGTTCCATGGTAGCGAAAAGTTGCGAGAAATCCACCGGTTTGGGAACAATCTCATCCATGCCGGCTTGGCGACAGAGTTCCAGATCTTCATGCATGACGCTGGCGGTCATGGCGATGATCGGGGTGTGGCGATTCTCTTTCTCTTGGCTGCGGATCTGGCGGGTAGCTTCCATGCCGTCCATTTTTGGCATCTGGACGTCCATCAAGATGAGATCAAATGGTTCTTTTTGTACCGCCGCCAGCGCCTCAAGACCATTCCATGCCACCATGACTTGGTGTCCCTGCTGTTTCAGTCTGATGGTTGCCAGGGTGACGTTGGCAGCTATATCTTCCACCAGGAGAATGCGGAAACGTCGTTTTGATTTGGGTAGGGGAATCTCGCCTACGGTGGTGTGGGCAGGGCAATTCTCGCGGCAGTCGGCGGCGCAGTTCGGTTCGTCGAAGGGGACGGTAAAGTGAAAGGTCGTTCCCTTGCCAAAATCGCTTTCGGCCCAGATCTTGCCTGCCATCAACTCAACTAGTTGTTTGCTGATGGTGGTGCCCAAGCCGGTGCCGCCGTACCGGCGGGCGGTGGACTGGTCGGCCTGGATGAAAGGTTCGAATATTCGTTGGATCTGCTCGGGAGTCATGCCGATGCCGGTGTCAGCCACCGAGAACTGGTAGAACCCTTTTCCCTGTGGCATCACTGAGAGGGTAACGCTGCCCCGTTCGGTGAATTTGATGCTGTTGCCAACCAGATTGATCAGGATTTGCCGAAGTCGGGTGGGGTCGCCGATCAGGCAGTGAAAGAGGGTGGGGTGGATTTCCAGTTGCAGCTCCAGTGCTTTTTCTCGGGCGGTGATGGTAAAGGTCTGCAGCACATCTTTCAAGGTGCGGGGCAGATGGAGCATGGTCTTTTCCAGGGTGAGTTTGCCGCTTTCTAGTTTGCTGATGTCAAGGATATCGTTGATCAGGGAGAGTAGGGCATTGGCGGAACTGCGCACGGTGGTCAGGTGTTCGCGCTGTTCGGGGGTAAGTTTTGTTTCCAAGACCACATCGGTGAGGCCGAGCACGGCATTCATTGGGGTTCTTATTTCATGGCTCATGTTGGCCAGAAAGATCGATTTTGCCTGGTCAGCCCGTTCCGCGTTTTCCTTGGCGGTGATGATGTCCTGCTCCAGTTCCTTGCGGTTGCTGATGTCCTGCACCACCCCCAGCATTCGCACCGGCTGGCTGTCGCTGTCACGGATTACATCGCCGCGTTCGAGCAACCAGCGCACCGTGCCGTCCGGCCAGACCACCCGATGTTCGATGTCGTACTTGGTACCGCTCTCCACGCAGGTATTGACGGCAGTGGTTACCCGTTCCCGGTCGTCAGGATGGATGGCGTTGACAAAGTTTTCATAGGAGGTTTCCAGAGCGCCGGATTGGTAGCCGAACAGGGGCGCGATCCTTTCCGACCAGTAGAGATCGCCACTGGCAATGGTCCAGTCCCACATGCCGATCTGAGCAAACTTTTGCGCCAGGGAACTTCGTTCGCGGCTGACAGACAGTTTCTTGATCAGTTGATTGCTTTCTGTCAGATCGTCGATGATGCCGATGAAGAAGCGCTGGTTATCCACCATAAGTTCGCCGATGGACAGATGGATTGGAAAAACCGAGCCGTCTTGGCGGATGGCTTCGGCTTCGCGCCCAGTGCCGATGACATGCGGTTCGCCGGTGGCAAGGTATCTATCGATGGCCCGCTCATGCATTGGTTGATACGCTTGCGGCATCAGGATTCGGACATTGTGGCCGCAAACCGTGGCGGCGGTGTGCCCGAACATTTTCTCGGCGCTGGCGTTGACTTCTTGAATGATGCCCTGCTCATTAATAATGATAACGGCGTTGGGCAGGACCTTGGTGACCTCGTCGAATGATATGTTCATGGCGGCTCGGCAGGAGGTGTGGTTGGCGTGGAGTTATTATTTCGCGGATGCTTTTTATCATCATACGATGCCTGAATCTTGCAGTCCTGTCAAACTGTAGTTGTTGTCTTTGCCGACCAAGGGGCGGGTTTGTTGCTACACGGGGGGCGGGATGTTTGAGCACTGGTGAGGGTCTGTTTGGGGTGTGGTACTGGTAGTTTTCTGGTTGGCGGCGAATAACGCTGTTTGCAAAATCTTTACGCGGCTATTCGGGGGACATCTTTCCTACCTCCTCTTCGGGCCAGGCGTTTGTTCTGTAAAGTACGACCGGTCATTTTTTGTCAGCACAAGAAAAAAAAATACCGGCAGGGCTTACATAGTCGGCGGGGAGATGATGGAAAGGCCGTATGGTATGGGCGTCTTTTTTGGGGGAGGTAATAGATGGGCGACCTGTCTGGGCCTAGAGACCTTGGATGTCAATGGCTTGGTCGAGATCTGTTGTAATTAGGCGCAGCAAAAAACGCCGTGAGCCCTTCCTGGGTTCATCGGCGGTTTTTGTTTGTATGCAGGTCTGTAGAGAAATACTTTATCTGGTCTCGATCCCCTGGTCGCGCAAGTGCTCTTTTACTGTTTCAATTGGTACTTCGCGGCGGTGAAAGATACCAGCGGCCAGGGCAGCTTCGGCGTTGGTTTTGGCAAAAACCTCGGAGAAATGTTCCGGTTTGCCAGCACCGCTGGAGGCGATCACCGGGATGGTAACCGCATTGCGGACATGGTTGATCAATTCGTGGTCAAATCCTGAATTGGTGCCATCCCTGTCGATGCAGTTGAGTAAGATCTCGCCCGCCCCCAGTTCTTCGCAGGATTTAGCCAGTTGGTAGGCGTCCAGATCGCGTCCCTCTCTCCCACCTAAAACTGTGCATTGGTACCAGCAATACTTTTCCCCCTTGGGGCCGGGGGTGGTGGTTTCGATGGTGTGGTGACTGGTGTCGTCGGGCGATTTGACATAAACCCTTCTTGGATCTACTGAGATCACCACTGCCTGGTTGCCATAGACATGGGAGATCTGCTCGATGGAGGTTTTGCCGCTCTTTTGGCCCGTTTTTAAATACTCTTCAACCGCCAGCACCGCATCACTGCCGATTGAAACCTTGTCGGCACCGGAGCGAAAGTACTCAGCGGCCACGTCCAAAGAAGTATAATCCTTGCCGGTTGAGTCGGTGAATTCGCGGATGCCGCCGCCGATGGTCAGCGGCACAAAGACATTCTCGGAGGTGCGCTGCAGTACCTCGATCATCGGTTGATCTTCCATGGGGAAGTTGCGAAAGGCGGTAATGTTCAGGAAGGTCACCTCGTCGGCCCCCTCCTCGTAATAGCGACGGGCCAGTTCCACCGGTTTGCCCAGGTTGCGCACCTCGCCCTTGTCGCGGACGTCGTACTGGTCGCCCTTGGTCACCACCAGATCACCGTTGTCGTTGTTGCGGACATCAAGGCAGGCGATGATCCGCTTGGCGAGCTTGGTTTCCTGGGGTTGGGCGGTAAGGTCGATGGTGGTCGGAACCGTTGCTTCGATGAAGTTTTTCAGGATGTTGATCCCTGCCTGGCCGGATTTTTCCGGGTGAAACTGGCAGGCGGTGACATTGCCTTTCTGGACGCTGCTCACGAACTCATCACTGTAATTGGTGGTGGTCAGCACCCACTCCCGGTTCTCCTCGCTGGCCATGGCTCGGTAGGAGTGGACGAAATAGAGTTTTTCGCCGTTGTAATCGTTAAAAAGGGCGGATTGCTTATGGCGGACGACGCCGTTCCAGCCGATATGCGGCACCGACATTTTTGTTTCATCAAATTTTTTGACCTGGCCCTTGATTAAGCCTAAGCCGGCAACCCCGAGGCATTCTTCGCTGCCTTCAAAAAGGGTTTGTAGACCTAAGCAGATGCCGAGGAAGGGGCGGTCGGCCTTGAGATACGCAAGGAGCGGTTCGATATAGCCGCATTCCTGCAAACGCGCCATGGCGCTACCGAAGCTGCCGACACCGGGAAAGATTAGTTTGTCAGCCTTGAGAATATCGTCAGGTTTGGTGATATCAATCACCTGGTGACCGGCGGCACGGATGGCGTTGCGGACGCTGCGGACATTGCCGGCGCCATAATCAAGCAGGGTGACCTTCATGGTGAGATACTCGTTAGGGTAAAAGATGATGTTAAAGGGAGTTATTTTAAATAAGAAAGTGCCAATTTACACCCATCGCTGTCTCTCTGCAAGTGGCGCTTGGCGCAGGGATCTTTTTACTGCTGAAGTAAAAGAGAGGAGCGGTAAAGTTTTTTTGCTCATCAGGCTGAGATGGATGCCAGCCGTTTTTTTTATCTGATTACCACCGAGTTTCAGCCAAGGTTTTTTAGCCTTTGCAGTTAAAGATTTTCCCATTGACACGCCGCCGAGTACCGGAAAAGTTGCCGAAAAGGAGCAAAAACTGTTTGAGTCCGCCCATAGGCGGGCGAGTTTTTT
>JAQYVW010000037.1 GCA_030145325.1 Desulfurivibrionaceae bacterium
ACTACTCACGGGGGCGTGGCTAATTCTCCCAATATGAGCGTAATTTTAACTGTTTGCAGGGTGCCGGAGATGAAAGGCATCGTTCTGCGAAACATACATTGGTATGTGAGCAGGGCGATAACGCGGCAGATTCGGTACCCTGTGGGCAGTTACTATTTATGACCACCGGCGGCGGGAATCAGGTTAGTTGTTTTCTCTCTCGCTGTCTCTTTACCCGTTGCGCCGCTTTACTTTGGGCGTGGCCGCGTCCTTCTATAACCTCGGCCAATTCCACAATAACGTTACGCAGGATTGAGGTCTGACCAAGTACTGCTTCCGAGGCGGCGGCCAGTTCTTCGGAGTTGGCGGCCAGTTGCTGGGTGCCGTTATCCATATCGCCCACCGCCGTGTTTATCTGGACGATCCCTTGGGACTGTTCGTGGGAGGCGGCGGATATCTCTTCGGTGAGTGACGCAACCATCTCGGTGCTTGCTGTCAATTCATCCTGCTCCTTGGCCAGGGCGTTCATCTTGCTCAACCCTTCGTTGACATTGTTGATGGCTTGCGCAATCAGGTCGCTGGAGTTGCGCGCCGAGTTACTGGTGCGCTGGGCTAGATTGCGCACTTCTTCGGCCACCACCGCAAAACCCTGCCCGTGTTCACCGGCGCGAGCCGCCTCCACCGCCGCATTGAGGGCCAATAGGTTGGTCTGGAAGGCAATGGCTTCTATTTCCTTGATGATGTTGGCGATCTTATCGCTGTCACCCTTGATGTTCTGCATGCTCTGTTGAAGAGCGTTCATGCCTTCGTTGGCCGCGCCGTTGATTTCGGCATTCCGTTTCATGGCCCCGTTGGCTTCGGTGGAGTTGGCATCGTTGTTGGAGATCATGGAGGTGATCTCTTCCAGGGAAGCGCTTGCTTCCTCCAGCGAGGCGGCCATCTCCGAGGCCATATCTGCCAGGGAATTGGAGGCATTGGCGGTGCTGTTCGCCTCTTCGGAAATGGTGTCGGCGTTGTCGGTCAGTTCGGTGACGACCTTGTTGACAGCGCTGATAATCAGTTGGACAAAGAGATAGGAGAGAACCGCCACCCCGGCAATACAGGCAAGACCGCCAGCAGTAAAGAGAATGGTGAATGATTTAACCTCGTCGATGCTTTTCTCTTCCATTTCTATTTGGGCGGTTCGTAACTCCTCAACAACAAACTTACTGTTGTTCATGAAGATAATATAGTTGTTGTAGTAAGCTCCGTCGATGGCATCAAGGGCCCCATCGTCATCGTCTTGGTTCAGGGCGGGGAGTATTTTTTCATAGGTAATGGTTTTCATCTGTTGCCAACTGGCTTGGGTGGCGTTGAGCCGGTGGATGATCTCCTGGCTCTGTTCCAGGTCATGACATGAGCCGCAATAGAATTGTTTGGAGTCGGCTGGGGTGGTGAAGTGATCCTCGGTCATTTCGGCCATCAGTTGATCCAACCGCTTAGCGGTTTTGTGGACGGTTGCCAGGGTATTTTCGTCGTAATCAATGATCTCTGATTTAAGAACACTATTCAGGAGATTGATGTTGAGGCGGGCGCGGGCTAAATCATCAACGAATTCATTCTTGAGGAGAATGCCTTTGTAGGTGTCGCCGCCGACTTTGACCCGGTTGATGGTATTGTTGGCCATGAAGATGCTGACGAGGAGGGAGAGGATGAAAAAAAAGACTAAGCCGAAAAGTTTTTGCCTAAGGCTTAAGCCGGCAAACCAGTTTCTCATGATAAACCTCACCGTTACTGTTGCTATCTAGGGCCCGACCGTAAATGGTCTTTTCGGATTCTCGTCGGCTCGTTTATTTGCTGTATCTCTGCGTCATGCTCAAAAATAATGTTCGGAGCTAAGCGAAGAATGAGACTCCGATATTGAAGATATGCACCCCAAGGGCATTCCCTGCGGGGTGCCTGTGCTTATTTTTATCGCAGTCCCCGGAGTCTCGTGCCCTCGCGTACTTGATCCCCAACAGATAGTGAGCCGGTGAGATCTTCAAAAATCCTCATTTACGGCAGACGCAATCTGTATAGGGCATTTGTAATGCTGAAAATTCAAGTATTTATGTTTAAATCTAAAAAATCCTAATTTGCAAGGCTAAATGTTTGCCTAAAGAGTTTACGCTGTGGGGCAAGAGTTTAGGGTGGGGTGAGCATTTGATTGGAGGCCGCCGGAAGGAGAAATCCGACGGCCTTGGCTGGGCAGGGGTTGCTTATTTAAATTCTTTGCGGGCCTTGTTGAAGGCTTTCTTGAGATCTTCAGCGGCGTTCTCCAGCCCTTTTTTCATGATTTGCCATGCATCGTCGCTGCTGGCCATAAACTCTTTTAATTGTTGCTGCATGTCGTTTTTTTTGTCCACCAGGGTTTTGATCTCTGTTTCGTGATCGGATTTCAGGGTGCCCACCGCTTTTTCGGCTTTCTTTTTCAGCTCTTCAATGGTTTCGGCCCATTCTTTGAGCTGCGCCTCAATTTTTTGCCGATACGCTTCTTTTGTCTCCATGAATTTCTCCTTTTGGCTGTTTTTTTTAGGTAACTGCTCACAGGGTACCGAATCTGCCGCGTTATCGCCCTGCTCACATACCAATGTATGTTTCGCAGAACGATGCCTTTCATCTCCGGCACCCTGCAAGCAGTTAAAATTACGCTCATATTGGGAGAATTAGCCACGCCCCAGTGAGTAGTTACTTTTTTAGTATACGTTTCTCTGCTCTAAGCGGGCAAGGTAATAACGGCGGGATCTTTATCTGCCGGGGAGGATTGCCCTTGCCGTCTTTGTTGCATTTGGAAGTATTGGCCGCGGGCAGCCATTAGTTGCTCATGATTACCTTGTTCGCTTATCCCACCGTGGGCAAGGACGATGATTCGATCAGCGTGGCGAATGGTGGAGAGACGGTGAGCGATAATAATGCTGGTGCGGTTGTTGATGGTGGCGGCGATGGCTCGTTCGATGAGGATTTCGGTGGCCGAGTCAACATTGGCGGTGGCTTCATCCAAGACAAGAATGCGTGGGTTTCTCACCAAGATCCGGGCCAGTGCCAGGAGTTGGTTCTGGCCGGCGGAGAGGGTTGCGCCCCCTTCACCGATGATGGTCGCCAGCCCATCCGGCAATCTGTTTATAACCTTATGTAGTTGGCTGGTGTTGACGATTGTTTGGATCTCACCTTCTCCCAGTTGCTGGTCAAGAAGGATATTGTCGCGGATGGAGCCCGGCACGATCAACACCTCCTGCATCACCAACCCTACCTGTTGCCGCAGCCAGTTTGGATCAAGGTCGCGGAGGTCAATATCGTCAATCAAAACCCGCCCCTTATCTGGGTCGTAAAATCGTTCTAAAAGATTGATAATCGTGGTTTTACCGCTGCCGGTGGCGCCGACAATGGCCACCGTTTCGCCTGGGCTGATGGTGAGCGCAAAGTCGCGTAAAATGGGGTGGTCCGCCTGGTAGCCGAAGGTTAGATGGTCAAATTGCACCTTGCCGATCATTTCATCTGGCCGCAGGGGTGATCTTGCTTTGGGAAGCATGTTTTCGGTATCAAGCAACTGAAAAATCCGTTCTGCCGAGGCCATGGCCGACTGGACAATGGAAAACTTCTGTGAAAGCTCTCGCACTGGTTGAAAAAAGAGCCGCATATAGGCCAGAAAGGCCACGAGCATGCCAAGGGTCATCCGTTCGGCAATGATTTCGCCGCCGCCGTACCAGATAATCATGGCGATGGCCAGAGAGCTAAACAGTTCGATCATCGGCATGAAGATGGCGAAGATGCGGATCTGTTTTTTGCTTAAGTCCAAATACTCATTGTTCAGGCGGGTGAAGTCGTGCAGGGTTGAGCTTTCCCTGCGCAACAGTTGGATGATACTTAGTCCGGAAAGGGATTCTTGCAGGTAAGCGTTGATGCGGGCTAGGCGGGTGCGGATTAGGCGCGAGATGTTGCGGGCCAGGCGGCTGAACCAATAGATGTTGTTGAGGACCAGTGGCAAGAGGAGGGTGAGAATCGCGGCCAGTCGCCAGTTCATGGAAAAGAGGAGCGCCAGGATGCCCAGTAAGCGCAGGGAATCGTTAAAAAGGGTGACAATCATCGAACTGAACATCTCGTGCATGTTCTGGATGTCGTTGGTAAGCCGGGTAACCAGTTTGCCGCCGGGATTGTTGTTGAAGAAGGTAAGATCAAGATCCAGCAAGTGGCCGAAGAGTTGTTGGCGCAGCCGGTGCATGGTTTGTTGCCCGGCCCATTCAAGGGCTAACGCTTGCAGGAAGTTAGCCGCGAATGCCAAGAGGCTTAAACCAAGGAAATAAAAGCTGATTCTGGCCAGGTCATTGATTCGGGTGGAGGCAGGCAGGGTTTGGGCGATGATATCGCGGTCCACCGCCAGCCGCATCAGGTAGGGCAAGGTTAACCCGGCGCCCACCGCCAGTAGGGCCAGGATGATGGCGAAGATGATCCAGGGCCATTGCGGGCCGATGATGACAAAGATCCGTCGCCAAAGGGTGCGGTCGCCCACCTGGTGCAGTTGTTCTTCTTCGAAATAACCAAAATCGCGACGCATTAGCCCCTCTCCGTTGTGGTTGAGGAGATGCTTTGATGCTGGTGGATGGTCGCGTAGAACTGGTTTTTTTGGAGAAGGTCGGCATGGTTGCCGTGCGCGACAATGCCACCACCGTCTAGAACAATGATCTCGTTGGCATCTTCCAGCATCGCCAGGCGATGGGTGGCGATAATGCAGATCCGCTGGCGAAGATAGGGGCGAAGGGCCTTAATGATCTGTTGTTCCGTCTTTTGATCAACAGCGGCCAGGGTATCGTCAAGAATCAGAATGGGTGGATCAAGGAGTAGGGCGCGGGCCAGAGCGATCCGTTGCCGTTGACCGCCGGAGAGGCGGACCCCTTTTTCGCCGATTTTGGTCTGGTAGCCGTCGGGCATGGACTTAATCTCTTGGTCCATGGCTACCACTCGGGCCACGGTTTCGATCTGCTCGGTGGTGGCATCAGGGCGCCCCATGGAGATATTGTTGGCGATGGTGTCGGAAAACAGGGTCGCTTCTTGCGGCACCAAGGCAATGTGGGCGCGGAGATCAGCGCTGGAAACCTTATTGGTATCGAGATCATTGATAAATATGGTGTTGTCGGGGATTGGGTAGAGGCGGGCGGGCAGCTGACAGAGGGTTGATTTGCCGCTGCCGATGCCGCCGACGATACCGGTAAGGCCGGTGCGAAAAGTAAAGGTGAGGTCGGCAAGGACGGTTTCTGGCTGATCGGGATAACTGAAGGTTAAGTTGTTAATCTTCAGGGTGGTGATTTCTTCTTGCAGAGTGATGGGTGATGCAGGCTCTTGAATGGCGCTGTGGGCCTTAAATACCTGATCAAGTCGGGCCAGGGAGGTGAGGCCCCGTTGGAAAAGGGTGGTTACCCAGCCCAGGGCCATTATCGGCCAGGTGAGCATATAAAGGTAGGTGATAAAGGCGACAAAGTCACCAATGGTAATGACCCCGCTGATGGCCAAGCGACCACCGCCGTAAAGAACCAGGAGCAGGCAGAGGTTGGCGATCAAGCGCGAGAAAGGAAAGAGCGCGCCCTGGATGAAGGCAACCTTGAGGTTGTCGTTGATGTAGTTGCGGCCCAGTTGGTCAAAATGGTCGGTTCGGGATGCTTCCTGGGTGCACGATTTGACCAGCCGAATAGCGGCCAGATTGGCGCGGGCGAATTCGGTGATCAGGGAGAATTGTTCCTGGACCTTTTTAAAACGATGATGCAGGCGGGCGGAAAGGCGGGCGGTGCAGAAGGCGAGAAACGGCATGGGCAGAATCGCCAGGGCGGTGAGCAGGGGATTGATATAAGCCATGCAGGTGAGAGCAGCAATGCTCATGATCACCGCATCGGTGGCGGCCACCAATCCCATCCCGCAAGCCATCTGCACCGAGGTGAGGTCGTTGCCGGAAAGGGCCATGATCTCGCCGGTGGTGTGTTTTTGAAAAAAGGTGCGATCCAAGCTCAGGACTTGGTTCAACAAGCGGCTTCTCAGATCGATTTCAAGGTGGCGTGAAAAAACCAGGATCAGCGACCGCCAGGTAAAGCGGAGGCTGGCAATGCCAAGGGCCAGAAGAAGAATCATCGCTCCGTGGCGGAGGAGTTCGGCTTGGGTAATGGTGTTGCTGCCCAAGGCATCCACCGCTTGTTTGATGATCCGGGGGATGAGTAGTTGCAGAAAATCAACGCCCAGCAGGGCCGTAAGCCCCAAGGCGAGGCGGAGGCGATGCTGGCGGAAGAATTGGCCGAGCAAGGGCAGAGAGTTCCGGGCGGCGGCGATTTGGCTGCGGTGGTCAGGCATTGGCTTTGGCAGGGTTGGCATGTTTGGGAGTTAGTGGGGGCAGTGGATATGTCCGGCAGGAACCATTTGCCAACCCTTTATTACACTGGCTCGCTGGCTTCCTGTCAAGGGAAAAGGGTTGTTCGCTTGCTAAGGTATGGCGATGCCGTTAAGGTGGGCTTTGTTGGTTGTTGGTGAACGTGTATCCTTTTGAAGGAATCAGGTCGGGGAGTTAGCTGCTTATGGTTAATAATATTTCTGCGCATCAGTCTCAGCCCTCTCCTGCCGCCTCAGGTTGTTGAGGCGGGGCGAAGCAGACCCGGTTGGGTCTGCCCCGGATGGAGCAACCGTTTGTGGTGGGGGCGCTGGATACCGTAATTGGGGTGGTGCCGGTGGTCTCAGCGTTTCTGTCGGCCACTGATCGTTGGCAGAGCCTCAAGGTTCGCCTTGGGTTTGGGCGCATGAATTATCAGCTTGATCCCGGCCTCTATGCGGTGGGGGCGCCGGATGCCAAGGCGCAGGCGCTGGTCACCGCTAATTATAAGCTGAGTTTTGATAGTCTGCGCCCACATCTGGCCGGGCGGGATCTTTGGTTGTTGGTTCTCGATACCAATGGGGTCAATGTCTGGTGTGCGGCTGGCAAGGGTGCCTTTGGCACCGATGAACTGGTGACGCGGTTGCGCAGTAGCGGTCTTGAGCAGTTGCTTGCCCACCGCCAGTTGATCTTGCCGCAACTGGCAGGGCCTGGCATTGCCGCCCATCTGTTACCAAAGTTGACCGGTTTTTCGGTGCGCTATGGGCCGATCCTTGCCGTGGATCTCCCTGTCTATCTTGATGCCCACTGTCAGGCCACCGCCGCAATGCGTCTGAAGAAATTCCCTTTCTCTGAGCGGGCATTGTTGTCGCCGCTGGAATTGCTGTTGGCGTTGAAGGGCTCCCTGCCGTTTTTTATCTTGTTGGTTCTCTTGTTTGGTTTTGCGCCGGGCAATGGCTATCAGCAAAATGTTATCGCCCACGCCTTGGCGGGGCTATTTCCATATGGGGCCGGGGTTCTTGCCGGCACCGTTCTGACCCCGCTTTTGCTGCCATATTTACCAGGGCGAGCTTTTGCGGTTAAGGGGGCGGTGGCCGGGTTAGTGGTGGCGGTGGGATTGCTGTTTTTTTCTCTGCCTCAGCATTGGCTGCAAAACAGTGGCGGTCTGCTGCTTATCGTTGTCCTTTCTTCATATTGGGGCATGAAGTTTACCGGTGCATCTACCTACACCTCGCTTTCCGGGGTTAAAAAGGAGATGCGCTATGCGGTGCCTTTACAGATTGCCGGTGGCTTGGTGGGGCTGGGTTGTTGGCTTGCTGCTTGTTTTTTTTAAAGGAGTTTAGGGTGTCGAAAATTCCAAGGAGGAAGCGGTGTCGAAACTTGTCTATTTGCAAGAGGTGGTCACTCTATCCCTTGATCGGCAGAGGTGCATGGGTTGCACCATGTGCGTCATCGTGTGTCCGCAAGCGGTTTTTAGCATGGTAGATGGCCGGGCGAAAATTGCCAGCCGTGATCATTGTATGGAGTGTGGTGCATGCGCTAAAAATTGTCCGGTGGAGGCCATTTCTGTCAAGGCCGGGGTCGGTTGCGCCGAGGCGGTGCTTAACAGGATGCTAGGACGAAAATCAGGTTCATGCTGCTGTCTGCTTGAGGATGAGGAAGGTTCTCTTCCCGGCCCGGAGGTTGGTGGTCGCGGTGGGTGTTGTTAAAGTGATTACTGTTTGAATTAGTTTATTCTTGACCTTCGTTAGGCCGGTTCATTAGATTGGTTATTGTTCATTTTTGTGATTTGCGGATTGATATTGGGGATTATTTTTTGATGCGGCTTACGAAACAGGTATTGGGGGTAGGACGGCTTATTGTTCTACTGCTGTTTTTTATCTTGGTGGCGGTTCCTGCCCACGCGGTACAGGTGCATGGTGGTATCGAGGGACTGGTTATTCACCAAATCGGCCATATTCTTTTTGCCGGGGTGATGCTCTTTCTCCTGATTCTTGGCCTCAAAAATCATTGGTGCGGGGCGGGTTGGGGTCGCTTCAGGTGTTTTCTTAAACTGATCATTGTCTGGAACATTCTGACCTTTACCGGCCACTGGTTACGACTGGTTATTGATGACGGCAAGTTTGTTCGTCTTGCTGGCAAGACGGTGGGTTTTCGTATTGAATCTTTCGTTGATGCCGTTTTTTATCTCGCCAGCCTGGATCATCTGATTCTGTTGCCTGCCTTGATCTGTCTGGCTGTTGCTCTTCGGCAGTGGAAAATAGCCACGGAGGATAATCGATGATTGTCTCCTGGCAGCCGGTGGTTCTGGTCGATATCTTTGGTTCCGTATTTTCTTTGTTGATTGGTTTTTGGAGTATCGGCTATTCGTGGTCCTGGTATCGGGAGAAAGCGGATGATGCCTTCCGCCACTATCTGTTTCTGCTCACCATCGCCATCGCCACCTTCACCATTTCCCGTTCTTTTGGTCATATCGTCAAACAGTTTCTTTTGATGTCTGGTGATAAGGGGTTGTGGCAAGAGATTGCGCCGTTCAGTGGCGCGGTTAACACCGCTACCTTTATCGTTATCTTTGCCTTTGGTGTCTACTTTGATCGGATTAGGCAGATCAAACAAAAGGCTGATCAAGATGCCCTTGGCTTGGCAACGGCGCGGGCCAGGGCAGATGCAGCCTTTGACTCTGAAGAGCGGATCAGGGCCGTGTTTGATGGCCTGGAAGATGCCATCTATCTTGTCGATGGAGATTATCAGATTCTGTTTTTTAACCGTAGGTTGCAAGATTTATTACCGGATATTGGCATTGGGCAAAAATGTCATCAGGCGTTGTTTGGTAATGAGCAGCCTTGCGAGGATTGTCGGTTTCACTGTCTGCGTACGGGGGACCACTTTTCTTATGAGACCGAGATGGAGCTTATTGCCAAGAGGGTTAGCCTTACCGGTATTCGTTTGCCTTGGGTTGGTGGGGACGAGGTGAATATGGCCGTTATGCGTGATATCAGTGAGCAGAAAAGGTTAGAGGCGCAATTACTGCAATCGCAGAAGATGGAAGCGGTTGGTACCTTGGCCGGTGGCATTGCTCATGATTTTAATAATTTGCTAACAGCCATTACCGGCTACAGCGACTTGATGTTATTAAAGCTTGCGCAGGAAAGCCCTTTGCGCAGTGATGTCAGTGAGATTCGGCGGGCTGCTGGTCGTGCCGCCACCCTGGTTCGGCAGCTGTTGGCTTTTAGCCGCAAGCAGAAGGCGGCATTTTCTAATGTCGATATCAATGATTTGATTCGCAACATGCAGAAAATGTTGGGTCGGCTCATTGGTGAAGATATAAGTATGGAGATGCAACTTGCTGTTCAGAATTTGCCGGTACTTGCGGATCCTGGCCAGATTGAACAGGTAGTGGTGAATCTGGTGGTGAATGGTCGCGATGCCATGCCTGCCGGAGGCAAGATTGTTATCAGTACTGAGAAAGTTGTTATTGATGAATCATATTGTAGTCTGAGTGCAAAAGTAGTTTCCGGTTGTTTTGTCCTTCTGAGCATTCGCGATGAGGGTGATGGTATGGATAACGAGCTCATGGGCAAGGTGTTTGAGCCTTTTTATACCACCAAGGAGGTTGGCAAGGGATCTGGGCTGGGTCTTGCTGTTGTTTACGGTATTGTTGATCAGCATGGCGGCTGTATTGATATTAAGAGTGAGGTTGGCCAGGGAACGGTATTTAATGTTTATCTGCCGCTGCATGACGGGGCGGATGGTTTAAAGCATAAAAAGGAAGATGATGGGGTAGCCCCGGGCGCCGGTGAGCTGATCTTGTTGGTGGAGGATCAGGAAGAGGTGCAGCGGGTGGCCATTGCCATGCTTGAGGGGAATGGCTATCAGGTATGTACTGCTGCCAGTCTTGCCGAGGCTGAGGAAGTTTTTGCGCGTGAAAAAGACAAAATTGATCTCCTCTTCAGTGATATCGTTCTCCCCGATGGCAGCGGGATCGTGCTTGAAGAGATATTTCGCGCTTCCCGCCCTGGTTTGCCGGTGTTGATGAGTAGCGGTTACGCCGATGAAAAGATGCAGTGGACGCTGATTCAGAAAAAGAACCTGCCCTTTTTGCAAAAACCTTATAGTTTGGAAGCCTTGCTGAAGGCTGTACAGCTGGCCTTGGCGGGGAGTGGCGGCTGAAGGTCACCGGTCGAATTCTAAAGGTGTTTCTGGTCTTTTTCAGCGCCACCGCCACTGCTTGCTGAGATGGGTGCGTTTGGGCTCAATTATCTTGACAATTTTCCAACTGGCATTGTAAGTACAGGGAATGGTTTCAATTATAAATTCCTCACTTATGGATAGACACTGGTGTTGACGTGACACCTAGGTAGTGGTGCGGGGCAGTGTCCGTAAGTGGCAATTGTCTTGTTTTTTGTATTTGGCGAAAGGAAGGGAGATGACGGTGTCTGAGGATAACAAACTGTTGCTTGGTATAGATCTGGGTACATCCCGGACGGCGGTGCAATCCAATCGCGGCTATAAGAACATCATTCGTTCCGTGGTTGGGTATCCGAAGGATATCATTGGCATCAAGATGCTGGGCAAGACCCAGGTCTTCGGTGAGGAAGCGATGAAACGCCGCTCAGCCCTCACTATTTATCATCCTTTGCAGGACGGGGTTGTCAGCGAAACCGGCGGCGGTGATTTCAATGCCGCAGCCGAGCTAATCCGCCATGTGGTGGAGTTGGCCACCGAGGGAACCAGCGGCGATCCTTGTGGCATCATCGGCGTGCCTGCTCGGGCCTCAATCGTCAACAAGGAACTCTTGCTGGATATTGCGCGGGGGATCATGTCTTCGGTGATGGTGGTTTCTGAGCCGTTTATGGTAGCCTATTCCATGAATATGCTGAGCAATGCCATTGTTATTGATATCGGCGGCGGCACCATCGACATCTGTGGCATGAAGGGAACGGTGCCCAGCATTGATGATCAGGTGACCTTTCTTAAAGGTGGCGATTATATCGATGATCGTTTGCAGACCGCCATCAGTCAGCAGTACCCGGAAACCCAGATCACCACCAATCTGTCGCGGATGATCAAGGAGTCCTACGGATTTGTCGGCCCCACCGAAAAGCCGGTACAGGTTACTCTGCGCGCGGAAGGGCGTCCCAACGTCTATGATGTTACCGAAGAGGTTCGTAATGTTTGCGAATCCATCGTCCCGGAGATTGTTGAACATTTGGCGGCGATTTTTCGCGCCTATGACCCCGAGGATCAACCAGAGGTTTTGCAGAACATTATTTTGGCTGGAGGCGGTTCGCGGATTAGTGGTCTCGATCAGATGTTGATTGATCACTTGAGTGAATATGGCAAGGCCAATGTGGTCTGTGTTGATGATCCTGATTTTGCCGGCAGTAACGGCGCTTTGAAAATGGCGCAGGAAGTGGCGCCTGAATACTGGGATCAGGTTGGGTTTGTGGGCAGTCGTTAAGTAATGGGAATCTTGTTCGATCTCTGCGGTACGCTCAAAATCTTATCCTCGGAGGGAGGCGAAACGAAGTTGAGACTCCGATCTCAACCATATGTACCCCAAGGGCACTTTCTGTGGTGAAATTTTTCCTGTGCCTGGGAGTTTCGTGATCTCGCTTACCTGATCTCGAACGAAAATACTAATTATTTAAGACACCCTCAATGTTATGGGCTAAGGGAATACCGGATGGAGACCTTCACTTATATTTCTTGTGTTATCTTGGGCATCGCCCTAGGCGTTGGCGGGGACTGGCTGTTTTGGCAGATCCGCTTCAAGCAGGCCAATGAGCGGGTACGTGCAGAGAGTCAGGCGGTGGGCAAAGCCTTTAACGCCCAGATTGAAGAGAAGGAACGGCAACTGGCTGCCTTGCAGGTGGAGTTGGCAGGTTTGCGGGAATCGTCTCAGGCGGATCTGGTTGCGGTGCGAGGGGAGCTTGCGGTTCTGCAAAATCGTCTTGCTGAACAAGGGCAGCAACTGGGCGAAGCGCATGAGTTGAACAAAAAACTGCCGCTCCTGGAGAAAGAGGTGGCTGATCGACAGGCTGCCCTGGCCCAGTTGCAGGCGGAAAAAGGCGATCTGGCCGACGTTGTCGACGGATTGCAGGTAAAGATCGTCGAGGAGCGGAAGGCGTTTGAGGATGGGCTGGTGTATGTTCAGGGCAGTCATTATCTGCCCGCCTCGGTGGTGCGTAACCTGACTAGTCGTCAGGAACTGGTGATAGATCCTGGTGAAGGTGAAGATGAATTGTAATTTGTTCGGCAGGATTTTGTTCTTGCCGGAGATAGTTATCTCAAGGATGTGGAGAAGACGATGACGGATACGGTGCACGAAGAAGCCGAGGTTGAGGAAGTCGCAGGGGTAGCAGTGGCGGCAACGGCACAGACAGCTAAGCATGTGCTGATTGGGATTGACCTGGGCACCTGCCGGACGGTGATCATGTCCGATCAGGGCAAAAAGGCGTTGGTGCGGTCGGTGGCTGGTTACGCCAAGGATATCATCAGTAAGGGCGTGGTGGGTGATGCGCCGTTGTTCGGTGATGAGGCGGTTGCTAAACGGAATTTTCTTGATCTCTGCTATCCCCTTGCCGATGGCGTTATTCGTGAGGCCAGTGAGCGTGATTACTTGGCCGCCAGCCAGTTGCTTGAACATGTGGTGGCCATGGTTCGAGAGAACGAGGATGTTGAGGTGAGTGGTATCATCGGGGTGCCGGCCCGGGCCTCGATGATGAACAAGGAGTTATTGCTGGGCATTGCCCAGAACATCATGAAGAAGGCGCTGGTGGTTTCCGAGCCGTTCATGGTGGCCTATTTTCTTGGTAAGTTGTGTGATTGCATCGTTGTTGACATCGGCGGCGGCACCATCGATATCTGTGCCATGAAGGGTGAGTTGCCCTCGGCCGAGGATCAGGTCACCATCTTCAAGGCGGGAGATTATATCGATGAACGCCTTGCTGGCGCCATCAGCCGTCGTCATCCCACCGCCCAAGTGACCAAGTCGGTGGCCTGTAAGATCAAGGAGGCGCATGCCTTTGTCGGAGAGCCGGTCTCCCCGGTCCGGGTGACCCTGCGCGCCGAAGGCAAGCCGATGGAATTTGATGTGACCCGTGAGTTACGGATGGTTTGTGAAAGTATCGTTCCCGATATCGTTGAGCAGTTGCAGATGTTGATCCAACGCTTTGATCCAGAGGTGCAAGAGATCACCCTCCAGAACATCATTCTCGCCGGTGGCGGTTCCCGCATCAATGGTCTTGATACCATGATCGCCGAGCATCTCCGTGAGTATGGCCGGATTAAGGTGACCTGCGTTGATGACCCCGACTACATCGGCGCTGGCGGCGCGTTAAAGCTGGCCAAGGATGTCCCTGCCGAGCAGTGGAAACATGTTGGGGTTATGTTTGGGGGGCAGTAAGGTTCTAGCCTATGGTTTCAATGCACTCCACCGGGCAGGTGGCAACGGCCCGGTGGAGTTCTTCTGTGCAGGGAGCGGTGTCGTTCACCGCTTCCGCCTTGCCGCTGCTCGCGTTGATGCGGAATAGCTCCGGGCAAAGCGAAACGCAGGATTCGCAGCCATTGCAGCTATAACTATCAACGTTAATCTGGCAGATCTGTTCCGTTTCTTTCATCTTATCCCTCAAAAACCTTGTCAAACATGGCAAAGGCTTTTTCCACCACCGGTACATCTTCAGCAAGCTCCAGGTATGACTGGCCGGTGATCTCTTGATGGATCAGTTCGTTGCTGGACGGGAGGATGCCGCCCAGCGGTAGATCCGGGGTTTCCGCCACCGCTTCTTTGATCTTGGCGGCCAGTTCGTCGGAAAGTGGCTCCGGGGTGCGGTTTACCACCAGCACCTGTTGTTTGATCTCGATGGCCAATGGTTTGCTTAACTCAGCGATTCTGCGGGCGGTGAGAATCCCCCGCGCCGAGGGATCGGAGACCACGAAGAGGTGGTCGATGGAGCGCAAATTCATCCGGCTTAAGTGTTCCATCCCCGCCTCATTGTCCACCAGGATGTATTCATAGTTGTCGGCGAGATGATCCATGGTCATGGCCAGATACTGGTTGGCGGCGCAGTAGCAACCGGGGCCGTCCGGTTGGCCCATGACCAGCAGGTCGTAACCGCTGTCCTCGATCAACGCCTGATGTACCTTCATCTCCATATACTGGTCGCGGCTCATGTTGGGCGGGATATCCCCTTTCAGGTCTTTCCGCACCTCGCCGATGGTGATCCCCACCTTCTTGTCCAGTAACTCGTTGAGGTTGGCGTTGGAGTCGGCGTCAACGGCCAGGATCGGGGTTTTTCCTCTGGTAATGAGATATTTGAGGAGCAGGGCCGAGAGGGTGGTCTTGCCGGTGCCGCCTTTGCCGGCCATGGCGATTACCTTGGGCATGGTGTTCTCCGTAGATTATTGATGGCGTCGTAAAAAGTCTGATCTACTGCGTTGTACCTCAAGGGCACTTCCTGCGGGGTGTGGCGGGTTCGCGAAATGCTCAACATACCACAGGTATGCTTCTGCTTTCGCCACACCTCCGGGCCTGGGAGTTTCCCCTGCAGGTCGCTTACTGGTAGCTCAAATTTTCTACCTGGCCATCTTCGTCGGTACGATGGACTTTTTACGAGTCCATCATTGTTGATTGAAGGAATGGAGCTGGCTGTCAAAAGTGTCCAATGTTCATAATTATAGTAATGGACACCACGATGTCAACGCAAAGGCGTACCTGTGGGTTGTTTGGGGGTAAAAATCCCCTTGCAACTTGCAGTTGAATTGTTATGTTAGCGGATTGGTCAAAGTTCTACTGAACTGTATTAGCGAATTTTTTTATCCCCAACAGGAGACTAGATATATGGACTACCGGGCGACGCTGAACCTGCCCCAGACGAAATTCAAGATGAAGGCCAACCTTGCCCAGAATGAGCCCATGGCCCTTAAGGAATGGGCCAAGGCTGATCTGTACGGCAAGGTGCAGGCAGCGTCTGAAGGTCGGCCCTTGTACGTTTTGCATGACGGCCCGCCGTATGCCAACGGTCATCTTCATCTTGGGCACGCGCTGAACAAGATTTTAAAGGACATCATCCTCAAGGCTAAGCGCATGGAGGGTTACCATTGCCCGTATGTGCCGGGCTGGGATTGTCATGGTTTGCCCATTGAGCATAACGTTGACAAGGAATTGGGGGCCAAGAAGAAGGAGATTCCCACCCTTTCTTTTCGTGGCGCTTGCCGTAAGTATGCCGAGAAATGGGTGAAGACCCAGAAGGAAGAGTTTAAGCGGCTGGGCGTTTTGGCCGACTGGGAAAATCCTTACCGGACCATCGATTTTTCTTATGAGGCCAGTATTGCCCGCGAGTTCAACCGTTTTCTTTTGAATGGCTCGGTGGTCCGGAGCAAGAAGCCGGTTTACTGGTGTTCTTCCTGCAAGACTGCGTTGGCCGAGGCCGAGGTTGAGTATCATGATCATACCTCGCCGTCCATCTATGTGAAATTCCCGGTGGCCGATGATCTTTCTGATCTGGTGCCGGAGTTGGCCGGTAAGACAACCTTTGCGGTGATCTGGACCACCACTCCCTGGACTTTGCCTGCCAACCTAGCGGTTGCTTTTCATCCCGATTTTCCCTACGCTGCCGTGGAGGTGAACGGTGAGGTGTGGATTTTGGCCGAGGGGTTGGTGGCTGAGGCTTTTAAAGATTTCGAGATCGACGATTATAAGATTTTGGCGACCTTTTCAGCCACCGGCCTTGAGGGGCGTAAGTGTAAGCATCCGTTCCTCGAACGCGATTCGTTGATGGTGTTGGCCAACTATGTGACCCTTGATTCCGGCACCGGCTGTGTGCATACCGCTCCCGGTCATGGTCGCGACGATTATATGACCGGCCTGCGTTACAAGTTGCCGGTGCTGTCGCCGCTGGATAACTCCGGCTGCTTCACCGACGAGGCCGGACCGTACGCGGGGATGAAGATCGCGGACGCCAATGGGCCCATCAATGCCGATATTGCCGCCCGCGGGTTGTTGGTTAAGGAATCCAAGGTCAGTCATAGCTATCCCCATTGTTGGCGCTGCAAGAATCCGGTGATTTTTCGGGCCACCGAACAGTGGTTCATCTCCATGGATAACAACGATCTCCGTGATAAGTCGCTGGCCGCCATCAAGGAAGCAGAGTGGATTCCCTCCTGGGGGCGGGAGCGGATTTACGGGATGGTGGAAGGGCGTCCAGACTGGTGTCTTTCCCGGCAACGGGCCTGGGGCGTGCCTCTCACCGTTATCTCTTGTGAGAAATGCGGTCAGGTGATGAATGACCAGAAGGTTGCCGACCGCATTGTCGCTTCCTTTGTTAAAGAAGGGGCCGATGCCTGGTACAAGCATGAAATAAGTGAATATCTCGAGGCCGGAGCAGCTTGTCCTGATTGTGGTGGCACTGAGTTTGTGAAGGAACAGGATATCCTTGATGTCTGGTTTGATTCCGGGGTGAGTTACGCGGCGGTTCTTGAAGGCCGCGACGATCTTGCTACCCCGGCGGATCTCTATCTTGAAGGCAGCGATCAGCATCGTGGTTGGTTCCATAGCTCCTTGCTTGCTTCGGTGGGCACCCGTGGCGTGGCCCCCTATCGCGGCGTTCTCACCCATGGTTTTGTGGTGGACGGCAAGGGTAAAAAGATGAGTAAGAGTATTGGTAATGTCATCGCGCCCTCCGAGGTGATTAAGCAGTATGGAGCCGAGATCCTGCGCCTCTGGGTTGCTTCCGAGGATTATCGTGATGATGTGAAGATCTCCGATGAGATTCTGCGCCAGCTTTCCGATGCCTATCGCAAGATCAGAAATACTATGCGTTACCTGCTGAGCAATCTCTATGATTTTGATCCGGACGCCGATCAGGTCGCCTTGGTCGAGATGGGCGAGATTGATCTCTGGGCGTTGTCCCAGTTTGAGCAGTTGAAACGGAAGGTAAGAAAGAGCTACGACAGTTTCGAGTTTCATGCTGTGTATCACTCCATCTCTCATTTCTGCACCGTGACCATGAGTTCGTTTTACCTTGATATCATCAAGGATCGGCTCTACACCGAAGCGCCGAACTCCACGGCGCGACGGGCGGCGCAGACCGTTCTTTATGAAATCGCTGAAGGTCTGTTGCGTTTGATGACCCCGGTGCTTTCCTTTACCGCTGCTGAAACCTGGGCCCATCTTCCTCCTGCGGCTGAGCGGGAAGAGAATGTCTTTGTCGCCAAGTTTCCGGCGGATCGGGATGAGTATCTGCACCCTGAGCTTGATGATAAATGGGCGCGGTTCCTGGTCGTCCGTTCCGAGTTGACCAAGGTTCTTGAGCTTGCCAGGCGGGAGAAGGTGATCGGTCATTCCCTTGAGGCGGAGGTGCTGGTGACGGTGACCGGTGAGTTGGCTGATTTTCTCGAGGCCAATTGGCAAACCATGAAAACCATCGCCATTGTTTCCGACCTGATCCGGGTTGAGAAACTTGAGGGTGAGTTTCAGGTCAGCGAAGAGTTGCCGGAGTTGGCCGTGCAGGTGCGACCGGCAGCCAGCCAGAAATGCGAGCGTTGCTGGACTCGGGCCGAGAGCGTGGGTAGCCATGACCTGCACCCGCAACTCTGTGGTCGTTGCGTGGCCGTGGTGGCAGAGCTTTGAGGATGAGCCGGTCCATGGTGGTGTTGCTGACAACCTTGAGCGGCGTGATTGTGTTGGATCAGCTCAGTAAATGGTGGCTGGTGACCTCTTTTTCCCTCTTTGAGTCGCGACCCATCATCGACGGGTTCTTTAATCTGGTCTTTGTCACCAATTCCGGGGCTGCTTTTGGGCTCCTGGCCGGGCCGCAGGTCTGGTGGCGGCAGCTTTTCTTTGTCTCGGTGGCGGTTCTGGCCCTTGGTGTCTTGGTTGGCGCCTATCGGCATTATCGTTTACAGGGCACCATCTGGGTGCTTGCCATCGGCATGATTGCCGGTGGCGCGGTGGGTAACCTCATCGACCGGTTGCGGTTCGGAGCGGTGATCGATTTTCTTGATTTCTATGTAAAAACATATCATTGGCCGGCGTTTAATGTGGCCGATTCGGCGATTACGGTGGGGGTAGGACTTTTTTTGCTGGCCAGCGTGCGGGCCGAGTCGCAAGGCGACGAAGGCGATGGCAAGGAGTAACTAATATGGCAACCAAAGATGGTAAAAAGATAGCCTTTCTCTTTCCTGGCCAGGGTTCCCAGTTCCTGGGGATGACCAAGGGGTTTCGTGATCAGGATCAGGAATATGCTGAGCTGATGACGCTGGCTGAAAAGGCAAGTGGCTTGCCGTTGGGCACTCTTTGTGATGAAGGGCCCATGGCGGAGTTGACCCGCACCCTGCATCTGCAACCAGCGATGACGGTGGCCAACCTGATCTCTCATCGGGCTCTGGTTAAGGCCGGGGTTGAGGCGGATTTCTGTTGCGGTCATTCCCTTGGTGAATATGGGGCCCTTTGCGCGGCGGGAGTACTTTCTGCCGAAGATACCCTGAAGCTTGTCACTGAGCGCGGGCGTTTAATGGAGCGGGAGGCGGCAGCGCATCCCGGCGCCATGCGCGCAGTGGTCAAACTGGGGATTGAGGATGTGGAAGAGATCATTGCGCAGGTAAAAGAAGGGGTTCTTTGTGTTGCTAACCATAATTCCGGTCAGCAGGTGGTTATCTCCGGCGAAACTGAGCCGGTGGATGCGGCAGCGAAGCTGGTGGCCGAGCGGGGCGGCAAAGCCATTCCGCTCAAGGTTAGCGGCCCCTGGCATAGTGAGTTGATCGGTGGCGCGGTGGCGGATTTCACCCAGGCCATGGGCAAGGTTGATTTTCATGCCCCGGCGCGTTCGATCCTCTTTAATGTTTCCGCTGGTACCGAATCCGATCCGGTGGCGATCCGTGAGATCATGGCCCGGCAAATTTCTTCGCGGGTGCGCTGGTTTGAAACCGTGCAGCGGTTGCTGGCTGAGGATGTGCGGGTCTTTATCGAAGTGGGGCCGAAAAATGTCCTCTCCGGCTTGTTGAAAAAAATCATTCCGGTCGAGTATCAGTATCACTCCTTTCAGGTTGATTCTCCTGAAACCCTGGCTAAATGTCTTGACGGGCTGTCCGGGTAAATATCGCGTGGTAGTGCTTGACATCCGGCAGCGGGGCAAGTATCTTTGTCGGATTTTCCAAAGTGGGCGTGCCGGTACTCCTGTGCGCGTCGGCGATAATTAGATGAAACTTTACGGTGGGTCTGTTTTCCTGGCCGTTTTTTTTGTTGAGATAACCAATGTTTGACAATCTTTCCGACCGGTTGAGTGGTGTTTTTAAGAAGCTCCGCGGCCACGGTAAGCTCAGTGATGAAAATATCAAGGATGCCATGCGCGAAGTGCGTATGGCGCTGCTTGAGGCCGATGTCAACTTCAAGGTTGTCAAGGATTTCATCGCCATCGTCCATGAAAAGGCCGTTGGCCGAGAGGTGTTGGATAGCCTTTCACCGGGGCAGCAGATTGTTAAGGTTGTGCACGAACAGTTAATTGAACTGTTCGGTGGGCAAACCGAAGGGCTTAATCTGGGTGGCCGTCAGCCAGCAGTGGTGATGGTGGTGGGGTTGCAGGGGTCTGGTAAGACTACCTCCCTCGGTAAGTTAGCGGCCCTGCTAAAAAAACAAGGTCGCAAACCCTACTTGGTGCCGGCAGACGTTTATCGACCTGCCGCTATTGAACAGCTGAAAGTGCTGGGCGAACAGGTTGGGGTGGAAGTCCATCCGTCCGAGAGTAGCCAGGATCCGGTGGCGATTTGTCGCCAGGCGGTTGAGGCTGCCAAGTTGCGGGGGTTGAACACCGTCCTCATCGATACCGCTGGTCGTCTTCATGTTGATGAAGACTTGATGGGTGAATTGGTTAGGATCAGGGAAGGGGTTACCCCCAACGAGATCCTCTTCGTCGCTGACGCCATGACCGGTCAGGATGCGGTTACGGTTGCCGACAAGTTTAACCAGGATCTGGCCATCAGCGGCGTGGTCCTTACCAAGTTGGAAGGTGATGCCCGCGGCGGTGCCGCCCTTTCCATCAAGAAGGTTACCAATCGACCCATCAAGTTTGTCGGGGTGGGCGAGGGCATGGATGCTCTCGAGGTTTTTCATCCCGATCGGATGGCCTCGCGGATTCTGGGGATGGGCGATGTCCTTTCCCTGATCGAGAAAGCCGAGGCGGTGGTCGATAAGAAAGAATCGGCTCGATTGGCCAAGAAGATCAGCAAGAATGCCTTTACCCTGGAAGATTTTCGCAATCAGATCCAGCAGATCAAGAAGATGGGCAGTTTGGAACAGATCATGGGCATGATCCCAGGCTTGAACCAGATGAAGCAGTTGAAGGATATGCCCAAGCCCGACGAGAAAGAACTGGTGCGGGTGGAGGTGATTATCGGCTCCATGACCAAAGAGGAGCGGAATAATCATCGGCTGATCAATAACAGTCGTCGGCAACGGATCGCCAACGGCAGCGGTACTTCCTTGCAGGATGTCAACAAGGTTCTGAAAAGCTACGGCGACATGCTGAAGATGATGAAGAAGATGCGCGGCAAGGGCATGTTCGGTGCCACCGGCGGGGCAGCTGTCGGCGGTAAAAAGAGACGGAAACTACCCAAGGGGATGCGGCGCTGAGCCGTGTTGCAGGGTTGAGATGAGTACAATCCGGGGCGATGCCTGGCATCCGGCCCCGAGAAATGATAAATGGATTTTTGAGAAATTGAGCAATCATATTCGTTGGCGTAGCGTCGTCGCGGATAACACCTCAGGAGGAACAGTAAGAATGGCAGCAGTGAGAATTCGTTTGAGCAGACATGGGCGTAAGAAAAAACCTTTTTACCGGATAGTTGTCGCTAACTCTGAAGCGCCCCGTGACGGAAAATTTTTGGAGATTGTTGGCACCTACGATCCTTTGCAGGATCCCGTCGCCATCACCCTCAAGCAAGATCAGCTTCAGGCATGGATCGACAAGGGCGCTCGCCCCACCGATACCGTTAAGAGTCTGATGGTTAAGCATGCTGCTGCTACGGCTGCGGCAGCGGAATAAGCAGAGATGAAGGAACTGGTCACGTTTATCGCCAGTTCGTTGGTCGATAGCCCCGCAGATGTTCAGGTCACGGAAGTTGATCAGGACGACACGGTGGTTTATGAATTGCGGGTGGCCAAGGAAGATCTTGGCAAGGTGATCGGCAAGCAGGGAAGGACGGCGCGAGCTATCCGGGCTTTGCTCACCGCCACCGCCGGCAAGACCAACCGCAAGGCGAGACTGGAAATTGTTGAGTAGGAACGTTGTGGTGGAGTTCCGGAGGACATTGTGGAAGATCCGGACGATTATCTGTTGATCGGTAAGGTGGTTAAACCCCACGGCATTAAGGGTGAAGTGAAGCTTAAACCCTATGCCGCCGATGCGAGCAATATACCCCATTATGACGAGATGCTCCTCCGTAAACCGGATAGCGACGAGGGTTTGCTATGTTCGGTGAGTCGTTGTCGACTTACCGGCAAGATGGCGATCATCAAGTTTGATGGCGTTGATACCTGTAATGATGCCGAGTCGTTGGTTGGTAACGAGGTGTGGGTGGGCAAGGATGCTTTGCCTGCCTTGGCCGAAGACGAGTTTTACTGGCATGAATATGTCGGCTTGCAGGTTGTCACCGCCGATGGTCGTGAGCTTGGCGCGGTTAGCTCTTTGCTGGCCACCGGCCCTTACGATGTGCTGGTGGTAACTGGCCGTGGTCATGAATATTTGATTCCGGCCCGGAAAGAATTCATTGCTGGTCGCCATGGCGACACCTTGATTGTTTCACCGCCGGACGGCCTTCTTGATATTAACAAGTGAGGCTTTGCTGATGCTGACGGCTGATTTGAGCATGGTGGCTTTGGAGATTGATCTACGTCATGCGGTTTGATGTTCTGACCATTTTTCCCGATCTCCTGACCTCGCCGTTGGCGGAAGGGATTATTCGGCGGGCCATCACTGATCGCAAGATAGAAGTAAATCTGCATAATATCAGGCAGTATGCCCTTGATAAGCAGGCCATGACCGATGATCGCCCCTTTGGTGGCGGCGAGGGGATGGTCATGAAGCCGGAGCCGCTCAGCGCTTGCCTTGCGGCAGTGGCTGAAGAAGCTCCGGGCGGGCATGTGGTGCTGTTGAGTCCCCAGGGCCGAGGCTATAATCAGCAGGTGGCGCAGGAACTGGCAGCACGTGAGCATCTGGTTCTGATCTGCGGCCGTTACGAGGGGGTTGATGATCGTATTCGCTCCCTCTACGTTGATGAAGAGATCTCCATCGGTGATTATATCCTCACTGGCGGAGAGTTGGCAGCCATGGTGCTGATTGATTCCGTCACCCGCTTGTTGCCGGGGGTGTTGGGATGTTCAGAATCGGCTACCCAAGATACCTTTAGTCGGGATCTACTCAAGCATCCGCAGTACACGCGGCCACGAGAGTTTGAAGGGCAAGCGGTTCCAGAGGTGCTTTTTTCCGGGGATCATGCTGCCATCGCCCAATGGCGTTTGCTCGCCTCGGTGCGTCAGACCATCGCTAAAAGGCCGGATTTGCTGAGTAGGGTACGGTTCAGTAAGCAGGAATGGAAGATTTTGGCCAAGCATCAGCTGGCTGATCAGGTCAAAAAGCTCGGCGCCAGCCGTCAGGAATCCACTGAACAATGACTGCGCCGACATTGAAGGTTGATCTGGCTTTGGTTCACTACCCGGTCAGTAACAAGAATAGGGAGACCATCGTTTCGGCGGTCACTAATCTTGATCTCCATGACATGGCTAGGGCTGGGCGCACCTTTGGTGTTGACAATCTTTTTATTGTCACGCCAAATAGTGACCAGCAGCATTTGGTGGGAGAAATCCTTGACCATTGGTCTACTGGGCATGGCGGCAAGGTAAATCCGGATCGTAAGGAGGCCTTAGGGATTATTCGTCTCAGTGACGATTTGGCCGGGGTTTATGAGGCGGCCACCCAAAAGTGGGGAGAGAGGCCCACCGTGCTCGCCACCTGTGCTCGTTGTCAGGGGGACGGGGTTCAGTCTTACGAAGCGGTACGGGAACAAATCTTTTCCGGCCAGCCGATTTTATTGTTATTCGGTACGGCCTGGGGATTATCTTCTGAGGTGATGCAGGCGGTGGACGGATTTTTGCCCCCGGTTTGTGGACAAATGGAGTACAATCACCTTTCGGTGCGTTCGGCAGCCGCCATTGTTCTTGACAGGCTGCTGGGAAAACGATAACAGTGTCAGCGTTTTAAGTTTTAGGTGTTATGTTTTATAGAGACCATTGTTGGGACGGTGGATTTTTTAAAACGTCAAACCTAAAACTTAAAACTAAATGTTTACAATAATTGAATAAAGAAAGGGTCGACATGAAGAATGCAATGATTGAAATGATTGAAAACGAGCAGATGCGCCACGATATGCCCGACTTCCGGGCCGGTGATACGGTTAAAGTATTTATCCGCATCATTGAAGGCGATAAAGAGCGGGTCCAGATTTTCCAGGGCGTGGTTATTCGTCGCAAGCGCGGACAGATGGGGGCTAGCTTTACGGTTCGTAAGATGTCCCATGGGGTTGGCGTTGAGAAGACCTTTGCTCTTCATTCTCCTCGGCTGGAGACGGTTGAGGTGGTTACCAAGGGCAAGGTACGTCGCTCTCGTCTTTACTATCTCCGCAATCTGCGTGGCAAGGCCGCTCGGATCAAGGAGAAGGGTTACAATTAATCGAAGCCTGTACCCCAGGGACGAAAGTTGCATCGTAAGATGGCATACTTTCGTCCCTGTTTTTTTTTGTTTCGGCAACCATGATGGCATAAATTTTTTATCTTGATTGTTGTCGGGAACAGATTCAGAAGGCCATGGCTTGGCTAAATTTTGCTATGGCTGTCCGGAGTCTTGACGCGGCGGTGGCGGTGGGCAGATCCGGCTTTTTTATTATAGGGGTGGATCGTTTTGCCGATGCAGCAAAGCCTGGGGCCTGGTTTCGTCGAAAGTGACACCTTTGCCTTCGAGCGGCGTTTAATCGAACAAGGCAGGACGGTTGTTGCTGGTGTGGATGAGGCTGGCCGCGGCCCTCTGGCCGGACCGGTGGTGGCGGCCTGTGTGGTTTTGCCTAAGGGGTGTGATTTTGCCCTCTTTCGCGATTCCAAAAAATTATCGCCCAAGGCTCGGCAACGTCTTCGTCTTGAGCTGACTCGTATCGAGGCCCTGATCGGGGTCGGCATTGTCTCCCCCGCTGAAATTGATCGTTTCAATATCCTTCAGGCCTCCTTGCTTGCCATGAAACTGGCCATGGAGGCCTTGCCTGTTAGTCCTGATTTTCTCCTGGTGGATGGTAAGTTTCCGGTTCCGGTTTCCGTGTCGCAACAGCCGCTGATCAAGGGTGAATCCCGCAGCGCCTCCATTGCCGCGGCCTCCATTGTCGCCAAGGTGACACGCGACCAACTGATGGAGGATTTTCACGAAAAATATCCAAGTTACAATTTCCGTCAACATAAAGGCTATCCAACCGCTGCCCATCGGCAGGCACTTGTTGAGCATGGCCCGTGCCCCATCCATCGCCGGAGTTTTAAGGGGGTGGTCGATGAAGTGGGTAAGACGGGATGACTCAGGAGCGGATTTCTCTGGGCCGACAAGGAGAGGAGTTGGCCTGTAAGCATTTGCGGAAGCTTGGTTACCGTATTCTCTGTTGTAACTACCGGCGGCGGCAGGGAGAGGTGGATATTGTTGCCGAGGATGGTTCTGTTTTGGTTTTTGTTGAGGTTAAGACCCGTTCCGGGGTGGCCTTTGGCGATCCGCTGGAGGCCGTGACCCCTCGCAAGCGGGGGCAGATTATCAAGACGGCCATGCAGTATCAGGCCGAGAATGATTGCCATGAACGCTCCTCCCGTTTTGATGTGGTGGGGGTAATTATAAAGAAGGACGGAAGCTCTTCCCTGCAGTTGGTTCGGGATGCGTTTAGTCTGGATATGGATTATTGAATGGCCGGAACTGTGATTATCTCAAAACCAATCGGTATCACCATGGGTTGCCCGGTGGGCGTGGGCCCGGAGATTATATTGCGTTTGTTTTCTGCCCCCCGGGAGCCCATTGCGGCGACGTTGGTGGTGCTTGGTGATATCAACGTTCTGCGTCGTTGTGCGGTCCAGCTTGGTCTTACTGTGCCGATCATTGCTTGGTGCCCTGGGCAGAAGGTGGCTCCGGGCACGGTGGCGGTTTTATCTCTTTCTGATCTCTCTGAAGATGATTGCCGCTGGGGGCAGCCCAATGGCCAGACTGGTCTGGCCATGGCTGGTTATATCGAGGAGGCGGTGCGGTTGATTGCTGGCGGCGAGCTTGCCGGGATGGTAACCTGTCCCATTGCTAAGTCAGCGTTGAAGGCGGCGGGGTATGGCTACCCTGGTCACACGGAAATGCTTGCTGATCTCACCCACAGTGATGATTTTGCCATGATGCTGGCAGGAGAGCGGTTGCGGGTGACCCTGGTGACCATTCACTGTGCCTTGGCAAACGTTCCTGCCGCCCTTTCGGTGGCAGCGGTGGAGCGGTTGATTAATATCACCGGTGGCGCCTTGCGGGATGATTTCGGGATCTCGTCGCCAAGGCTCGCGGTGGCCGGTTTGAATCCCCATGCCGGTGAGGGGGGGATGTTCGGCGATGAAGAGGAGCGCTATATTGCTCCCGCCATCGTCAGAGCCCGTCAGGAGGGCTGGCAGGTTGAGGGCCCTTTCCCCCCGGATACAGTGTTCTTTAAGGCCGCTAACGGTGATTTTGATGCGGTGGTCTGTATGTACCATGATCAGGGCTTGATCCCTTTCAAGCTGTTGCATTTTGCCGATGGGGTCAATGTTACCTTGGGGCTACCCGTGGTCAGAACCTCGGTGGATCACGGCACTGCCTATGATATCGCCGGTCAAGGGATTGCCAGTGCGGCCAGTCTGATTGCCGCCGTGCGGGTGGCGGCGGAGATCGTTAATAATCGGCAAGGTTTGCAGGGGGGAAGGGATGACTAGTGGACAAAAGCGCTCCGGCCTGCTGATTATTTTTGAAGGGATTGATGGGACTGGTAAATCCACCCAGGTGCAGTTATTGAGTGAGGCTTTGCGGGAGCAAGGTTGTGAGGTGGTCACCACCTTTGAACCCACCGCTGGTCCTTTTGGCAAAAAGATCAGGGCATTGTTCACTAATCGCGCCTCTTTGAGCCAAGAAGAAGAACTGGCCTTGTTCATGGATGATCGTCGCTGGCATGTCCAGGAGCTGATTGCTCCGGCCCTGGCGACCGGGAAGATCGTTATCTCTGATCGCTACTATTTCTCCACCGCCGCCTATCAAGGGGCGGCAGGGTTTGACCCGGAGCAGATCATCGCTGATAATGAGACATTTGCGCCGGTTCCCGACTGTGTGTTGCTCCTGGAGGCGCCGGTGGCCTTGGGCCGTCGGCGTATCGAGGAGTCGCGGCAGGAGGATCCCAACGACTTTGAGAAGGAAGAAGGTTTGCGGAAGGTCAGCGCGGTCTTTACTGCCCTCAAACGAGATTATATTAAGCGCATTGATGCCAGCCAGTCAATCGAGGCGGTGTGGGCGGCGATTTGGGCGCAGGTTTTGCCCCTTCTAACAGAGCGCGGACTGAAGGTGAAATAATGTTGAGACAATTCTGCTGGTCCTTATGTCTGCTCTGTCTCTGTGTTTCTTGCGCCACCGTTCCCAAGCTTAAGCCAACCGCAACGGTGCAGATGGCGGAGGGCGAAGAAACCGTTGATAGTGGCTGTGCCTATTTCTATTTCCTGTGGGGCAAGACCGCCCAAGCGGAACGCCAATACGAAGAAGCGCTGGAAGCCTACGAAAAGGCCTTGGTCTGTGACCCGGAAGCGGATTATGTGCAGCGAGAGCTGGTTGTCTTCTATATGAAGATGCGTCGCACCGATGATGCCCAACGTCTTCTTGCCCAACTCCTTGCCGTTCATCCCGACGATGTGGAACTCCTTACCCTCAAGGCCGGTCTCTATGTGGGCATGGGCCAGGTGGATAAGGCGGCGGCAGTCTATAACGACATTCTCGCCTTCGCTCCCCATGACACTAACACCTTGCTGCGTCTTGGCTCTCTTTATGCCGGCAACCGTCGGTATAAAGAAGCTCGGCAAGTCTTGGAGCGGCTGGTTGCGCAAGATGATGGTTCTTTTGTTGGTTATCAGTATCTGGCTAAGCTTTATCAGCAAGAGGGTGCTTACGATAAGGCCCTGGTCGCCTACGATAAGGCCCTGGCCTTACATTGGCTCCCCACTCTGGCCTTGGAAGCGGCTGAGCTCCTTGAATTTCGCAAGCAGTATGACAAAGCGGTTACCTTTTGCCAAAGAATCCTTGCTAATGAACCGGATAACGCCAAGGCGCGGCAGCAGTTGGTACGTGTTTTTCTGTCCATGGGCGATGCCAATGGGGCCTTGGCGGAGTTACGGGAGCTGCGGCGTCATGCCGTTAATGTTTTCGATGTTGATTTGACCATCGGCCGACTTCTGGTTGAGCAAAAAGAATATGATCAGGCCATAAAACATTTTTCATCCATGTTGGCCGCTGATCCTGACTCCGGCAAGATCCACTATCTGTTGGCGTTGGCCCATGGGGCCAAGGGGAATGAACAGGAGGCAGTTCGTCTTCTCCAGCAGGTAACTTCCGCTGACGGTATCTATGAGGATGCGGTCATGCTGCGGGTGGAGTTGTTGGTCAAAGGCGAGAAGTATGCTGAGGCGGAAAAGGTACTGGAGCAGGCCATCGTCGATCCGGTGGGTCGCCTTCCCCGTTTTTATGAGGCGCTGGCTTCCCTCTATCGTCATCAGGGGCGTAATGATGACGGACAGCGAATTTTTTCCGAAGCCCTGTTGCTCTATCCGCAAGATGGTAGTTTGCATTATGAATATGCATTGTTTCTTGATCGCATCGGTAGCTCCAAGGAGGCGCTAGTCGCCATGCAGGAGGTGTTGGCAATTGACGCTAATAACCCCTTTGCCCTCAATTATGTTGGTTACACCTGGGCCGATCGTGGCGAGAATCTTGAGCAGGCGCGCAAGTATATCGAACAGGCGGTGGCGTTGCGACCGGCAGATGGCTTTATCCGTGACAGTCTGGGGTGGGTATATTTTAAGCTTGGAGATGATGCCAGGGCCGTGGCCGAGTTGACCAAGGCCCTGGAGCTTGCTGACGATCCGGTTATTCTTGAGCATCTGGGTGATGTCCATGGTCAGGCTGGGCGGGACGCGGAAGCGTTAAAGGCTTACGAGCAGGCCTTGCTGGTTTTTGAAAAGTTGGCAGACCGGCAACGCCTGCAAGGTAAAATCAAGGCCCTGCGCTCTGCTACTCATTAAAATATCTGATTACCACCGAGTTTCAGCCAAGGTTTTTTAGCCTTTGCAGTTAAAGATTTTCCCATTGGCACGCCGCCGAGTACCGGAAAAGTTGCCGAAAAGGAGCAAAAGGTAAGCAAAGCCGCGAAGTGCGAAGACTCCGACTGTT
>JAQYVW010000118.1 GCA_030145325.1 Desulfurivibrionaceae bacterium
TAGCACGTAACTTACAAAAAAATGAAAGGGGTCAAGTCCGCTCTTGGCTTTTGCCTATCCCCCCCCTTCATCTCTATGTAACAATATTTACCGTTTGCGACTTCAACTTTAACGATTATCCTCTCGCAGGGCATTCCTCAAGGCTCTATCCACAAGGGTAAACAGCCTATCAATATCATCTTTGTGATTTGATACCTGGTCAAACATGGGGTCACAAACATGGGGTCAGGTCTTGCAAAACAACATTCCACAACCTCCCCACCATTGCCAAACAATCTTGTACAAAGGGGTCACCCATTAAAAGGCCCTGGTCAAGAGACAGACTTCTCCGTTAGAGTTTGACACCCCTCTGGCAAGCTTACAATCCTTAGTTGCTACATGTAACTATCGCTTCATTTTTCGCATCCAACATTTCAACTTTTTTGTGTCGGCTATCATTGCCGCACCAGTCACCCATCAGGATCTAGACGTTGGCGGAGTAACCAAACACCCACCGTGCCCCTGTCCGCAATTGCGAACCCAGAAAATCGTTGGTTCCATGCTCGTGGCCAATTATTATCGCAAATCTCATGGTTATTAGCCAACCCCTTGTGGCTCACGTCATGCAAAAAGAGGGGTCAAAAGAGGGGTCAGGTCTTGCAAAGCCACACTTTCATGGCCACCCTCTCAACACCAAAATTGGCACCAATATAACCACAAATCTATATTTGTTACGCAGCCAAAGCCTCTTTTAATGAGGCAATAATCACATCCAACGCATCACCATCCACGCCACTCAGGCATAAAAAAACCCGTCAAAGTGTGCGTGTCCGATGGGCAGAGGCATGGCGGGTGTGTCCATTGCACTGCAATACAGTTCGGAAATATATTCAATCCTTGCCCCCCTTGCTTTTATCCTCCACCTGCCGGGTCAACTGTTCAAAATCCTCTTCATCAGTTTTTTGGGACTCAAGTTGCAATCGGTCTGTATGAAAACGATCATACTCCGTTTCTGCCAGCTCCTTTGCTATTTGATGGGAAATTTTCCCGGCATGTTCCAGGATATCGCGGTCATTCAGACATAAAAACCCGTCCAGCTTGGCGATCCAGTCGCCCATGTGCATGGAAATGCGGCGCATGGCCTGGCCCTCGGCAAAGACCAGGTACTGCTCAACCAGGTTGTTTAGGGCCAGGAGTTATTCTTCATTTAAATAATTCTTGGCAACCACCACATCCTGTTTACGCACCTTGGGGCCACGCCAACTGGTCAACCCCATGTTGGGCTTACTGTGATTGACCCGATCGTGGATGATCTCGGCGGCGGTCTGGCCGGTTATGGCCCAGTGCATCTTGTTCTGCACGGTCTTGAAAAAATTGATGCTGATATCGAGTGTCGGGTCATAGTCGATGGACGTTGCGTAAATATCGGTTATTTTCCGGTAGAACCGCTTTTCAGAGGTGCGAATATCCTGAATGCGGCGGAGCAATTCGTCAAAATAGTCAAAGGGCAGGTCCGGGTTCTTTAGCCGTTCATCATCCAAGACAAAGCCCTTGATGATAAACTCTTTGATATGGCAGGTGGCCCATTGCCGGAAGCGGGTGGCGACATGGCTTTTGATCCGATAGCCCACCGAGATAATGGCGTCGAGATTGTAGAATTTCCTTGTCCGCTTGACCTGGCGGCCCCCTTCAATTTGAACTGTTAAGGAATCCTTAATAGTTGCCCGAGGCTCCAGCTCCCCTTCTTCAAAAATATTCTTCAGGTGGAGGTTGATATTCGGTATCGTGGTCTGAAACAACTCAGCCATGTGCTTCTGAGAAAGCCAGACGGTTTCATCCTGAAGCTGCACCTCGATTTTGGTTTGGCCATCCTCTGCCTGATAGATCAGAAGATGAGAAGTTGTTTGCAGCCCATTTTTTTCACTCATGCCGACACCTTCATTTTGGACTGTGCACTATGCATTTTTTGCATCTTGCTCCCCTACCTCATGTTTACGCAGCCAGAACTTCATTCAACTGCTCCCGAGTTCCGGGGACACCTTACTTAATTACTGAACAGTGACAGCGGGGTCAGGTCTTGCAAAACCGCATTCGCCCTGTCGGTTATTCCGTCAGCGGCACTGTTGCATTTTTTTTCAACAGTGACAGCGGGGTCAGGTCTTGCAAAGCCGCATTCGCCCTGTCGGTTATTCCGTCAGCGGCACTGTTGCATTTTTTTTCAACAGTTGCCGCTTTATCCAATTCACCCGTCAATAAAATTGCCGCAAAATTCCGTAAAAACCAGAGACACTCCCCATATTTCTCCAGCCAATCATTTCCGCTTATTATTGTCGTTATAGGCCAGAGGTTCTACATCCCGGCACTTGCCCTCCAACTGGTGGACGATCCGTTTAATCATGGTTTCAGACAATACTTCCTGGCCCTTGAGGGTACGGGCGTAGTTTTCACTCTTGCCGTAAAGGATGATCAGATCATCTGCTTTCTTCCGCTCGACAAACCAACCTGGCAGCGCCAATGCGGCTTTAACCTTAACCGACTCTCCCACGGCGCGGCTCAACCATTTCGACAGAGAAGCCGCCTGTTTACGGGCCTGATGAATATACGCGGTTTCCTTGGGGCTGTCCGGGAAATAAAGGGCTTCGCCGTTGTAGGTCACCTTGGCGTCAACTCCTCCCCTACCCTTATCCGGCTTGGCTCGCCCCTTGGTCTCGACGGCAAATACCCCGGATGGGCCAACCACGACATGATCAATATTGTTATGATCTTCCGGGAAATCGTGAAAGACGTAGAACCCTTCCCGCATAATCAGGTTCAGTTCCCGCCCCACCGCCAACTCGGCATCAAGACCTAACCGATAACCGGCCCTCTCTCGAATTTTTCGGGTGAACCTGAGCAACGGAATCGGAAAGATAATAATGTAAACGATAAGGAACAACAGATAGTCAGCTTGGCCGGGTATCCCACCCTTAATATAGGCAGGGAACAAGACTGCAACGGCTGCAAAAATCGGGATAACAACCAAATCCAGTATCTGATCATTTATCTGTTCATCAAGCCGGGCGAGTTCCTTGCGCAAAGATTCACCAGGACCACGCAAGATATCCCGACAAATCGGACTGCGTTTGTTCCGTCGCCGCCATCGGAACCACACCACGAAAAAAAAACCTGGCCCCAGAACCAACGCCATCACAAACCCAAAAGAGACCACCGGACTTAAAAAACGTTCCACACTAACCCTCACTATTAAATACAGGATTTTCCCGAAATTCCGCAGACACCGGGGTCAGGTCTTGCAAAACCACATTTCCCCTAGTCGGTTTTTCCATCAGCGACAGGTAACAATATTCGCCGTTTGCGACTGTAGGTCAAAAACGACATTGGCCTGCCGGTTGTGCAATTGCTGCATGACCTGAGCGATTTTATTCTCCAGCCCCCCATCGACATTACCCCAATCGTTCCCATCCCTCGTGACAAACTCCTTGATCAAGTTCTGCAACGTCTCCTCTTCGAGCTGCTCGTAGGGGACTTCGACGCCTTCTTCGTGCGAACCTACCGGTTTATGCTCTGACATGACTCTCCTCAACTAACATAAAAAACAAACAGAAAACCGAGATAGATATATTTTCCACCTGATTTGTACGAACAAAAGTTTTTAGGCTGTTCATTTGCCCAGAAAGGCGATCACCCTGCTCTTTTCCCACTCAAAAATTGTTATTTTTTTGACAACAGGAACTTACTTGAGGGAATAATTCCTGCCAACCGAAAAGGCAATGACCATTATTTCAGCTTATTTTCTGTTTCCATATATTTGCTTTGCAAACTACCTTTGGGACTTATTCCTGTCAAAAATAAAGGGCCGCACTCCGCTTGCATCAATACCAAAATACAAGTCCCATCAACAGCGTTGCCCTTTACTGGCACAAGGACCGCTGCTGATGCCGGAAATGCTCGCAGCTCGCCATTTTCTTGATCATGGTGGCGAACTCAGGTGGTGATTGTTGGTGATGGCGCTCAAGAAGAAATCAAGGCCTTGTTACGGGGGGGGACAGAGCCGGTGGTTGCCCTGGCTGGTGCTGCTGCAAGTTGATGGCGATAGCGCTTCAAGCGGCGGCCTTGCGCATCTTGCCGACCCTGGCTGGCAAAACAACGACAACAAAATCGGGCCACCGCCTATGTTTGCCGGAACCAGAACAGCCATCCGCCCACCCATGAACCTACGGAGTTGGCAAAACTCCTCGCTTGCTGGCAGTTGCTAACCTTTCAATGGCTCCGGCAATAGTTCACTATGCTGTCTGCACTTTGAGCTTGCGGGAAACCTCTTTACGAAGTTTCGTTTTTTTGTCTTTCACCAGAAAGGTCATGCCGGTGCCAGCGAGCAAAAGAACACCGGCGGTGATGAATGAGTTGGAAAAAGAGCCGGTGCCAGCCACAAGCCATTGCGAGGCGCGGCTCATCACAAAGCCGCCCACGCCCCAGGCGGTGAAAAGAATCCCGTAGTTGACGCCGAAATTCTTGATCCCCCACATATCCTTGGCAAAGGAAGGAAAAAGGGCAAGGTTGGAGCCGTAGTTAAAGCCGATAAAGGTGGCAAGCAGAACCAGAATCACAGCGTTTGAGGCACCTGAACCAACGACGGGAATGGCGGTGAACATCAATACCGCCTGAAAGAGGAACATCCCGGCCAAGGTTTTAGAGCGACCGATCTTGTCCGACAGTACCCCGGCGGCAACCCGGCCACCGGCATTACCCACCGCGAGAAGGGCCACGGCCACAAAAGCGTTGGCACCCAGGCTGCTCTTAGCCATCCCGGCCACGCTGCCGATGACCATCAATCCGGCCCCGGCACCAATGAAGTACAAGAACCAGAGTAACCAGAAGGTCGGGGTCTTGATAATCTCAGATGGGCTTAAGTTCACCTCTTCAAACTTCCCTCTTGCCTGCAAACTGGCCTCACATTTGCCGCGCCGATCAACAAAACCCTTGGGGATAAACCCTTCCGGGGGATTTTGTAAGAAGATGGCCAGCAGGCTGACAATGGCTAAAAAGGCGATGCCGAAGATAAGCATGGATCTCTGCAACCCTTGGGTAACAAGGAGATATTTGGCCAACGGGGCGATATAGACCGAGGCCAACCCAAAGCCAGCCACCACCAAACCGGCGATCTTACCGGTCTGATTGGGCGGGAACCATTTCAACGCCGGTGGGGTGGCCGATGAGTAGCCAAAGGCGATACCGGTTCCCACCAAGACCCCAAACCCCAAAACCCAAGAGAGATAAGCCGCGCTCTGGGAAATCCAGATAAAGCCGATACCCACCAACACACCGCCGATGGATGCGGTAATCCGTGGCCCCAGCTTATCCTGGCACTTACCGGCGACAATCATCATAAAGGCAAAGACCAGGCAGCAAACGGCATAGGGATCGTTAAGGGATTCGAGGCTCCAGTTGAAAGCCCCTTCCCCACCCCCTTCGATGGATTGCTTGATCGCCCCCTTAAAGATGCTCCAGGTGTAAAGAACTCCCAGGGCCAGATTAATCCCGGTTCCGGCAGCGACAACTATCTTTCCACGATTCTTTATTTCCTGACTCATTCAACATATCTCCGGCTGGTGGGTTTTGCTTAGATAGTGCCTGTCCATAAATGGTCTTTTTGCCCGATCTCTGCGTTATGTTCAAAAAATAATGCTCGGAATATCAAACATATGCCTGCGCTTATTTTTTTCGCATGCCTTGATCTCGAACAAAAATCCTCATTTATGGACAG
>JAQYVW010000038.1 GCA_030145325.1 Desulfurivibrionaceae bacterium
ACCGAATCTGCCGCGTTATCGCCCTGCTCACATACCAATGTATGTTTCGCAGAACGATGCCTTTCATCTCCGGCACCCTGCAAACAGTTAAAATTACGCTCATATTGGGAGAATTAGCCACGCCCCCGTGAGTAGTTACAATTTGGTTATTGGTGGTTATTGGTCACTCAAATTGAAAAAAATGGTCTCAGTTTCATTATATTTAACAAAAAATTCATTAATGATTGTTTCTCGGTTGTCCACAAAATTTGGTACCTCCGGCCATTCTTGCTCTTCGTTGAGAAATTCCTTTATTTCCTTGAGTGGGCTGGTGTCCTCAAGGGAATGAAACCCCATCTGCTCGGCAAGAATGTTGGCGAGACGGATAATTCTAGAAGGAAGGGGTTCATTGGCATCATTGTTCAAGTTGTGATGATCGCCCACCGGCTGGCTGATTGATTCCGGTAGCCCCCATTTTTCAAGCAATGCCTTGCCGACCTTGGCGTGATCGGTGTGTAAAAATGAGCGTTCGTAATTGATGATGGTTGTGCCCGGTTCTGGCTCTTCGGCATTGAGTATTTCCCGTTGCAGGTGTTTGTTGAGTACTACCTTGCCAATATCATGGAGGAGGGCGGCAGTGTAAAGGGATGGCTCGTCACCAACCTTGGCGTGGCGGCAGATGATGGAGGCGAGGAGGGCTGTGGCGTAGGAATGCCGCCAGAGAGCGCCGCTGGCAAGGTTGTATGCCTTCTGGCTGGCGCTAAGCATTCCCGCCGAAGCGCTGGTAATGGCAATAAGTTTCACTGTCTCCATACCCAGGCGAACAATGATATCGGTGATGGATTGGATCTTTTTCATATGACCAAAGTAAGCGGAGTTGGCCATCTTTAGCATGTTGGCGGTAAGGGTCGGATCTTTTTCGATATTTTGGGAAAGGGTGCTGATGTTGCAGTCATCCTCGTGGGCGAGTTTAAGGATTGCCAGAGAGATCTCTGGACATGGTATTAACTTGTCGACATTTTTAATGTATTCTTCTTCAACTTTCATTGTCTATACCTAGGATTAAATATTGGCATCTCCGCCATTGTAGCAAAACCAAGGGCGGTATTGCGAGAGGTATTTGTTACTGAAATCTGTCGTAAAAAAGAGGGGATGGGTTGGTTTTATGATTGCTTGGCGTCCACCTGTTGCCATTTCCCCTCAATATATAGTTGATGCGGTTTTAGGTTGGCCTTATAGCTCATGGCCGGTACTTCGCTAATTCTGTAGCCGAGGTAGAGGTGTTCGATATCTTGTTGTCGGCAGTGTTCGATAAGGGTCATGATGTTGAAGGTACCCAGGCTGCGGTGGGAAAGATCGGGGTCGAAAAAGAAGTACACCGCGTTCAGCCAACGGCTACCGCTGTCCACGATGGCCACCCCCACCAGCCGATCAGCCAGGTGGTAGCGAATTTCGTAGGTCTCGGTGACAAGGTTGGTGAAGAAACCGAAATAATATTCCTCGGCGCTGTTGCCTTTATCAGGAAAGCGTTTCTTTAAAAAAGCGTTACAGAGGTCAAGGCTTTCTGGGCTTGCTTCCAGCGGCGCAACTTTCCAGCTGAGATCTTGGTTACGTTTGCTGGCTCGTTTTTGATTGCGGTTGGGGCGCACCTGGTGCGGTTCTAAGCGAATGGGCACGCAACTTTGGCAAGTGGGGCAGACCATGGTATAGAGGCAGTTGCCGCTACGGCGAAAACCTGAGTCCATGAACTGTTCCATGATCTGATCCGGTACCCGGCTCATTGAGGCTTGGCGATAAATTGCTTGGTGGGGCAGATTATATGGGCAGGCCAGGGGGATGTCGAAGAAGTATTTATTCAGGTTGCTATGGATCAGGTTGTACAGCACGTCGGTTCCTCGCGTGGCAAACAGGGTGGGTATGATCTTTGTCCCGAAAACGAAGGAAAGGATTACATTTATGGTTCGAATATCATGGTGCCGTCAACATTGTCAACTTGTTGCTTCGCAATTATTTAACTCTATTTATCTCTGGAAACGATGAAAATAACCCTTGTGGCCGTTAATGGCCGTTACACCCATTCTTGTCTGGCCCTCTATTATCTCCGCAACCGCTTGTATCGAGGCTTACCAGGCTGTGAGGTGGATATTCAGCAATACGCCTTGAATGATCCCTATCATGAAACCTTGTTGCGGATTGTGGCCGATAAACCGGATGCCATTCTCTTCTCGGCCTATATCTGGAGCAGTGAACGCATTCAACGTCTGCTCGCGGATCTGGCTCGGATGTTGCCAGCCACGCCGTTGGTGGTGGGTGGGCCGCAAGCGGTGTGGATTGCCGACACCTTGCCTGCCGGTTGCACGGTGGTGGAAGGGGAGGCGGAAGGGTTGCCGGAGGGGTTCTTTACTGATCTGGCAGCGGGGAAAATGTTGGCTCGGTACAAGTGTGAGGCAGGCCATCCTTTTGCCATGCCCTACCTGGATGATGATTTTGTCACCACCCTTAAGAATCGGCAAATTTATTACGAATCCACCCGGGGCTGTCCCTTTGCTTGCAGCTACTGTCTTTCGGCAACCTCTAGTGGGGTGCTCTATAAGGATTTGGCTGAGGTGCAGGAGGAGTTGACTCGCTTGCTGACCCAACAACCGCCGGTGGTTCGTTTTGTTGATCGTACCTTTAATGCCCGTGCGGATAGAACCCTCGCCCTGTGGCGATTTTTGGCCGCTCAGCCGGGAGAAACATGTTTCCATTTCGAAATTGCCCCGGAACTGTTCACCGATGAGATGCTGACCTTTCTGGCCACCGTGCCGGTGGGGCGTTTTCAGTTTGAGATTGGCCTCCAGTCCACCAATCCCGAAACCCTGGCTGCCATCAAGCGAACCGCTGATCCTGCCCGGATCGAGGCAAATTTTGCCCGGATTCTCGCCCATGACAATATTCATCTCCATCTGGATCTGATCTTGGGGCTGCCCTTTGAGGATAAAAAAACCTTTGCCCGGTCATTTAACAACGCCTTTGGACTTGCCCCCCATTATATCCAGATGGGGCTATTGAAGATTCTTCCCGGTACCCCTTTAGCTAGGCGTTGCGAGGAGTTTGGGTTGTTAGCCAGTAAGGCTCCCCCCTACGAAATTCTCTCGTCTCGGTGGTTGGCTCAGGATGAGATGGCTGATCTGTACTGGTTTGGTGAATGTGTTGAGGCCTTCTACAATAATCGCTATTTTAGGCGGTTTTTTACCTATCTGCGCCGGGTTGAAGCAGATCCTTTTCTATTTTTTGCGCAACTGTTGAAAGGTTGCCGAGAGCATAATTTTTTCGCCCAAGCTAAAACCCAGAAATTAATGAATCGGATTCTGGTGGATCTTGTTGCCCCTCGCCATGATCAACCTTTGCTCAAGGAGCTGCTTCGCTATGACTGGTTGCGTAGCGGCCATCGTTTCTTGCCTGAGGAGTTGGCCGGGGAAGAGTTTACCCAGGTTCGAGATCGTCTCTATCACTCCCTTCCCGATGAGTTGCCGCCCCTGTTTGACCGGCGTCTGCGTAATCATTTCTTCAAAAAAACGATTTTTCTCGCCTGTTCCGCCGAACTTCTTGCCGAGACAGGGTTGAGCGATAAGGATCGGGACGGCGATATCTGTTTTCCGGTGGGCCAACAGGAAGGGGTTTTACGCTTGCAAAAGGCTGTTTTATTGCCGGTTAGTAAGGATTGAAAAATCACCAGCTAAGCCGGAGTTGGGATGAAATTAAGAAATTTTTTTAAGCATTGGCCGTAGAAATTGTCGTTGCCATGGCAAGTCTCCTATAAAGTACTTTATGTACTTATTGTACGCGCTTTGCGTTAGATAAGCGTAAGACTCCGAGTTCGAAGGAGGGGCGAAAATATCGTTTTGATAGAGCAAATGGCTAACAATGCGCGCAGCACGACTAGCGTGCCCGCCATTTTTATCGGCTTCGGCCACCTCATTACAACCCGAACTTGATAATCACAGCTAAGCGCGTGCCTTAGTTGTCGTAGGTGCTTTAATTTCAAATGAATAATATATCTGAAAAATTAGAAAAACTTGGGCTTGATAAATGCTTTTTAGAAACAGTTGCCCTTGAAGATCTTGAAAATTTTGAAATAGCAAGAGTCTCAGCTGTTCACAAAGACAGCTATACCGTAAGCAATGGTGAGGTTGATGTTTTGGCGGAATTGGTTGGCAAAATTATATTCAGTGCCTCATCTCCTATTGATTATCCCGCCGTGGGAGATTGGGTTCTTGCCAATTTCTATGATGAATATACATTCGCAATAATTCACGAAATTTTACCTCGCAAGTCTTTGTTGAAAAGAAAAACACCAGGGAAAAAAGTTGATTACCAGTTGATTGCTGCCAATATCGATGTTGCATTTATTGTTCAATCCTTGAATGAAAATTATAACCTCCGGCGTCTCGAGCGTTATCTGGTCATGGCTAACGAGAGTAATATTCAACCAATTGTTTTGTTAAGCAAAAGTGATCTTCTTGCTAGCGAAGATATTGCAAACAAAATCAATGCTATTAAACAAAACATGCCACGGTTACAAGTGTTACCATTCAGTAATGAAAATGAATCTGGTTTGGCCAGTGTAAAAGAAACTATGCAGCCACGTCTTACATATTGCTTGTTGGGGTCATCTGGTGTTGGCAAAACAACGTTATTAAATAAACTCATTGGCGAGTCAAAGTATAAAACCAAGATAGTCAGTAAGAAAGAGAGCAAAGGAAGGCATGCAACAACACATAGGGAATTAATCAAGCTAGATTTTGGACCGATCGTAGTAGACACCCCGGGCATGCGAGAGCTGGGTAGTTTTTCGGTATCAACAGGGCTTGAGGAAACATTTTCTGAAATAATGAAATTTGCAGACAATTGTCAATTCAACAATTGTGCACATGTTAGCGAAAAAGGTTGCGCAGTTTTAGATGCTGTTGAAAGAGGGTTGCTGTCAGCTGATCGCTATCAAAATTACATAAAGATGAACAAAGAATCTAATTATAATGAAATGTCATATTTGGAAAAAAAGAAAAAAGACAAAAAGTTTGTAAAACACTGCAAGTCTGTAATGAAGCAAATAAAAAGCCAAAGATAGCACTTCTGAAATCGGTTAACTTGACGACGATAACGTCTGCGGTTACTACGTGGCAATTCTTTTGGCAACCAAAGTTGCTTTAAATGTTCTTCTCACAAATATTCAATTTTTTATACATAAAAATAAAAATAAATGAAGAAACAAATAATTCATACATCAGGTAAAGACAATAGTTTGTTATCACTCGTAAGTAATTCAGTTTATGAAAACAAATTTTTTTCAGGTCTTAAGGACAGTGAAGGTCTTGAGGTAATCGACACAGAATTCTCTAATTGTATATTTAAAAGTTGTAAATTCTTTAAAATTGTATTCTCAAATTGTACGTTTGAAGATTGCAGATTCGAAAATTGCGACCTGGCTTCAGCTTCAATAATCCATACCTCACTTAGAGGGGTGAGATTTGTAGACACAAAACTCACAGGTATTCAATGGAATGAAGCAGCTATTCCTCTTGATGTGAATTTCAAAAAGTGTTTGTTGAATTATTCTGGATTTATTGGTGTTGATTTAAGAAATACTGAGATGATTGAATGTCAATTAAGAGAGGCTGACTTTTCAGAAGCAAATTTATCAAAAACAAATTGTACCTACTCTGATTTCTTAGGGGCTAGATTCATTAACACAGACCTCACTCGAGCTAATTTCACAAATGCAACCAACTATGCCATACACCCACATGGAAATAAATTATGCAAAACAAAATTTTCTTTACCTGAAGCATTATCGCTACTGGATGTATTTGATATAATAATCGAATAGCCTAGTCATCGCATGATTCGGTGGCTAGAGGCAATGGGAAGAGGAAATGGGTGGCAATGGGGGGCAATGGGGGGGGGGCAAACAGACATTATATCTCCGATCTTGTCTGGCCGATTACCTGGGATTTCGGGGACAAATTACTTAATTATTGTTTGTTTTAATGATCCTTTATCAGTATTGATAAGGCCATTTCTGCGCTCAGGTCAAAATCCAGAAAAAGATGAATCGGGTTCGGGGTGATCTTGTTGCCCACCGACCGAATTAACAACCCTTGCTCAAGGAGTTGATTCGCTATGATTGGCTGCGCAGGGGCCATCGATTCTTGCCCGAGTATATAACCGGGGAATAGTTTGCCCTGGTTCGTGATTGTCTCCATCACTCCCTCCCCGATGAATTGCTGCCCTTATCTGACCGGCGTCTGCGTAATCATTTCTTCAAAAAAACGATTTTTCTCGCCTGTTCCGCCGAACTTCTTGCCGAGACAGGGTTGAGCGATAAGGATCGGGACGGCGATATCTGTTTTCCGGTGGGCCAACAGGAAGGGGTTTTACCCTTGCAAAAGGCTGTTTTATTGCCGGTTACCACCCCTTGATACACAAACTAAAATTCCTCGTAGTTGTTCGTTGAGAAAACAGCGCCGCATTGATCATCATGACATTGTATTTTTTCCTTGCGACGATCTCTAATCTGGAGCAACGTGAAATAACTAAATGTTTGATAAGTATTCCGTAGCCTGACAGGTTGTTTGGTATCTCATGTCCCGGTTGATTACCATTTTGTTTGGAATTTCAAAGGAGAAAAAATATGAATGGGGTCTGGAAAAGTATTGTTTGGGGGGGGGTGACCATCTTTATCCTGAGCGGCTGTGCCACCATGAGTGCCCGCCAGCGCTCTATTTGGGAAGGGGCTACCATGGGCGCTATTATCGGCGGCGGTGGCGGTGCTGTCCTCGGCAACCATGATGATGACCGAAGCGACCGGGATAAAGGCGCACTTGTTGGAATAGTTGCGGGCGGCATAATCGGTGGTTTCCTCGGGGCCATGCAGGAACCCACCGAAAAACAGATAGTGGTGGAACCCGCCCCCATGGTCGAACCAGAGGTTGCGAAACTTGCCCCCCAGCCAACTCGGAAACCTTATAAAGTCAAGGTGATTCAAACTCCGGAAACAGCCCCGCCGTCGGCCCCTGCTCAGGTCGAGACCGCCACGACCCTTCCTTCCATTGCCGTTGTCAAAGAGCGGATCGTGTTGCGGGGAATCAATTTCTATTTCGACAAGTCTGAGATCAAACCGGAGTTCACCCCGGTTCTTGACGAGGCAGCCCGTATTCTCAACCAGCGTTCTGATCTGCGTGAGGTGATTATTGAGGGCCATACCTGTTGGGTTGGCACCGATAAATACAATCAGGGGCTTTCCCAACGACGGGCAGATGCCGTGCGTGCTTATCTTGTCCGTAAGGGGGTTCGTGCCAAGCGGCTCACCACCATCGGCTATGGCGAGTCTAGACCCCTGGCAGACAACAACACCTGGAAGGGGCGGCGCATGAACCGAAGGGTTGAGTTTAAGGTGATGGGCGAGTAGTTGCCCCATCGCCAAGCGGTCACCATTGGTGTTGATCCCTTGGCCGATGCCCAACAAAAGGGGAGAATTAATGCCCATCCAACAATGGCCGGAAGAGTGCAAAAGCAGATATAACCTCCCGCGCCTCGGGTTGCTGATCCTTACTCTGGTGCTGGCACTGCCTGCACCCCTTCTTGCCGTTGACGAACAGACCGTATATCGAACTTTTCAGACCTTTGCCAAGGAATGGATGACATCCCTTGACGACACCAGCCGCCGAAATCTCCATCTCGCCGGTCAGAGACCTGCGCAACCGGGAGTCATCCACAACAGATATGCCTGCTACGGCCCTGAATGTGAAATATGGATCAAAAAAATTGATTCGGCGCAAACCCCTTACCTTGGCTTCATCCGTTATCCAGAAAAACATTATCGAAAAAAAATCAATCCAACCGGCAAAGAACCAGTGGTGCAAGACGTGCTGCTGACCACTTTCCCCGTGACCGAAATCTTCCGTTTTACCGATAATCGTTGGGTTCACTGAGTATTGTCTGTATATGTTTACAGGAAAAAACGCATCTCGTTTCAGCATCTTTATTGCTGTCGATGACGATTAAAAACAAAAGAGGTTTTCCATGCAAAGAGAGTTAAGCTGCTGTCGAATTATGTTCTCCGTGATAATGATCCTCCTTTGTACTTCGCTGGCCCAGGCGAATCCAGGCGAGCCTCCTCGCGTAATCGAGATCAAAGCCCTGGCGGTCATGCCCTTTGCCGGTGCTGACAATCTGTTTGATAAACAAAAGAGTATTGAGGAGTCTGTTGACTGCAAGATTTTCGGCTTGTGCTCGTGGCAGAAAGAAGAAAGTGGCTCTGACGCCATCACTACCTACTACCAGCAGCAATTACGTAAAAAACTGGGCCATAAACTCTTGTCGCCCCTGCAGACCGAGGCAGTTTTTGCGGAACTGCCGCCCTTGCCTGAAGAGACCCTTCGTAACGCCGCAACCCGCTTTGGTAGGGAAACCATGGCCAGCCATGTTCTCACCGGCACAGTTTGGCGCTACCGGATGAGGTCAGGCACTCCCATGGTCGTAGAGAAATCCGCCTCGGTGGGGTTCAACGTCATCTTGGTCAGAACCAGAGACGGTGCCATCCTTTGGCACCAAAACTTTGACAAGACCCAGACCTCTTTGAGCGATAATCTCCTTGATGCGCCGATGTTTGTCTCCAAGGGGATGAAATGGCTGACTGCCGATGAACTGGCTTCGTTCGGGGTGGAGAAAACCCTGCGCGTCTTCCCTAAGGTAATTGAGTCCGAGTAACCGGCAAGGAGGTAAATGCATTGGACGCAACGCTGCAGGATGCCTTTGCCTTTGTTCTACCTGTGTTGTATGGCGGTCCGGGGGGCATGGCTGCGGTGTGTGGGGGGGGGCGACTCGGTGCTGGCGGCATATTCGGTAGCCTTGGGTGCCGAATGTGCCACAATAAAATTAATTGCGGAAATTATCTGATCAGCTCGGCGGAAGCTAGCTTAGAAAGCTAAGCCAGGTCGGGAGAGTTTTGGTGATAGCGTTTGTAAACATTGTCAGGAGGATTTCATGGCAGCAGGAGATCAAGATAGAGAACGGGCCATTGCCGAAGGACGGAAGGTACAGGAAGAACGGCAGAAGAGTTACCGAGAACGCGCCCTTAAGATGTACCCTTGGATATGCGGTAAATGCAGTCGTGAGTTTTCAGGCAAGAAGGTTCGGGAATTGACCGTTCATCATCGCGATCATAACCACGACAACAACCCGCCCGATGGCAGCAACTGGGAGTTGCTCTGCATCTATTGCCACGACAACGAACACCAGCGTGACATAGATGCAGAATACGCAGGCGCGGAAACTCCGGGCAAGCCCACCAAGTCGGAAGTGACCCATAATCCTTTTGCGGCCCTGGCCGGATTGGTGCAAGAGAAGAAGTAATCGGCTTGATCCTGTTTTCAAACCGTACTGATAAGCCCTTGTCTTTATTTCTCGTTGAAAAGATGCACATCTCTTTGCGGGAAAGGGATGGTCAGCCCGGCAGCTTCGATATGTTCTTTTATCTTCTTGTTGCTTTCCCAATAAACATCCCAATAATTTTCGACAGTTGCCCACGCCCGGAGCTGCAGATTTACCGAACTGTCCGCCATCGCCTGGACCATCAATTGAGGCGCAGGTTGAGCCAGGAATCGTGACTCTCTGGCAATGATATTCTGTAATACTTCAAAGCCAGCATCGATGGAATCGGTATAAGCAATCCCCACAATTAGATCCATGCGACGCTTTCCATTTTTGGTAAAATTCTTAACCGGAGCCCCCCATAAACTGCTGTTTGGTGCCGATATGTAGAGCCCATCGGGTGTTTCCAGGATAGTGGTGAACAATCCCACTTCCTTTATGGTGCCGACTACGGAACCACATTCAATGAAGTGACCGGAACGAAAAGGTCTAAGAATTAGCAGCATCATTCCGGCGGCGATGTTGCTGAGGGTATCTTTGAGAGCCAAGGCAATTGCCAGACCGGCAGCACCAAGCAGGGCAATAATGCTATTGGTATTTACCCCAAAAAAATCAAGAATAATGACGAGAGCGATTGCATAGACACACGTTGAGGCTCCAGTGCATAAGACCGGAACCAGAGTTTCATCAAATCTTTCATAGCGTTCGTTTGTATTATGAATCCAACGATGTAGAGCTTTTGCCGCAAAGTGACTTGTAATAAGAACTACTAAGACGAGAAGTCCATTGTAACCAACTGTAAAAAACATTTCCGAATGGTTTTGCCAAAACACCCTCAAACACTCACTCATAATCCCCCCCCTTCAATAAGTTTTCACCGGCATGTGGTAATGCTAAAGCAAAAAGAACTATATGGTCAAGGTCACATATTAATTGTTTCAACCCCATTGGGAATTTTGGGGACGGTATTCAGGGGATACCTTAGTTTGGCAGGAGTTTACGGCTTTTTTTAGAAATGAGGGGTTAATATTGGGTGCGGCTGGGTGGGGATTTTCAACGCGGTTTGGCAGTGGGTAGCAGTTCACAAATAGAAAAAGGGCGGCACTGCTGATACAGAACAGCCCTTCTTCTATGCAAAGCCAAACAGATCCTGACTTGGCCTTTGGTCAGTTAAAAATCTTCAAAATCATTGTCATCCATGGGGATAATCTGATCCGGGTTCATCTCTTTTGGTTTATGGGTTGGCGTCGGGGGCAACGTTGGCGGCTGCCGGCGAGGTGTTTGGGCGGATTTTGGTTTTTGTTTGCGAACGGAGGGCGGCGGAGTGTAGTTGCTGTCAATCCGTGTACAACTTGCTGCAGCATCGCCGGCGCCGACGATGGCCGCAAGTTCGTCAACCACCCGTAATAGATCGTTAGATTGAGCATCCAACTCCTCTGAGGCGGCAGCGGACTCTTCGGACGCTGCCGAGTTTTGTTGGGTAACCTTGTCCATTTCAGAAACTGCCAGATTGATCTGATTGATGCCGTTGGACTGTTCTTTTGAAGCCCCGGCAATCTCAGCCACTAGGCTCCCGACCTTCCCGCCGCTTTCGGCAACAGCAGTAAATTCCTCGTTGGTGCTGGTAGCCAACTGTGAACCCTCTGCCACCTTCTTTATGGTTCCTTCGATGAGTTGAGAGGTATCTTTGGCAGCATCGGCGGCCCGCATGGCCAAGTTCCGAACCTCGTCGGCCACCACCGCAAAACCGGCTCCGGCCTCGCCAGCCCGGGCTGCCTCCACCGCCGCGTTCAGGGCTAGCAGGTTGGTCTGGAAGGCGATTTCATCAATGGTCTTGATGATTTTAGAAGTCTCTTCGCTGGCCTTGGTAATCTCTGTCATGGATTGGGTCATCTGATTCATGGAGCCGTTGGCCCGTTCGATAACCAGATTGGCGTCCCTCATCAAGCTGTCGGCATGACCGGCATTTTCGGCGTTTTGTTTGGTCATCGCCGACAGCTCCTCCAGTGACGATGAGGTTTCCTCTAGGGAGGCAGCCTGTTCCGAGGCACCTTCGGCAAGGGATTGACTGGCAGAGGAGACCTCGCCGGAGGCTCCATTCAATTGCATGGCGGCGCTGTTAAGAGCGCAGACCACCCGGTCGATGGATATGGTGATACCGCGGATAATGAAGAAGCTTAAACCGATACCGATGAGGATATTGCCAGTGGCGATGATGATCAGCCAGCGCAAGCCGCTCTGTTCAGTGTGTTCGGCCCTTTGGGACGCCTCCAAGGTAAATATATTCATCTGGTGGAGGAATTCTCGCAGTTCCTTTTGCAGCAGCTCCTCTTCTTCTTCTATCATTCCGCCTTTTTTTACTGCTTCTTGGAGCTTGCCTTGGTGCAGCAAGGCAAAAACCTCTTCGACGTGCTCTTCGTACCCTTTGTGCGCTGTTTCAATATGGTCGAAATGCTGCTGGATGGATTGGTATTCTTGGAGTTTAGCATCGCTTGCTGCGACTTCAGCACCGTGGGCGGCGATTTTGAGCCCTTTTTTCAGCTCTTCATCCACCAGCTTCCCGTAGACTTCGAATTTATGCTCCGCTGTCTGCAACTCCTCGATCGCCATGGCATCGCCGTCGCTGCCGTGGCGTATGCCCCGTTCAAACCACACCGATTGGGTCAACTGGTTCGCGCTGACCTCGGCAAAAATGGTGGTGAGCGGGATGTCTTCGGCGACGATATCTTTCAACTCCCCACCGATACGATTCATCTTGACGATAGCAAAGAGGGTGGAAATCCCCATCATGAGAAGGAGAATAGCGGCCAAACTGCTGATTTTGATGCCGAGAGTAACTTGTTTGTTTTTCATCTTTGGGTGCCCTCTATAGATTTAAATTTAAATTTAGTATAGGGGGTAGAGCGAGGCTAAAAGAATAGGTATATATACCTATTTTACCCTTTCGAGTTATTGGGACATCATCTTTGGTTAATGTTGATTTGGGAAATGAATTTGATAGGTTGGGGGGGGGGTATTGCCTGGGTAGTGGCCCCTGGTATTCCACATCACAAAACTAAAGGGGCTGTCCTAAAATAATGAAAATTATTTAGGACAGCCCCTAACTGAATGCGGCAATAGAAGTCTTGGAGCGTGTCGGAGAATTCCAAACTACAGCAAGTAGCGCATTCCGAAATCCAAAGAATCGAACTAAAATTCAAGGATTTTTCGTTACACTTAAAACTGGTCTTATTGTTCCGCTAATCTTTTCTGATTTCTAGTGGTAGAGTTGTCTCCACCCATTAATGATTCCAGTTCATCGGTATACTGCAATGTCCGCGCTGCTACCGTGGTCATATCATTGGACGACCCAGCGGTTTCTTCGGCGGTGGCAGCAATATGCTGGGTGACTTGATCCATATCGCTTACCGCCTTGTTGATTTGGGCAATTCCTTGTGCCTGCTCAGTGGAGGCGGTGGCAATCTCATCCACAAGAACCCCGACCTTGGTGGATAATTCCGAATTAGCATTGAATGCTGTCTGGGTAGTCAAGGTGAGTTGTTGGCAATTTTGCACGGAATTAATGGTTTCTTCGATGAGAACACTTGTCTCTTTTGCTGCGTCTGCCGCCCGCATGGCCAAGTTGCGGACTTCGTCGGCAACCACCGCAAAGCCTGCGCCTGCTTCACCTGCTCGAGCTGCTTCAACAGCAGCGTTGAGGGCAAGGAGATTGGTTTGGAAGGCAATCTCGTCAATTGTCTTGATTATTTTCCCCGTTGACTCGCTGGATGTGGCAGCTTCCTTGATTGCCTCGGTCATTTTGTTCATTTGGGTTTCAACATCGCCTGCTAATTGGCGGGCTTCATTTCCCATACTCTTAGCCTGATTGGCATTCTCGGCATTATGTTGGGTCATTGAGGACATTTCTTCCAAAGAGGCCGAGGTCTCTTCTATGGAGGCCGCTTGAGTGGAAGAGCCATCGGCCAGTTCCTGGCTGGCAGAGGAGACTTGATCTGACGCTGTTGTCATTCTTTCTGTTTCGGCATGTAAACCATCAATAACCCTGATTAGAGGCAGGGTTATTGATCTGGTAACCATTAACGCCACGGTGACGATTGCGGCAATGCCAGCCAAGGCAAAAATACCCATGAGCCATTTGAGCGATCGCACTGGCGCCAGGGCTTCCTTTTCGCCTATGTCGGCGATTAAAGCCCAGGTGGTATTCTCATCTATTTTGACAGGTGTGTAAGCAGAGAAGACATTATTGTCGAGAAAGTTGACTGTAATTTGCGAGTCTACTTTTCCCGACAGCGCCTCTCGGCTGGCAGTGGTATCTATCGAACCGGTGGCGGGGTTTGCGAAGGATGCTTGTACCGAGTGAGTGGTGGGAGCAAGAAAGGCATCTGATCGCATCAGCTTGTCGTGACCAACCAGATAAGTTTCGCCGGTTTCACCCATCCCTGATCTTGCCAGCATGATATGATTGATTTCGTCCCCTGAGATCTCAATGGCCAACACTCCCAGAGGCTCTCCATCCTTGGTGATTAATCCGGTAAGGAATGCTGCTGCTTTGCCGTCAGCCGGTTTGTATGGAGCGAAGTCGGCAAAGATGACTTTGTTACTTTTTTGAGCTTCGGTGAACGCCTTGGCTAGGTTTGAATCTTTTAAGGTGCCATTAAGAAGATTCTGGCCCAGGTCTGCTCTTTTTTGGACGTTGTAGACGATATCTCCTTGGTTGGTTATTAAGGATATATCCGCGTAGCCAGCATCATCTAGAAGTGAGGTGAAAACGGGTCCGAATTCTTTTTCAGATTCGGTCCACATGATCTGGTCTGTACGGTTGCCGCCAGCGTAGAATACCGCCCCCAAGGTTTCCAAGGCATTTGCCACCGTGGGGTTGTTGACGAGGACTTTGACGTTGTTCTTTTTATTTTTGAAAAAATCATCGATCTGGGTCTTCTTGATATCACGAACAGCCGTGAGTTGGCTGACCGCTTGGGTGGATAATGCCTGGCCGGATTTGAGTAAGGAAAATATGCCGAGGATCATAAACGGAATGACCCCAACGGCGAGAAATGCGAAGATTAACTTGGTACTGATTTTGATATTTTTATTCATTCTATCCTGCCAATACATTTTAAAACCAGGTACCCCGGTAGTCGAGGCACCTGGTAGTAATTGCCTACGGTTCTACATTCCTAGCATGCCACCAGCGATAATGATTTCTTTTCCTTTCGGGCTATGAAGAAAATCGATCATTTGCTTAGGCGCTCCGGTGGGCGCTCCCTTGGTGAATAAATACATATTCATGACAATTTTATAGGTTCCGTTGGAGATGTTTTCTGGGTTGGGTTGAACGCCATCCAAAGACAGAGCTTTGACTTTGGGGTTCCGTTTAATGATTCCCAGGGACATGTAGGCGATGGCTGGCGGAAAGTTTGCCACTTTACCAACGGATTGGGGAGGCTTGGGAACAGAGAAGGCCTTGGTCGACATGGCTGTGTCACCCATAATTTCTTTAGTGAAATGTTTTCGATGTTGTGATTTTGGTGAATCAAGCACCAAGAGGATGGGCAGGTCTGCGCCGCCAACGTCTTTCCAGTTAGTGATCTTGCCAGCAAAGATATCCTTTGCTTGCTCTGATGTGAGGTTGGTAACCGGGTTGCTTTTATGCACGAAAATGGCAACAAGATTTTTGGCAATTGCTGTTTCAACAAGTCCTCTGCTTTTTTCATCAGCCTTGAGGGCGCGTCCGCCGCCAGCGATGTTGCATTGGTTATTCAAAAGACCAAGGATACCTTGCCCGGTCATCTGTGCTTTGTTGATGACCGGGATTCCTGATTGAGCCGTAAATGCCTTGCTGGCATCCTTGAAAAAAGAATTGAGGATTACGGATGATCCCATGTAATTCAAGGTTTCGGCACCGCTTGCGGTGGCAGTAAGTAGGAATAATAATGAAAGGACAGCCAAAAATGATTTCTTGGTGATTTTTCTTGGGGCCATGTTGTTTCTCTCCTGTTATGGATTATTTAAATTCGGGCGTAAGCCAAGGACGCGCTTGGTTAGCACATTCTTTTGTAATTCAGTTTGATCTAAACAAATTATGGAATTTTTCTGCGAACGATCATCTGCCATAGGTTAAATAGTTGTTAGTTGTGAGCACTATAGTTAATTGTATTACTTAGCCGCAACTATAAAAGTTTAAATAAATGCAAATAGTTCTTTTTTTTCTTTTAACTATTTAGAATGACGAGATTCTTAATTTTATTTGGAATAATGCGCTAACGATGCGGAGAGTTTCATTTTGAACAGTTGCAGGAGATGGTTCTGGCCAGTTCCTAACTTGAGTTAGGTTTATTTGTACGACCCTCTATTGCTATCTATTTACGTGTTTACAGGGACATGTCTTTTTTGTTGGGAGTAGTTCGTTATGCTATATTCGTTAGTTTGAATATATTTGTTGTTTCTTTGGTTCAACACTTTGTTATACTCCTTAGCGTGATCTTACACCATGGGTGTTTGATGTCGTAAAAGTAGTACATGGGAATTTAACGAAGGAGATTCGGATGAAGAAACGTTTTAAAAGAGGAGTCATTTTGTTAGCTGCCGGAATTACCTTGGCGGCAATGCCTGCGATGGCTGCGAAAAATCTGGTGGCCAGGAACTGTAACGGTTGTCATCAGTCGGATGGCAAAACCATTTGGGGTACAATTGTCCCTGGTTCGCAGACTGATACTTCGCTTAAGGTGACCACTGGTGAGGACGTGTGGGATGTCAATTACGATGGCCGTTCGTCCCTTGACACCATGGCCACAGTGAAAGATCTCCGTGATGAAAAAGCAGTGGAGATTGTTTTTCGTTCTGAAACCGATGGGGGTGTCTATGCTGAAGAGATTAGATATAAGTCGCCGTGGGATTTTAAGAACCCTGCTGATGTTCTTACCATCAGCGAGGTAGTTGAACTCTTGAAAAAGAGTCCCAAGGCAGGGAACTACATGATAGTGGATGCGCGGGGTTATGATAATTATATTGATGGGCATTTGCCAAACGCAGTTCTTATTCCCTACTACCGACTTCAGGCATTTAAAGATCGGTTGCCGACAGACAAGAACACCTTGATCGTCGCCTATTGCCGGGGGTTTAGCTGAGGTATGAGTCCTCACTTTGCCCGGGTGGTAAAGGAAGTTTACGGATACAAGAATGTCAAATATATGGTTGCCGGACATGGCACATGGCAGGAGGGGATCAATCCTTATTATACCGAGCCTGAGTTCTTGAAAATGGCCCAGGATGAAGGAATGTCATATACCCTTGTTGACCTGCGGAGCCCTGCCAAGGCAAAACGTGAGCACATTCGGGGGGCGATAAGCTTTCCGTTAGGTGGTGATTCGTTGACTGCGATGAGCGATTTGGATGATGCTTTGCCGCGAAAACACAAAAAGAAGGCAAGGATTATTTACTATTCGGATAATCCCGAAGAGGCAGTGTTGGCGCATAAAATTATGCGTATTAATGGTTGGGAAAACGGTTATATTTTGAATGGGGGGATCGCAGCATGGAAGGTAAAGGGGTATCCGGTTGAAAGCGGTCCTCTCTCCACCGGGATTTCTTATAAGAAAACGTCGCTGCCAGATGCCATGTCTATTCCAGACTACGAAAAAATAGTCCTTCATCGACCGGCTAATACGGTCATTGTTGATGTTCGTAGCCCAGGAGAATACATGAAGAGTATGGTGCCTGGCGCCATGACAATTCCAATCGACACCCTGGATAAGCGGTTTTCGGAAATACCCAGAGATAAGAGAATTATCACCCAGTGCGCTGCTGGCAATCGGGCTCTGATGGCCTATCGGATTCTAAAAGATCATGGCTACCAGAATGTTCGTTGGGTTAATGGGAAAATAGCCAAATTCAGTAAAGGCATCCTGAAGACAGGAGCCTACGGTAAATAACTGTTTTTTGAAAGTGATCACCTCGGGGAAAAGACGAGCAATTCCCCCAAGGTGATCACTTTTTTTGTTCTCAATTCGGGGATTGATCCAAGCTGCACAATTTGTACGCCTTCTTTGCATGCCTTTATTACCCTTTAGGGTGTTTATGCCCCTTGCGGGTACAAAGAAAACGAACCAGCAGCGAAGCGGTGAAAGAAAAGGCACCCTATCACTCGCCATGTGGTCAAGCCACACTGCTGTCCGCCTCCAGCGGATACCTTGTGTTCCTCAAAGCTGCCGGGATCAAAAAAACTCACCCACCTGCGGCGTTCAAACAGTCGGAGTCTTCGCATTTCGTGGCTGTGCTTACCTTTTGCTCCTTTTCTGTATCTTTTCCGGTGCTCGGCTGCGTGCCAAGGGGAAAAAATCTTAACAGCAAGGACTAAGAACCTTAGCTTAAGTTCGATGGTAATCAGAAATATTTATGCACAAAATAAATTAACTAACGAAGGGGGGGCAACCTGACGGTGATAACGTTGGCAGTGGGGTTTAAGATTATTTCCAGCGGTTGAGCTTTTTGTCGTTAAGCAGGCTCGCTCCCTGGTAGTAGGCAATTGCTTCTTTTGTCAATTGCTCCTCATCTGTTACTTTTTTCAGTTTTTCATCTTGCAAGGTCTCGGCGCTGATTCGATATTGATCAGCCGCCCCTCGTTCCGTCAATATAGTGAGGACGTTGTTCTTCACATAGCCTAATTTCTGGTAGTTGCCCACAAAGGCGCGTGGGGTGAAATCGTCGCTCAAGATGTTTTTGCCCATGAATTTGCTTTGGTAGTTCCAGTTCAGCATTCCAAACAGGGTCGGGGCCACATCGATCTGGCTGGCGATGGTGTTGTTGATGGTAGGGATGATCAATTGTGGTCCATAGATGATGAGTGGGATTCGGTAGCGATAGAGAGGTAGCTCCTGACGTCCAGAGCTGCCAGCACAGTGATCAGCGACAAAGACGAAGATGGTGTTGTTGAACCAGGGGTGCAGACTGGCTTCTTGCATGAATTCGCCGATGGCATAATCAGAATATTTTACGCCGCCGGATCTGCCGGTGTGAGAGGGAATATCAATCTTGCCCTCTGGGTAGGTGTAAGGACGATGGTTTGAGGTGGTCATCAGGTAACCGAAGAAGGGGTTCCCCTGTCGGTACGAGTTGTCGAAGTCTTTGATGGCGCGACGATACATATCTTCATCGCAGACCCCCCAGATGTTGGCGAAGGTTATTTCTTGTGGTTGTAATGAGGCTCGGTCGACGATGTTGAAACCGTTGCCGCTAAAAAATGAATTCATGTTGTCAAAATAGCCATAGCCACCATAGAAAAAGGTACGGTCATAGCCTTTTTCCTGGAAAACAAAGCCCATGGAAAACATGCCGCTGTTGTTGGGGCGCTTTACTGTTGAGCGGCCAGGGGTTGGTGGCGTAGACAGCGTTACCGCTTCCATGCCCCGGACGGTGCGGGTGCCGGTGGCGTAGAGATTGGTAAAGAGCATTCCTTCCCTGGCCAACCGGTCAAGATTTGGCGTCCAGCCTCGGTGGCTGTTAAAAGCGCCCAGATATTCCGCGCTCATGCTTTCCATCATCACCAGGACGACGTTGGGTTTCTTCTCTGGGCCGGAGTGGGAAATTGTTCTCGTAATATCAACGGGCTGGGTGTTTTTGAAAACAGTTTGTTCGGTTTGTAATTGTTGGCGTAGTTCTGTGAAAACTTCCTCTTCGCCCATGTTCTGGTAAAAGGTTTTGTAATCAAGAGTATTGTTGTTGAAGGCGGCAAAAAGTTGGTAAACGCCGTTGGAGGCAAGTTCTTTGTCGAAACGGTTGGAAAAGATATCGGTGGTCGTGGCGGAGACAAAGAAGAAAGAGAGGATCGGCAGGAGGAGGAAGACGCCCCCTTCTTTAAATCTTTGCCGCAGGTTTGATGGCGCTTTTTGCCATTCACTGATCAGGGTAGAGGTGAAAATTCGGCGGCTGAGATAGTAGAGTGCCAGTGAACCGATGAAGATCAGGCTTAACAGTAGAGGAATGGGGTATGATTCCCGAATATTACCTATGACTTCAGTGGTATAAATCAGGTAATCCACGGCGATGAAATTGAACCGAACCCCAAATTCATCCCAGAAGAACCATTCCGCCAGGGTGGAAAAACCTAAAATGTAAATTATGGCGAAAAGGAGCAGATGGAGGATGTTTCGATGCCATTTGCTGGTGAAAATGTTGGCCGGGATGAAGATCAGGTACAGGGTGATAGGCACGGCGCAGTAAAGGGCGCAGACCAGGTCGTAATAAAGGCCAATGGCGAAGATGGCTGCCAGTTGGCCAGCGGTGTGGTCAATCTGTGCCCAGCTTACGATGGTTAACGCCAAGCGGCTGGCAAAGGCAAAGATGCTGAACAGCAGTAAAAAATGCATAATAAGCCGAAAACGACTGGCCTGAAAGAAAGCGCGGATATTTATGTTGGTGGCGGCGTTGGAGCGGTTATCTGCTGATAGTTGCGGCATAGCTGTGGTTTCGCGGGCTTTTATTTTCTTTTGATAAAGGGGATTAAGAAAGGGGGCGGATTGATATTGAGGATCAAAATAAGAGTGTTCGCGAGATAAAGCAAGGAATTGTTGCCTAGGAGCTGATGAGGTGGTTCAGAGGGGGGAGAGAACTTGCTGGAATGCTTTGTCGATGCTGGGGTGGTTAAAGGTGAAGCCATGGTTAAGTAGTTTAGCCGGAATTCCCCGTTTCCCTTCCAGGGGAACCTAGCCACATTCACCTAAAGCCAGTTTAACCACCCCATGTTGGCACTGCGGTTAGCATGGGGTGGTGCCGAATCTTGAATAAGGCACTGCCATCAGGGCTGATGACCATCCCAGTCTGGCAAGGGATCACTCGGACCGCAAATTGGTCGTTTTGCCGGGCTGTTTCCTCCCCATCGCGGGTGAGGGCGGAGAGAAAAGCGTTGCCGTTGTCGCTGGCTTCGTTTATCTCCTGATCATCATGGTGAAAACCGTAATATCCAACTGCCGACCCGTTTACCAGGGTGGTTGAGTGTCCTTTACGGGCCGCCAGGAAGCTAACGATGATTCGTAACAATACGTTATGTCCAATAAGGACATCCTAGCACAGCGCTTTTTGTTTTTGAAAGGTTAGAATTAAGAAATTTAAACCGGTTGCGGTGATGATAAACCGGGAGGCAGATATGACCGTTATGCAAAAGGAAATCGTTACCATCGATAAATTGGTCATCGGCGGTGGTGGTTTGGCCCGTCTGGCCAGCGGCATGGTCGCGATGGTGGGTGGTGTTCTTGTCGGTGAACGGGTCGCCCTGCAGCCACGGCGGCAGCGCGGGGGCTACTGTGAGGCTGACCTGCTGGAATTGATTGATCCGTCACCATGGCGGGTGACCCCGCCTTGCCCTCATTTTGGGGTTTGCGGGGGGTGTGATTTGCAGCATGCGGAACCTGCGCAACAGGCCGGGATAAAAGGAGCGATTTTGCGTGAGCATCTCTTGCGCGGCCCTCTCTTTGATCAACCGGGCTTGGCAGCGGTTTGGCATGAGCCTTTGCCCTCGCCACGGCTGTTCAACTACCGGCAGCGAATTCGGTTGCAGGTGGGTGGCGATTTTATACCCGAATTCGGTTTTCGTCGCCATCGCTCGCATCTGCTGGAGCCGGTGGAATCCTGCTTGCTGGCTCGAGAGGAGATCAACCTTGTTCTTGCTGAGGTTAGCGATAGCCAACCCATGAGGCAGTTGTTGGGCCAGTGTCGTGAGTTGGAGTTGTTGGCCAGCCCGGCTGATGGAGATGTGGTCTTGTTGCTGCATTTCAACCGCAAGCCAAGGCCAGGCGATCTGAAGGCAGCCACTGCGGCAGTGGCGGAACTCCCGGTGCGGGCGTTGACTTTTGAGGTTGAGGGGTATGGGGTTTTCGGCCCCATCGGGGTTGATGGCAAGGATGAAGCCTTATTACGTTTTTCTTTGCCGGGATTGGCGGGTAATGGCGCAGATCTGACTCTCACCGTCGAGCCGGGTGGTTTTTGTCAGGTTAACCCGGAGCAGAATCTGCAATTGCTTGAGCAGATGCTGGCCTGGCTTGGCGATGATAAACCGCAACGGGTACTGGATTGTCATTGTGGGATGGGGAATTTTTCATTGCCGCTGGCCTCCCTTGCCGGAGAAGTGGTTGGCTGTGATTTGCAAGGGGCGGCCATCCGTTCGGCAAAGCGTAATGCTGGCCTAAACGGAGTGAAAAACTGCCGGTTTGTAAAACAGCAAGCTGCAGCCATGGTTGCCGAACTGGTTGCGGCTGGGGAAAACTTTGACTGTATTCTTCTTGATCCGCCCCGGCAAGGGTGCGCTGATCTGGTGGAGCTGTTGCCGCGATTAGATCCTGAGCGGATTATCTATATCTCTTGCGATCCTGCGACCTTGCACCGAGACTTGGTGGGTCTGGCCAAGCACGGTTATCTGGTTCGCCATTTGCGGATGGTGGACATGTTTCCGCAAACCGCGCATATGGAGACCATTGTCCTGCTTGAGAAGAGCAAAAGACACTAACCTGTTGAGAAAAATTGCCCCTGCCCTTGCGTTTTCCTTATGACTACAGGTAAATTTGTCAAAATCCCTCGCAGGTGAGGGTGATACAGGTAAACCCTTACTTGAATAAATAAACATCGTAACTACTCACAGGTTAGCCACCGGCACGGGAGACGCCGATTCATCGGTAGGTGTGCAGGTCGCTAACGCAGCAAATTCGGTACCCTGTGCGCAGTTACGAATCATCATTGTTGTTATTACTGCCCACAGGCGAGAATTCATGGACAAATTGAAGAAGATCTTTCTGAGCCATTTTGAGCAATTGTTTATTGTTAATATCCTTATCGGGCTGGTGGTCATCAACTATTTCATTCCGCTTAAATTGGCCTTTATAAATTTCTATTTTCTGCCGGTTATTGCCGCTGGAATCTATCTTGGCAAGCGTAGTGCTGTTCTTGGCGCTTTTTTCTGTGTCCTTCTGGTCTTCATTTATCTGTACCTTTTCCCGGAACATTTCAGTATGGCGAACCGCAATCCCTTGGATATGTATCTTCATATCGCTGCCTGGGGTGGCTTTTTGTTGCTTGCCGGGGCGGTTGTGGGGCGGCAGCAGGAAAAACTTGATCGCAAAATTCTGCAGGGTCGGCAGATGAACCAGCAGTTGCAGGAACAGCAGGAGAATCTCACCGAACTGAACACCGCTTTGCAGGATTATAGTGAAAATCTTGAGGTAAAGGTTGAGGAGCGTACCGAAGAATTGGCAAAAACCAATGAGTCGGTGGAGAAACTTAAGGAGAAACTCGAAAGCACTCTCTATTCCACCATGGATTCTTCGGTGGTCAAGCTGATGATTGAGGGACGGCTGCGCAACGAGAAGCGGCTGGTCAGTGTTATGTTCTCAGACCTGGTTGGCTTCACCGCTTATTCCGAGGAGCGAACTCCGGAATTGGTTGTTCGCGACCTTAACCGTTATCTCAACGATATGGAGCCCATCTTCCTTGATTATCACGGCCATATCGACAAATACATGGGTGATGGGATCATGTGTGAGTTCGGCGCGCCCCTTGATTACGACAATTATCGGTTGATGGCGGTGATCGCCGGGCTCAAGATGCAGGAGAAGATGCGTCGTCTCGATTACCCTTGGCAGATGCGGATCGGCATCGCTTCCGGATCGGCGATTACCGGTTTGATCGGTTCCCGTCGGCAGTCATATACCAGTATTGGCGACGTGGTGAATCTTTCCTCCCGGCTGGAAAACGTCTGTTCGCCAGGAATGGTGTTGATCGATGATTTCACCCTGGAGGGGATTGAGCGCTTTGTTGATGTCCGTTTTTTGAAGGGGGTGGCTCGCCACCTGAGCGAAGACAAGGAAACGGAAGAAAGGCTGGATCTGTTAATGCGGGAAGCAATGGAAGCCACCGAACCGAAGCGGCGGGCCGATCTTTTCTTCCAGGTCGGCAAACTCCACCTGGCCCTTGGTGAGCAGGGGGACGCCTTGTCCTTTTTCGAGAAGGGGATCAAGCTTGCCCCTGACCATATCGAACTTAAGCTTGCCTATGCTGAAACCTCGATTCAGAAGGGAGAGGCCGGGAAAATCAAGGTGAAAGGGAAGAAACAGCGAGTGGCGGCTTACGAGGTGCTCGGGATCAAGGATGTTATGCTAGATCGGGACAAGATCCCTGCCCATTTTTATGATCAGTATAAAGATGTGGTAGACCTCATCACCATTCCCGAGGATATCATGCTGCCGGTGGAATCCCTTGATGGCAGTATCGGCCACTCCAAGGTGGTGGCGGTGCTTTCCTATGCTTTGGCTGGAGCCATGGGGATCATTTCCGAGAAGGAGAAATTGGAAATCCTCCATGGGGCCTTTGTCGCTGATATCGGCAAGGAGGTTGTTCCCCATCATCTTTTGAATCGGGCCGTTTCCTCTTTGAATAGCAGTGAGCATGAACTGGTTCGCAAGCATTCGGTGGAGGGGGTCAAGATTCTCAAAAAAATGGGCTATGACACCTCTTCCATGCATCAGCTTGTTCGCCACAGTCATGAATATTTTAATGGTGCCGGCGCTCCAGACGGCCTTAAGGAGGAGGGTATTCCTCTTGGGGCAAGGATCATTGCCGTGGCCGATGCCTATGACGCCATGACTTCCTGGCGGCCATATCGAGAGAAGATGGTCAGCATGATGGCTTTTGATGAGTTACGCAAGGATGTGGAACGGGGGCAATTTGACCCGCAGGTGGTGAAAGCGTTACATGAATTGCTGGTCGCCCCGGTCTCAAGTTAAGTGGAGGATTTTTTACTTAATTCGCGTGGATGGTGGTGAGTTGTTGTAACAGCTGGTCGCGGTTATTAGCGGGTTGGTTGAGGATGATGACAAAGCTATCTGCTCCCTTTCTGCCGGGTAGATAACCGGCATAGGAATAAACCCCGGTGAGGGTGCCTGATTTGATCTGGCAACCCTTCTCGAAGGGCAGCAACTGGCGGTATGGCTTGAAATGTTCCAGAATCGTCAGCATGGCTTGCGCCGTCACCCGGTTTTTACGGGACAGCCCTGAACCCTCCGCAACGGTGATCATGGTTGGGCCAAGGTGCAGTTGCTGGGCAAGGTATTCCCGCAAAGCTCGTTGGCCCTTTTCCCAGGTGGCGGGGTAGCCGAACCGTTTGGCACCGCAGCTAAGAAAAATCTGGTTGGCAATGAAGTTGTTTGAGTATAAGAGCATCGCTTCAATGAGCTGGCGCAGATCCTTATTTGAACGGTGTTGCATGGTTAACGCCAGCCCCGATGGGGTGGTGCCCGCCCTGATTTTCCCTTCCCCGATTATCCCATGACGAACTTGCATGGCTCGGAAAAGTTCGCCGACGTGGCGCAGGATGCGGCTGCGATCTGAGCCGATATTGATCCGATGTTCGCCGCTAGTTAGTCCCGCCGCCAGCTTTGCCATCAGGGGGAGAGTTGGGGTTTGCGATTCTGCCGAATAGACCTGCTGATCTTTTTTTACTTGAATATTTACGGTGTTAAAGTTTACCGCCAGCGCCCCGTTGGCTACATCGTAGGGGTTGTTACTGCTGCTGGCGCCATCGGCATCGGTGGGGAGTTGAAAGAGGTGTTCATCAAGGACGATGTCGTTTATTTGCCGGACACCTTCCCTGACCAGAACAGTCATGATCTCATCAATCTCTTCCGAGACGAGAAAGGGGTCGCCGGTTCCCTGCACGTACAGGGTGTGGTTACGGTCAAGGTAGAGGTTGGTGGCAAAGCGGTGCTTGCTGCCAAGGGTATGAATGGCCGCAAGGGAGGTAGCTAGTTTCCAGATACTGGCCGGGATCAGGGCTTGCTTCGGGTTGCGACTGTAGATGATTTTGCCGTCTTGCTCCAGTAACAGGGCACCGTTGTCAAGTAGTCGGTCAACCTTGGCGTTGTTAGCACCCAGTGCCGGGCTGGAGACCAGTAGCAAAAGCAGGCCGAGGATGATAAACAATCTTTTGGCAGGGATGAGATTCATCGTATTCCCGAAGAAGCCTATTCTCATGTCAACTCAGAAACATCGCATCTTGCTGACTTTTTACGCCGACGGCATTTCATCCTTAACGGCCGCTAGGCCATGTTACCGGACAGCGGTTCCTTATCCAAGATCCGTTCCAGTTGCTCGCTAAGATCATTGATTTCCTGCTGCCAGTATTCTTGGGAGCCGAAATGTGGGGCCACGTGTGACATGCCGTCTTCGGCAACCTGATGCGCGCACCAGGCCGTGTAGTGAATATAGCGCATGGCGCGTAGCGGTTCAATGAGTTGCAGGGAGCGGTGATCAAAGTCACGGAAGGTTTCATAGCCTTCCAGAAAGATGTCGATCTCCACCAGTGAGTCGGCGGCGTAACCTGGCAGTAGCATCCAGAAATCATGCACCGGCGGGCCCATGGCCATATCATCAAGGTCGATGAGATAGAAGGATTCTCCGGGACGATAGATCAGGTTGGAAAAATGGCAGTCGCCATGGATGCGGATCTGTTCTGAGCCCGCAAAAAGAGGGGTGATTTCCTTAATCAGGTTGTCGGTGATCTCCTGGAAAGGGGTGAGCAGGGCGGTGGGAATAAAGTTGCCGTTGAGGATATAGTTGATCTGATCCCTGGTTGCTTGCTCAGGGGTCATGATCAGTCGGTTCTTGGCAGGGTGGCGAGCTCCTACCTGATGGGCGCGGCCAATGAGGTGGCCCAGTTCCAGCCATTGGTCGTCGTTGTATTCATCAAAGTTACGTCCTCCTTTTTTAGGAAAGACCGCAAAATACATTTCCCCCCATTGGCCCAAGGTGGAACCGTCGGCCAGAACCAGCGGGGCGATAACCGGAATCTCTTCTCCAGCAAGTTCCAGCAAGAGATCATGCTCGTCTTGAAGTGCTTCTTTGCTCCAGCGTCCAGGCCGGTAAAACTTGGCGATCAGTCCCTCTCCGTCACGGCTTGCAAGTTCGAAAACCCGGTTAATATAGCTGTTGAGTGGGCGGCAGAGGTTGGAGCAAGGGGTTTTGAGAGCACCTTCAACCAAATTGAGGACGGTATCCGGTGGCAGGGTCTGTAATGATGGTTGGGCATCGTGTTCGTCGTGTTCGTCAAGGGTGTTCATAATTGGTCAGGAGTCCAGTTCGTAAAGGAAGTATTGGCGGCGTAGATGCTCGAACTCCTGTAGCTCTTCCTGCCAGTTGTTTTCAAGTTCCATGAGATCGTGGCCAGCTTCAAGCCCTTCTCTAAGGGCGGTATCGCCAAGAATCAAATCCATGGGTAAGCGGGTATATTCATACTCGTAGGGTGGCTCCTTGTATTTAAAATCTTCCGGGTAAAGGAGCATTATTCCTTGGAGAATGGCGAGAGCGGTGCGGTACGGTTTAAATGTTAGCCGGTCGGTAACGTGGAGATTGAAGCCGGGGCAGGGGCTGCCCGCCCACTTGTTTGAGGTGGGCTCGAAGACCACCGGGCGCAGATAACATCCCGGCAGCGGGACATGGGCAATCTGGTCGAGAAGTTGACGGTGGTCGATAAAGGGCGCTCCGAACAGTTCAAAGGGCAGGGTGGTGCCGCGGCCTTCCGAGATATTGGTTCCTTCCCAGATCACCTGACCTGGGTAGGTAAGGGTCGCTTCCGGGGTGGGCATATTGGGTGATGGAAAAACAAAGGGCAGGCCCGTGTCGCGATGGTGCATCCATCGCTGCCAGCCAGCCATGGGGATAACCTCAAGATCGGCGCCGATCCCGTAGGCATGGTTCAGTAACAGTGCCAACTCCCCAAAGGTAAGGCCGTGCCGCATGGGGATGGGGTACAGGCCGACAAAGGAGCGGCAGTCATCCTTGAGGAGATTCCCCTCAATATCGCTGCCGATGGGGTTGGGGCGGTCGAGAACCACTATTTTTTTCCCGTACTCTTTTGCCGCTTCCAGGCAGTAAGCCAGGGTGTAAAGAAAGGTATAGACTCGAGTGCCCACATCAACGATGTCCACCAGTAACACATCCAGTTGAGCAAACATCTCTTTGCTGGGGCGGCGACTATCACCGTAGAGGCTGAAAACCGGCAGACCGGTGCCAGGGTCAGTCATGTGCCCGGATTCGATCATGTTATCCTGCTTTTCGCAGAAAAAACCGTGCTGGGGGGTGAAGAGACAGGTTAGCTGGTCACCGAAAGCGCGCTGAATCAGATCGCGGCTGTGGGTGAAATGACGGTCTGTGGACGCCTGATTGCACAGCAAGCCCAGTCGTTGGTCGCCAAGCCATGCAGGTGGGGCGGCAAGCAGTTCTTCTATTCCAAGGGAGATCATGAAAGGGCAGGTGACCGGTTAGTTAGTGTTTGTCCATAAATGGCCTTTTTGCCCGATCTCTGCGTTATGTTTAAAAAATAATGCTCGGAATATCATACATATGCCTGCGCTTATTTTTTTTGCATGCCTTGATCTCGAACAAAAATCCTCATTTATGGACAGACACTAGTTATCAAGGAGGTTGTTTTCTTTGAGATAGCGGAAGTACTCTTTGTCCATTTCTAGAATATGTTCTTTCAACCAGTTATAGAGAAAGGAGAGCATGTCCATATGCACGGTTTTGTCTTGATCAGCAAAACGGATTTGGAAATCCAGGGTATTTTCGATGAATTTTAGGTGTTCAAGGTGATGATGGTCGAAGTCGGGATGTTTTTTTAGCAGCGGCTCCTCAAAGGTGAAATGCTTGTCGAGGTATTGCGACATCTCATGCATGGCCGCAGCCGCGGATTTTGGGGAGTCGTTTTGGGACACCGCCGTGGAGAGTTTGTTGAAAATTCTGAAAAGTTCTTGATGCTGTTGGTCAATACTATCTACGCCGATGGAATATTCAGGCATCCACTCAAATATATCGCTCATCTTTGTACCTGTAAAATGTGAGAAGTGTGGGGTAATTACCCTGGCCTTAGCAATCCGGTCAATGTTTCGTGGTTGCCGGTTTGTGCAATTTACTTTGACCTTTAAATTTCAGGGTTTAAAGTAGTACGAATTTAATAAAAATGGAATCATAAATGGTTTAACATTGCTCACGGTGCTGTCCCTCATTGGCTGAATTGGCTGTCAGGA
>JAQYVW010000119.1 GCA_030145325.1 Desulfurivibrionaceae bacterium
CTTGCAGGATGTCTGTTTCAATTTTTTGGGCAAGAAATTTTGCGGTCTCATCATTCTTGACATCAATTTTATAGCCGTTGTCGACGGAGGATAACTGGATGATTCCCGTGGCTCCCAGAATAATCATCAGAAGAACGACAATGCCGAAGCCCATGGCGAGTTTTTGGCCTATTTTCATGGCTATCTCCAGTTTTGTTTAGGCGGGGTTCCCCGTCTGCCAATCGGCCAGTCTTTACCTAGCCTTTTTGTTTAAAAGCGGCGGTTGTAAAGTTTATTTGTTCACATAGGCTTCGGGTTGTCAAGTTTAGGTTCTGTAGGTGGTGTAACTACTGCACTAAATTGTAAATGTAAGATGGGGGGGATGGTTGTGTTCTATGGTTTGGGGTAGGGCGTAAGGGTTACTTTGGCTGGTGCACAGAGGTGGCCCCAGTCATTAGGAGAGGTGGGCGACAGAAATACGATGGATAGGCTTTATGTTTATGCCGCCATTGTCATTTTCGATCCGGCCTATCCTGGACGGGGTTTATCATAATATGTCTCTTCCGGGGGGGGGGGGGCGTCCAGACTTGAAGGAGGGGGCCGCGTGTTATAAAACATCCACCCGGCGCCCTTGGGCCGTCCATGGGGTTGGGCAACCGCCAAAACAGAACCTTGCGGCTGGCCCAGTCCATAATATACTGTCAGATTTCCTAAGGCCATCCTTGTTTCTGTCCGACTGATTTGGGTCGGAATGGAACGCCCTCTTATGAAAAACTTCCAGGACTTTAGAGTGTGTTTAGATCTTAATCCGGCAAAGGGATGCTGATAATGAAATTTGTGCCAGTTTCAGGAATCGAGTCAAAGCAAATTTCTCCTTCGTGATTGCTGATGATTTGCTTGACGATGGCGAGACCAAGGCCGGTGCCGCTTTGTCTGGTGGTGAAGAATGGTTCGAATATTTTGTCGGCAACGTTCTTGGCGATCCCGCTGCCGGTGTCGGCTACGGTTATAATTGTCTTGCTTTCGTTGTTCTCTTTTCTTTCCTCAGCGGTGATGTGGACCACGCCCTTCTTTTCTGCCATGGCAAGGCAACTGTTATTGATGAGGTTGAAAAAAACTTGTTGTAACTGACTAGGGTCGGCCCAGCAATCAAGTTGAGGAGGGATTTCAGCCTCAATTTGACAGTCTTTGTTCCAGTTGGGGGCTTGTTGTAGTAATTGCTTGGTCTCGGCGAGCAAGCCCGCCAGGGAAAACCACTTTGGTTCCGGAGTGCTTGGTTTTGAAAAGAGTAGGAAGTCGGAAATTGATCGTTCCAGGCGGTCACTTTCGCGGATGATGATATTCATTAACTCTTGATTGCTGGGGTCGGCGTTATGTTCTTGTGATAGAACTTGCGCTGCACCGGAAATTGCGGCCAGGGGATTTCTAAATTCATGGGCAACCCCGGCGGCCATTTCGCCGATGACCGCCATCTTTTCGGCCTGGCGCATCTGTTCTTCAAGGATTTTTATGCGGCTGAGATCTTGAAAAGTGTAAAGCTGAAATCCTTCCAAACTACTGGGCATATTGAGACGTGACTTTGAAAAACCCACCGGGATTTTTTCCCCGTCGCGGTGGGTGAGGGTGCTGATAGGGCGGGAAGTGGTGGAGTCTTTGTTGTTGAATTCTGGGAATTGACCTGCGAGGTCTTTGCCCAGAACCACCTTAGCGGTAAAACCGGTGATTTCTTCGGCGGCCCGGTTGAAGGAAGTGATGGCGCCGTTGGGGTCAACAGTGATGATGCCTGAACTGATATCATCGACAATCTGTTTGTATAAGAGAGCGAGACGATCATAGTTGAGGCTGGCGGTGGAGAGAGCTTCTTCGGTTTTTTGCAGCCGTTCAGAGAGAAGCGCTCCCAGGATGGCGACGAGGAAAAAACTTAATCCCGTCACCGCAAAGAAGTGCATGACCACGGTTGGAGAGGTTAACGGGGTGCGCCAAACTTGTTGGAAAAGGCTTGGATGGTAGCCAAGATATTCTAAAATTAGGATGGTGACGTAGGCAAAGGAGCATAATGAGGCGGTGGCAAGGCCGCCGCGCCGAAAAAGAAGAAGGGCGGCGCTGATTACCGGGAAAAAATAGATAATTGTGAAAAGTGATTGGCTGCCGCCAGTGTAAAAAATAAGGCCGGAGGTGAGCAGGGTGTCGACGAAAATTTGCGTGTAGGTGAAAATGGTGTGGCATTGAAAGCGGGCACTGTTGAGCAGAAAGGCGGAAACGATGGTGAAGAGGTAGACCCCGGCAATGAAGGAAGTGATGTAGCGTAGGGGTGGTACCAGTAGCTCATGCCCACGGGACTGAAGAATGACGCTGACCCCCAGGAGTAAGGTCAGCACCATGACCCGGAGGAAGAGAAGCCACTGTAGTTGGCGTTTAATTGAGTTTTGAATGGAGGGGAGTCCGGCTGGGCAAAGCGTGTTTTGAGTCATGGGTGCAGGCTTCTCCCCTAATTAAACGGTTAACCGCTTATATTATATTTTTGAACCTTATAACGAAGTGAGCGAAAGCTGATTTTGAGCAGGTCTGCAGCTCGCATCTTGGAGTTGGAAGCTTTTTTAAGTGCTTGACTGATTAACTTTTTCTCAATCCGGGTCATGACTTCTTCAAGGCCCAGGTTATAAATATCTTCTTCCTCCGGCTCAGTGGGAAGCGTTGTCGTGAGCTGTTGCTGATCTTGATGTAATCGACCTTGCCGGTGCATGGAAAGGCTTAAGCTTTCCGGGAGGATAATGTTGGAGTTTTCAAGAGCCACCCCGCGCTCGATAATGTTTTCCAATTCCCTGACATTGCCAGGGAAATCATAGTCCATCAGTACTTTGAGGGCGTAGGATGATAATTCTCTGATATCCTTGCCAAAAATAGCTGAGTATTTTTTTAGAAAATGGTCAACCAGCAAGGGGACGTCGCCCTTGCGTTCTCGCAAGGGGGGGACCCTGATCGGCACCACTGCTAGCCGGTAAAAGAGATCTTCCCGGAAGCGTCCCTCCATCACTTCTTCTTCAAGGTCTTTGTTGGTGGCGGAAATGATCCTGACGTTCACTTTGATTGTGTTGGTGCCGCCCACCCTTTTAAACTCCCGTTCCTGAAGAATGCGTAGCAGCTTGGTCTGGATGATGGGACTTAATTCACCTATTTCGTCAAGAAAGGCGCTGCCGTTGTCGGCGATTTCAAAGAGCCCGGCCTTGTTGCTGATGGCGCCGGTGAAGGAACCTTTTTCATGGCCGAATAGTTCGCTTTCGATCAGATTTTCCGGGATGGCGCTGCAGGTGATCGGCACAAAGGTATTGGCTGCCACCTTGCTCTGCTGGTGGATGGCTTGGGCCACCAGTTCCTTGCCGGTTCCTGATTCGCCGTGGATCAGGACATTGGCGTGGGTGGGGGCAATGCGTTTGATGATGTCATAAATTTTCACCATCTCGGGGCTGTTGCCGATGATGCCGGGGCATGATTCGGTATCAGTGTCGGCCTGGTTCTCTGTCGCGCTATTGCTGGCGATGGCCGAGTTGATGATGGCTTTGATTTCGTCGACTTTGAACGGCTTGGTGATGTAGTCGTAGGCGCCGTGCTTCATGGCCAGAACGGCATCTTCGGGGGACGCAAAGGCGGTAATCAGGATTACCGGCATCTTGTTGCCCATCTCTCTGGTCTTTTCCAGCAGGGCTAAACCACCCATCCCTGGCATCTTAATATCGGATATTAAGAGGTCGAAAGTTCCCTCTTGAAGGATGGCCAATGCTTCTTCGCCGTCACCGGCGGTATCTGTTTTGAAGCCTTCTTTCTCCAGAAGGATACGCAGGAACTCGCGCATGCTTTGTTCGTCATCAACAATAAGTACAGAGGCCATGAGCTTTAATTTACCTCCATGTCGATAATATTCATTTCATAGCCTTGGTTGATGGTGAAGTTGTTGTCGTCACATTGTGGGCAAGCGAGCAGAAAGCGTTCTTCCGTTTCGAAAGTAGCCCCGCAATTATTGCAATGACCACCTAAAGGGATTAGGTCAATATCTAGCCTGGCCTCTTTGGCGATGGAGTTACCCTTAGCGATATCAAAGGCAAAGGTCAGAGCCTCCGGTAATACTCCTGAACCCTTGCCAATCTTGAGGCGCACCGACTCGATGGTCGTAAAGCCACGTTGTTGGCATTCTTCGGTCACCGTTTTTAGAACACTGAGGGCGATGGATGCTTCATGCATGTTGTTTTTACGTTGGTTGGTTAATGATTTGTGCAAAAAGTTCTAAGGTCTCTTCTCCAGCTTGCTGGTCAATTCTCTGGATGGCAAAGCCGGCATGGACCAAGACATAGTCGTCAATGGCGGCTTCTTCCGGCAGCAGCATCAGGCTTACTTCGCGGCGGGCACCCTGAACATCTATGGTGGCCATCTGGTCATTGATGGCGACGATTCGGGAAGGAATGGCTATGCACATACGAAGGGCTCAGGGGAAGGTAAGGTTGAATGGGGTAAGAAAACCTTTTAAGACATGGTGTAATTCTTTGTCCACCATACCAAATATGCTGTTCCTGCTCCATGTTTTTATCGAAAGGGCAGGTGCTGGAATTATTTGGCCGCAGGGGTAGAAAAGGGTATGGTGGCGTCGTTTGCCCATTTCCATTTCTTTTACTGTTAAACTTGTTGTTTGGGAGTTTTTTTCATGTCAAGCCTACCTCCGGCAATTCGTTTGGGAGAATTGCAGATCTCGACACCCCTATTTCTTGCCCCCATGGCTGGTCTAACCCATACCGCGTTACGTACTCTTCTCGTGGAATTAGGTGGGGTCGGGCTTCTTTCCACCGAGATGTTGTCGGCTCGCAGTTTGCCGCAGGAAAATCCTACCATCTCCCCCTTTCTTAAGAGAAGTCCGGTGGAGCATCCCCTTTCCCACCAGATATTTTTGGGGAAGTTGGAAGAGGTGGCTCCTGCCGTGGCCGTATTGCAGCGGTTTGGCGCTGAAGTGATTGATCTCAATCTCGGTTGTCCTGCCCCCAACGTGCGTCGCCGAGGTGGCGGTAGTCGTCTCTCCGAACAGCCAGATCTGCTGCGGCGGGTGTTGGTTGAGGCGAGGAGTTGTTGTGCGGTGCCGCTTACCGCCAAGATCAGGCTTGGTGAGGATCTTAATGAGGATCGGCTCCGTGATTTTTGCCGGATGCTTGAGGGGGAAGGGGTGGATATGATCACCGTTCATGCCCGTTTGCGCCGTGAGCCTTTCGGTAGAGCTCCTCGCTGGGAATGGGTGGGTAAGGTTAAGTCATGGGTTAAGGTGCCGGTGATTGCCAACGGTGGGATTTTTACGGTGGCTGATGCCAGAAACTGTCTTGCTGCGTCTGGGGCAGATGGCTTGATGATAGGGCGAGCGGCAGCGATTACCCCGTGGCTTTTTGCCGAGATTGCCCGCGAGGTGTACAATTTCCCCCTCGCCCCGTTGAAGATAAATCGACCTGCGATCTATCAACGTTTTGTAGATCTGTTGGTTGAGCGCTTCGTGCCGGAGCGGCGCTTGGGACGGCTTAAGGAGTTCAGTATGTACTACAGTAAAAACTATCCTTTCGGGCATAACATGGCTAAAGCGGTGCAGAACTGTCCTTCCGTTGAGGTGGCAGTGGAGCGGGCCATGGATTTTTTTGCTCGGCATGATGCCGAGGCTTTTGCGATCTTGAAAGGGGGGGAGACTAACGGAGGGGGGGGGCTCAGGAAACACGGCT
>JAQYVW010000039.1 GCA_030145325.1 Desulfurivibrionaceae bacterium
CTTTGGCGGTTTTCTCAACCTTAAGGATCTGTTTTTCCAATTGATTTCGTTGTTTTTCCAGTTTGTTTATTTTCTTACTTTGTGGTGAGTAAACCAGAAAAACAAAGGCTATTATTGGCAAAATCATCGCCGCGGCAGCAATTGCTGCTCGATGTTTGACCTCAAGGCGGGCAACCTTGGTTTCCATAAAGGTGTCAAGAGCGGATTTGAATTCTTGCGGATTCATTTATTTGGTGCCGTTTGTTTTTGGGGGGTTAGTTGTGGTTTCTTCTTGTTTGATGGCCACGGTCAAAGTAAATGATTTCAGCTTCCGTCCCCCAAGTTTGGTGAGTTTGGTGCTGCCTAGGGTTGCGGAAGTAAAATACGGCGATGCGATCAGGTCGTTCATGTATTGAGCGATGGTTGCATTGTCCAGGGCCACCCCGGTAATCTGTAACTTGGCGGGAGATTGTTTCAGGGTCTTGAGCCACAAACGGTCTGCCGGGGTCAGGGTGGCCAAAGCGTCTAGGACGCGAACCGGTTGTTGAGATCCCCTTTTAAGTTGCTTGATCGCTTCCAGTTTGTTCTCAAGTGTTTTTTTATCTTTTTGGAGTTGTTTTATTTCGGCAATGATTTTCTCGAAGGATTTCTTCTTTTTGTTCAGTGATGTTAGGTCTTTTTGGATGACGCTAGCCTTGTTGGACATGGACAAGGAGGTCATACCCATCAAAGCGAAAAGTACCAGTAGTGCGGCCAGAAAAATTAGGCTCTGTTGGTAAAGTTGCTGTCTTTTTTTGATTTGCCGAATCGGCAATAGATTTATTTGGATCATATTTTACCGCACCGTTGCTTGTTTACAGGGGGGTCGGTCGGGACGCCAGTCCTGTTGCCAAGGTCATTTCCGGAGCCATATAGTTTACATAATCAGGATCGATTTTTTTGTTGTCCAGTTGGGCGTTACTAAAAGGGTTGAAAATTGTTACGGGGAGGTTGCATTCCTCGGCAAAAAACCGGTCTATTCCCTTGATCCTGGCTCCTCCGCCGCTCAAAACGATCTTGCTGATGGTTTCGTCGGGGTAGTTTGAATAAAAAAAGTCAAGAGCACGTTTTATTTCCATAACCCACTGTGTGCAGGTGTTTGTAAACAGTTTTTCCAGTTCGGAGTGCTTTTCTCCCGCATCGCTGTGGCCGAGTTTGATGGCTTCCGACTCTTCGAAAGAGATGTCGAAACTGGTCTGAATTTGTTCGCTGATTTGGCGGCTACCCAAAACGACGTCACGGGCAAGGGTTGATGTGCCGTGCGCGATGATGTTGATGTTCATTTTTGAGGCACCGATGTCGATGAGCGCCGTGTTTTCTTCAAGGGAGAAGTTCGCCTCGTAGGCGTTTTCCAAGGCGAAAGCGTCGACATCAACGATAACCGGTTTGAGACCGGCAGTGCGGAGCATGTCAAGGTAGCCGTCTACCACCTCTTTTTTTGCCGCCACCAGCATAACGTCTGTGCGGTCTTCAGCTTCAGTATTGGTTTTCAGATCCTGGAAATCGAGATACACGTCTTCAATGTCGAAGGGAATATACTGCTCGGCCTCTGATTGGATGTGCGCTTCCAGTTCCTCGTCCGTCATCACCGCGAGATTGATCTTTTTAACAATGACTGAGTAGCCCGAAATGGAGATGGCTACCTTCTTTTCTTTTATTTTGAGATCTTTGAAAAGTGCTGAGACAATCCTGGCGACTTCTTCCGGGTTTTGCAACATGCCGTCTTCGACTGCGCCTTCTGGCAACTGGGCGCTGCCTAGGCTCTGGAGGCGATAGCCGTCGTCGATCCGGGCCATTTGGCAAACTTTGATAGAGTGTGAGCCAATGTCAAGACCGACAGCCAGTTTTTCCTTGCCCGCGGATGGCAACCTGAAGTGTGGGAGTTTTATGGCTGGTATTTTGAACTTGCCCATTGATGAAATATACCTACCCTGTAGACCGACCATTGCCCCTGGCTGTGCGGGTTGATCTAGTTTTGGGAAAAGTTTTAGGTGGTGGTTTCGTTCATATTTTTTTCAAGGTATTGATCGACCTTACTGCATTAAATACATAAAGGCAATCTCTTGTCAAGACAGAAAGCGTAAGTTTTTCAGCCAGGTAGTGGTTAATTAGGGTCTGGTTGGAGTGGTTTTGAGAAACAGCTATGAAGCTGTAAACGGAGGTTGTTGATTTTACTTTTTGGCGTCGAGAATGGTTTTTTTTAGTTTGCAAGCGTGAACATTGTTTTCAAAAGATAAACAACAAGAGTTGGTTTTGTTTGTTGTGAACGAAAAAGATATTTGTATTGATATTTGTAATAATGAATCTGTTGTTTGTTGTAGTTTGCTGTTTTGGTGCAATATGTTGTATGGCCTGTTTCGTCTGGCACAACATGTTGTTTGCTTTTGCTGTGTGGTAAAGATATGAGTTGCAAGTTGTGAGGTTGGTAATTGGTGGGTTTGGTGGTTCCTTTTTGTGTGAAGATATTATCACACAGGGGGATTCTGATGGTGGGCGGTACTTGGCAACAATTTTTCCTCTTTCCTTTTATGTGAAGTCAAGTTGCACCGGGCAGTGATCCGAGCCCATGATATCGCTGAGGATCGTCGCTTTCTTCACCCGTTTTGCACTCTTTTTGTCCACGCAGAAGTAATCGATCCGCCAGCCGATGTTTTTTTGTCGTGCGCTGAAGCGATAGCTCCACCAAGTGAACTGGTTCGGTTCCTGATTAAACATCCGAAAAGTGTCCATATAGCCGGAGTCGAGAAAACTATCCATCCATTGCCGTTCTTCGGGGCTGAAACCGGGGTTCTTCTGGTTCTGTTTGGGATTGGTGAGATCGATTTCTTTGTGGGCGACGTTGAGGTCGCCGCAGAGCACCACCGATTTTTTTGCTGATAGTTCGTCCATAAACCTGTGCAGATCACGGTTGAATTCGAGTTTGTAATCAAGGCGGGCCAAGCCGTGCTGGGCGTTAGGGAAGTAGGCGGTGACGAAATAGAAGTCATCGTATTCTAGGGTTAGTACCCGACCTTCACCGTCGTGGATATCGTGGCTCAGGCCGTGCAGCACCTGTAAAGGTTCCTTCTTGGTGTAGATTGCAACCCCGGCATAGCCCTTGCGCTGGGCCGGGTACCAGAAGGATTTGTAACCGGGCAAGTTTTTCAACTCTTCTGAAAGTTGGTCAGGCTGCGCCTTGATCTCCTGTAAGGCGATGATGTCGGCGTCCAGCTCGTGGACGATGTCAGCGAACCCCTTTTTCTCCATGGCCCTGATGCCGTTAACGTTCCAGGAGATGAATTTTTTCCCCTTGGTATGCGGTTTCTTCTTTTCTTCGCCGGGAATCCTGCGGGCAGTAACCCCCAGCTGTGGGCATTCTGAATTGATGGGGCAGAGGTCGCAATGGGGGCGAAGGGGTTTGCACATTCCTTGGCCAAAGGCAACCAGGGTGGAGTTCACCGTCCGCCAAAAGTTCTGCGGCAATTTTTTACGCAGGGCGGTCTCGGTTGCCAGTGGTGTCTTGGTGGTCACATAGCCCCAGATATTCATAATTCGGTGCACATGGGTATCAACACAGATGGCCGGTTTATTAAAGGCCGCAGTCACCACCAGGTTGGCGGTCTTACGGCCAACCCCGGGCAGTTTAGTGAGCGGTTCCACTTCATCGGGGATAACACCGTTGAACAAGCGGTCGAGAACTCCTGGTAGTTGAGCAAGGTGCTTGGCCTTGTTGCGGAAAAAACCCACCGGGTGGATCAGTTTTTCCAATTCTGGCTCCGATAGTTGCTCAAGGCTGGCGAGGTCAGGGGCTAGTTTGAAAAGTCGGGTCGCGGCCTTGGCGGTGACCTCGTCCTTGGTGCGGGCGGAAAGGATGGTGGCGACCAACACCTTGTACGGGTCTCTGGTCTGCACCGCTATCAGGTCAACCACCGGGGTGTTGTAGCTTGCCACCTCATCTTGCAAGCGCGGCAGGATGGTTTCGATATCGAAGGGCATGACGGCTCCGTTTTTTTTAAATTAAGGTTGTGGCGAATCAGAAGAAAAACTGGATGATATAGCGACCAGCCACCAGCAGGATGATAAAGGCAAGGCCACCCTTGATCAACTGTTCAGGCAGATATTTCTGGCACTTGGCTCCCAAGTACATACCGCCCAAGCCGCCGATCCCGAAGAGGCCACCGAGGATGAGGTCTGGTGGAGCGGTTTGGCCATTGATGGGAATCAGGCTGTAGAAGGTGACCCCGGCCAATGAGGTAACAAAATTGGCAAAGAGTACCGCTCCGGCAGCGGTGTAGATAGGAATGTTGAGAAAGCCAACGCAGATCGGGACGAGAATGACACCGCCGCTTACCCCGTAGATTCCGCCGATGATGCCGATGAAGAAGGAGATAATCACTAAGGTCGGGACGCTAAAAGAGACTTGCTCGCCGTTAAAGATGTAGGAAACGCGAGAAAGTGAGGCGCGAAGATCGCTGACCTTAAAACTTGCCGTCGATTTTTTTTGTCCCGACTGGGGAGCCTTCTTTTTAGCAAGCCGCAGGCCAATGCCCAGCAGAACCACGCCGACAAATAATTTAAAGATTTTGGGGTCGGGCAGGTAGCAGATCCGCAGGTAATAACCCATGAGAATGCCGGGCAGTGATCCGCCGATGAAGCAGTAAGCCAGGGGCCAGACCATCCGCTGTTCACGTATAAAGCGGAGCACGCCGCCGGGAGTGCCGATGACATTGTAAAGGAAATTGGTTGCGCTCACCGATGGTGAAACAAAGCCTAAGTAACTCATCTGGAATGGCAACAACAGGAAGGCCCCAGAAACCCCGGCCATGGAGGTAAAGAAGGAGAGCCCGAAGGCAATCAACGGTGGCAGAAAAAACCAGGTTTGGGCCCCGGCCACCGGGAAGGTAATTAAAAAAGAATCCATACTGTCTTAATATCCCATAGGTATTATTTCTTGTTTGCCTAGCAAATGCAGATAAAAAAAGTGCTGGTGGTCAAAAGAATTTGATTTCTTTGGTAATCTCATAGTACAGTTTGTTGCTTAAAAGTTAAACAGGTTCCAACCATCTCTTTCATCAGGAAACTTTGTGCAGATTTTTTATACCTTCATCTTGCTGTTTTCTTTCTGGCTGTTGTTGTCTGGGAAGTTTGACGCCTTTCATCTAACCTTGGGTTTGTTATCAAGCCTGCTGGTTTCGTTTATGTCGGCTGATCTTCTCTTTCATGACCAGGGCAAGAGCGACTCGCGCCGTTGCCGGGAATTATGGCGGTTCATCCTTTATCTGCCCTGGCTGTGCAAGGAGATTATCGTTTCCACCGTCCATGTCGCCTATCTTGCCCTTCACCCTGGAATGCGTAAATTGCTTGAGCCACAGGTTATTCGTTTTCATACCCGAATCAAAAGTGAGATCGGCCAGGTGGTGTTTGCCAACTCCATAACCCTTACCCCCGGCACCATCACCATTCAGGTCGAGGATGGAGAATTTATCGTGCACGCCTTAAACAGCAAGTTTGCCGAAGGGTTGCCCGGCGAGATGGAAGAACGGCTGTTGCGCATTTTTGGAGAGGTTGAGTAACGGATGGATACCATTTTTATCGCCAGCGGTGTTGCCGTCCTTATCTTAATGATGCTTACCCTCTATCGGGCCATTAGCGGCCCCACTGCCATTGACCGGCTGATGGCGGTGAATGTCATCGGTACTAAGACCACAGTTTTGCTGATCATCATCGGCACGGTTTTCCATTGGGTGGAGATGTTTGTTGATATCGCCCTGGCCTATGCCTTATTGAACTTCATCGTTACCATCGCCACCTCCCGTTATTTTCAGCACCACAAGAATCTCTGTCCCGTTGGTTTCGGCTTGCGGCACCGTAAGGAGGAAACCAAAAATGATTGATTTTCTGGTTGTTGTCCTGTTTGTGATTGGACTCCTTTCCTTCTTTTCCACCACCATCGGCATCTTGCGTTTCCCGGATTTTTATTCCCGGATGCACGCTGCCGGCAAGGGGGATGTCTTTTCCTCGGTGGCGCTTCTGTTGGGATTGGTCGTTTATCATTTCCACCATCCCTCCTTGGGCGGCACCCTGGTTGCCATCAAGATTCTGATGATCTCCCTCTTTATTTTTCTGGCCAGCCCCACCGCCACCCATGCCATCATCTCCGCCGGTTTTAATTCCGGTGTTGCTCCTTGGACCAAAGGCAAATCGCCAGAGGAGCACAAATAATGATCTGGCAATTTGATTTTCTGATCCTGGCTTTGGGGGTGATTTGTGCTCTGGCCTCTATCTCCCTCAAGGATCTATTGAGCGCGGCCATAGTTTTTGGCGCCTACAGTTTTTTGATGTGCCTGCTCTGGACCGAGATGGGGGCGGTGGATGTGGCCTTTACCGAAGCTGCGGTGGGGGCAGGAGTCAGCACGGTATTTTTTTTGGCGGCGGTTTTTCATACCTCCCGCATTGTCCAGCCCCGTCGTCGAGGTCGGATGCTGCATAAACTGGTGGGTTTGGCGGCAGCAACGGGTATTGGTATCTTGCTGATCAGCGCCACCGCTGATTTTCCCAACTGGGCAAACCCGAACTCACCAGCCAGCACCCATCTGTCACCGTTTTATATTACCGAAACCATCCCCTTGACCGGAGTCCCCAATATCGTTACCTCGGTACTTGCCGATTTCAGGGGGTTTGACACCATGTTCGAGACTGCGGTGATCTTTGTCGCTGGTCTGGCAGTGGTTTCTATCCTTGGCCGCTATGGCCGTCGTTTGCGGGATTATGAACCAAGCCCTGTCGGTGAGGATGTTGCCCATCAAAGCCCGATTATTCAGGCTGCCTGCCGAATTTTTGTGCCCTTTATGCAACTTTTTGCCCTCTATGTGGTGGCCCATGGTCATCACAGCCCTGGTGGCGGTTTTCAAGGCGGGGTTATTCTGGGAGCTAGCTTTATCCTGGTGGCGATCAGTTATGACCTGCGAGTCATGCAGCGTCGTTTGCAGGAGCGGCGGGCAATGTTGTTTTCAAGCCTCGGGGTTTTGATTTACTCCGGCATCGGCGCTCTTTGTCTGTTGATGGGGGCTAATTTTCTCGATTACTCCATCCTGCATACCATTCTCCCCGCCACCTCACCAATCATGGCCCGATCTCACGGCATGCTGGGGGTTGAAGTTGGGGTTGCTCTGACGGTGATGTCGATCATGGTGATTATCTACGTCAATGTCGCCTCTTACGGCAAAAGTGACCGAGGATTGTAAGACCATGGAAATATTGCTGGCCAAATATAATTACTGGATCTATGTGGCGTTAATGATGATCGGGATCTATGGAATGATCGCCAAGACCAATCTGATGAAGAAAATCATCGGCATGTCCATCTTCCAGACCGCGATCATTGTTTTCTATGTCTCCATCGGTGCCAAAAAGGGCGCCACCATCCCCATCATCGAACACGGCCATGGTGCGGCCCACGCCGCAGTGCGGGTTGCTGATTATGTTAATCCGCTTCCCCATGTCTTGATGCTCACTGCCATTGTGGTGGGAGTTGGTACCTTGGGGGTGGCCCTGGCCATTGCCATGTCAATCTATAAAGAATACGGCTCCCTTGAGGAAGACGAGATATTGGAGCGGTTAGAATGATCAGTCCCGAACAATACCCGGTTCTCATTGTTGTTATTCCGCTCCTCTCCGCCTTTCTGATCAGTATTCTCGGTGGCATGGACAAGCGGTTCTGTTATCCGGCAACCCTGCTGGCTCTGGGTGGCTCGCTGGCAGCGGCAGTCGCCACTCTTTGCTTGGTAGCCGACCACGGCATTATCCACTATCGCATGGGGGGCTGGGCACCTCCCTTCGGTATCGAGTATGTGGTCGATTATCTCAACGCCCTGGTGCTGGTGGTGGTGGTCTTTGTTGCCTTTATGGCTGCCATTGCCTCCAAGGTTAGCGTTGAAGAGGAACTGCCCCACAAGATTCCCCAATTTTACACCCTCTTTGTCCTGCTCACCACCGGCCTGCTGGGTATGACCATCACCGGCGACGCCTTTAATCTCTACGTATTGATGGAGATCGCGGCCCTGACCAACTACGCCCTCATCGCCATGGGCCGCAAACGTGCCCTGATGGCAAGTTTCAACTACGTGGTGATTGGTACTATGGGCGCCTGTTTCTATCTCCTTGGCGTCGGCCATCTCTATATCATGACCGGTTCGCTGAACATGGCGGACATCCTGAACATCCTGCCCCACCTGTATGGCACCAACGCCATTCTGGTGGCGGCGATCCTGATGCTGATGGGAGCGTGGATCAAGATGGCCTTCTTCCCCATGCACGGCTGGCTGCCCAACGCTTATACCTATGCGCCGTCGGCAACAAGCTCGCTGGTGGCGCCGCTGATGACCAAGGTTTCGGTCTATATCATGATCCGGGTGATGTTCTCGGTTCTGGGCGCGGTCTATGTGTTCAAGGTCTTGCCGGTGAAGGAACTCATCGTCTGGCTGGCCACTGCCGCCATTATCGCTGGCTCGTTGTTCGCGTTGGCGCAAAAGGATTTTAAGAAGATGCTCACTTATCTTATTGTGGCCGAGGTCGGTTACATGGTGGGCGGAGTGTGGCTGGCCACAGCGCAGGGAATTACCGGTGCCATCCTCCATATTGTTAACGATGCGGTGATGACCCTCTGTCTTTTTCTCTTTGCGGCCATTGTCGTGCACAAAACCAAGGGGCATCAACTCTCCAACTTGCAAGGGTTGTTCAAGAAGATGCCAATCACCATGGCCGCTTTTGCGGTTGGCGCTCTGTCCATGATCGGGGTTCCGCCCACCGCTGGTTTTTTTAGTAAATGGTATTTAATCCTGGGCGGTATTGATGCTGGGCAGTGGCAGTTTGTGGTGGCCCTGCTCTTCTCCAGTCTGGTTAATGCGGTGCTCTTCTTTCGAATCTTTGAGATCGCCTATTACGAACCGGAAAGTGCGCAGCACGGCCATGGCGAGTCGGTGGCCATTGATGAAGCGCCGCTGTCTATGCTGCTGCCTTTGGTGGTGGTGGCCATCACTATCATCCTGCTGGGCTTGTACAGCGGCGAGATCGTCACCACCTTTATTCAACATGCCGTTCCGGCGGGGATATAGCCAATCGTTATGGAAACCGTTGTCTCAATAAAACCGCTGCTCGCCTCCCTGGTCTCGCTGGTTGCCGTGATTCCCATTGTCATGTCCGGCAAGCGTCCCAACCTCCGCGAGGGCTGGACCTTTCTTGCCGGGGTGATTAAATTCGGCCTGATTATCTCCATGTTGCCGGTGATCCTGGCCGGTGGCACCATTCAGTACAACCTCTGGCAGGTGATGCCGGGATTGGCCATTGCCTTCAAGGTTGACGGCATGGGGATGCTCTTTGCCATTGTCGCCTCCACCCTTTGGCTTGCTACCTCGGCCTATTCCATCGGTTATATGCGGAGCCAGAACGAGCATAGCCAAACCCGCTATTTTTCCTTCTTTGCCGTGGCCCTTTCCGCCACCATCGGTGTTGCCTTTGCCGCCAATCTTTTTACCCTCTATCTTTTCTACGAGATGCTATCTCTGGCCACTTACCCCTTGGTTACCCATCATCAGGATGGCGAGGCGCGTGCTTCGGGCCGTAAGTATCTGACCTATATCCTTGGCACCTCCATCGGCCTGGTCTTACCAGCGATGCTGATGGTCTTTCACCTCACCGGCACCCTTGATTTTAGTGGGGCTGGGATTCTTGCCGGTACCACCTCCAAGACGGTGATTATTTGCCTGCTGCTGATGTTTGTCTTTGGTTTTGCCAAGGCTGGGATCATGCCCTTGCAGGGCTGGTTGCCTGCAGCAATGGTTGCGCCAACCCCGGTGAGTGCGTTGTTGCATGCGGTGGCGGTGGTCAAGGTTGGCGTCTTTTCCATCTTCCGGGTTCTCACCTTTATCTTCGGGGTTGAACTCCTCCGCACCCTTGATTTGGGTGGGGTGCTCTGTGTGATCGCCTCCATCACCATTTTGGTCGCTTCGCTGATTGCGTTGTCCCAAGATGGCTTGAAGCGTCGGCTGGCCTTTTCCACCATTGGCCAACTCTCTTATATTGTCCTCGGCGTGGCTCTTCTTTCTCCTTCGGGGCTCACCGGCGGTCTGCTCCATATCGCCATGCACGCCTTTGGTAAGATCACCCTCTTTTTCTGCGCCGGGGCCATCTTTGTCGCCACCGGCAAGAAGAATATCAGTGAGATGGTGGGGATTGGCAAACGGATGCCGGTGACGATGATCGCCTTTTTGATCGGTTCCATGAGCGTGATTGGTATCCCGCCCACCGGCGGCTTTATCAGTAAATGGCATCTGCTGCTGGGTACTTTGGAGGCTAATCGGATTCCCATGCTGGTGGTGTTACTGTCCAGCTCGCTATTGAACGCAGCCTATTTCTTGCCGGTGTTTTACCGGGCCTTTTTCTGTACCGACGAAGAATCGATGTTTGAGGCCAAGGTTGTAGAAGCGCCGATCTGGTGCGTGGCTCCGTTAGTGATGACCGCCGCGATTTCCGTGGGGTTGTTTTTCTATCCTCAGCCGTTCCTGGATCTGGCGAGGATGGCAGTCCGTTCCATGGGAGGCTGAAAACAGTCAAGTCACCACCTTTGCGGCGTCATCGTCCGGTTTGCATAGCGCTGCGAGCAGACCTCTTCTTGGCATCTGTGGCAACTTCTGACCTGTTTTTTGTTGGGCGATAATTTTTAGGATATTTTGAACTAAAGTAAATGAGGCTGAATCGTATGAGTGACGATAAAAAAATTCTTGCCCATGATCCGGTGCCGGGTTATCGGCCTGTCTTTTATGTCATCTTTGCCATCAGCGTTGCCTATCTGACCTTTATTTTTATGCGGGGTGCCTGAGATGGAAAAGCTTGAAGCGATGCGCGCCGCCATTAAAACTGACGTAATGCAGAAGAGACAACATATGTTCGATAAGCCGGAAAACGTCCAACGGGTGCTGCGGATATTTTTCAGTTGTCTGGTGGTGCTGTTGATTGGCGATTTCTTTGTCCACCAGCATTCCTTTTTCGGCTGGGAAGCGTGGCCTGAATTTTACGCGGTGTATGGTTTTGTTGCCTGTGTGGTGCTGGTTCTGGTCTCAAAATATGTGCTGCGGCCTTTGGTGATGCGTGATGAGGATTATTACGATGATTAATGCCTTGCCTCCTGCTTTTATCTTTATAATCGGTGGTTTGTTGATTCCTTTGTTCAGGGGCCGATTACAGGCAGCCTTTATGTTGCTCCTGCCGGTTTTAGGATTTTACAACTTGCTGCAACTGCCCATGGGTAGCAGCGGCGTATTCCATTTTCTAGATTTCCAGGTCACCCTCTGCCGGGTTGATCGCTTGAGTCTGCTTTTTGGCTATATCTACCACCTGATCAGTCTGATCACCGTCATCTATATCCTCCATGTGAAACGCAATGTCGAGTACGTGGCTGGGTTTATCTATGCTGGCGCTGCCTTAGGAGCAGTGTTTGCCGGGGATTTGTTTTCCTTCTTCTGCTTTTGGGAGATGCTCACCGTCGGCTCAGTGATGTTGATCTGGGCGCGGGGCACAGCCAAGGCTCAGGCCGCTGGCATTCGTTATTTTCTGGTCCATGCGCTGGGCGGTTTGGTTCTGCTGGCCGGGATTGTGATGCGGGTGCATGAAACCGGTTCCTTGGCATTTGAACTTATCGGTCTGAATGGCAGCGCTGCCAATATGTGCATTTTCTTAGGGATTGGCATCAACTGTGCCTGGCCCATGCTTCATTCCTGGCTGGTGGATGCCTACCCGGAAGCCACCATCGGCGGGGTGGTGTTCTTGAGCGCCTTTACCACCAAGACCGCAGTTTATGCCTTGGCCCGGGCCTTTCCCGGTACTGAATGTTTGATCTGGATAGGTGTTGGCATGGCCGCCTTCCCGATCTTTTTCGCGGTAATCGAAAACGACCTCCGCAAGGTTCTTGCCTATAGCCTGATCAACCAGGTGGGATTTATGGTGGTGGGAATCGGCATCGGCACCCAACTGGCCATTAACGGCGCCACCGCTCATGCCTTTAACGATATCCTCTTTAAAGGTTTATTGTTCATGTCCATGGGGGCGGTACTGCACCGTACCGGCAAGATTAACGCCACCGATCTGGGCGGTTTATATAAGTATATGCCCTGGACCACCGGTTTCTGTATCGTCGGCGCGGCGTCTATTTCCGCTTTTCCTCTCTTCAGTGGTTTTGTCAGCAAGTCCATGGTTATGGAGGCTGCGGCCCACGGGCACATGCAGTTGGTCTGGCTGGTGTTGCTTTTTGCCTCTGCCGGTGTTTTTCACCATGCCGGGATCAAGATTCCCTTCTTTGCCTTCTTCTCCCATGACGGCGGGCACAAGGATATCAAGGAAGCGCCTCTGAACATGTTGATTGCCATGGGTATTGCCGCCGCATTCTGTATCGGCATCGGTTGTTTTCCGAAATATCTCTACGCCATTTTGCCCTATGACGTTCCGTATCATCCTTACACCCTGGCTCATGTGATGTCCCAGACTGAGTTGCTGTTCTTCTCCGCTTTGGCCTTTACCATGCTCTTGCTGGCCGGTATTTATCCGGCCGAGATCCGGGCGATCAATGTCGACTCCGACTGGTTGTACCGCAAGGGTGGACGACTGTTTTACAAGGTTGCTGATGGCGTCTTCAACGGCTTGAACAAGGCGGGCGATCAGGTTTTTGTTTCCGGTTTGGTTGGTTCATTGTGTACCTTTGCCAAGCAGGGTCCGAGTCATCTCCTCTGGTTGCTGATTTCGCCGTATTGGCTGATGCAACCTGCTGACCAGCGGCTTGCCGCCAAGGAACGGATTTATACCGAGATGCGTACCGGTACCGTCGCCATCGGTTTCACTGCTCTGGCCATCGCTTTCTATGCCAGCCTTCTTTTTCTCCGTTAAGTCTACTTCTCTTTTATGCCAACTTGTTTTTTTGCGCGTTAAGGAAAGCCTTTTGAGTAGTTAAGGTTTGTTCCTGTTTCGGGTGCGTCGTACCTCTTTGCCCCGCATTGTTTAGTCATGGGCGGCGGTTTGACCTGGAGTAGTTGCAAATTGATATTGGCAAATATTTGCGTGCAATAGGTCTGGCAGCATGCTAAGTGGTTGTTTTCTATGCATTCCTAGGCGGTAATATGTGTCAAGCGAGGTGTGTTTTGGGTCATTTTGCGTTAAAGTGGATACTAATTTTTATGAATCCCAAATACCCTATGAACGAATAGTGGGCTTTTCGTGCTACTGGGGGAGGTTTTTTGTATGAAGAGGCAATTGTTTTCATTGTTGGCAGTTTTTTTCTGTTTGTCTGCTTATGCTGCAGCGGCGTTGGCAACTCCACAAGTGACTGCGGTTACGCTGAGCGCGCCGGTTGCCGCCGGCAGTTATGTGGTGGTCTTTGATGATGATCGGAATGGTAACGGGGTCTGGGTCAATCCAGGGGCAAGCAGTGGTGATTCTCTAACCGATCCAGCTCTTCCTGCTGGTCCGGGTGGCGCCAATTTGCTGGCCGCACCTGCGGATATGTTTGGTACAGCTGAAAGCGGGTATGGGCAATTGTTACTTTCGGTCACTTCTGATCAAACCGCTATTGGCACTGAGCTTGGGGCTATCGCTACGAATTTGCCCACCAATGCCAACCTCGCTATTTTTGGCTCGGCCACCGGGCCGGTGAACAAAGATAATATCGAATTGGAGCGCGCGATTCCCGCTGGGACCTCTGTCACCTTCACCATCAACATGAACGGGGAGCTGCCGCATTTGATCGCGGTGATGGCCGGAGAATCACCGGTTGTCGGGTATGATGCCGCAACCGAAATTCTGACCCTTTCGCTCAAGACCTTTGCCACCACCAATGCCGCCGGGGAAACCTTTTCTTCTCTGGCTGGCTTTATGATTTTCACCAATCCGGCTCTGGGCACCACCCCTTTGCGGATTGTCGCCCAGACCAATCATTGGGTCGGCGATATCTTTCCGTTGCTGCCCGGTTGGGATACCAATGCCAAAACCGCCGATATCGGTGGTGAGGTCGGCACCATTACCGCCAAATGCGGTACCACCGTGGTCGGCCCCACCGGCGAATCCCGGAACATCAATATCTTTTTCCCTGATGAAACCATCCCCCTTATCTTTGGGGCGGATAATAATGTTTTGCCCGTGGAGCTAGCCGCCTTTGCCAACGAGGCGCAGGAGGGGTATCAGTATGCAGGAGATATTTTAACTCTTTCTCAAGATTCCTCAACCTTCTCCGGGGTGACTGGGACAAAAGCCTCTTTTACCTACACCTTTGCCTCGCCGGTGGATCTTTCCATCGGCGTTGGCGCAACCATCCCGGTCGATGGCCAGTGGAGCAACTATTCCAGTTCTGTGATGCAGGGAGAATGGAGTGGTTCCATTGTTAACGATATGGCCCAGGCCGCTGATGGCACCATTATTTATGCCACCGCAACTGGTGCCGCTGAGTTCGACGGTACCAATTGGCGCCATTATGAGGTGAATGATAATTATCTTTGGGCCAATGTGGGATGTGTGGCTATTGATGCTGCCGGCAATAAGTGGTTTGGCTTGCCGTTGGGGAAAATACGTGTGCTGCGGCCAGATGGTGAATGGGAGACCCATAATCCCACAGGCGCAGCTGTGAATGTAATTGATTTTGATCAGGCCGGTCATGTTTGGGTGGGTACGGAAGGAGAGGGCGTTGCCACCTATGACGGCGTGTCCTGGACTGTCTTCAATGCCGCAAATTCCGACCTTCCCGGCGATACGATTAAGAGCCTGGCCGTTGCCCCCACTGGGGAAATTTTTGTGGGGGTTTGGGGAAGTGGTCTCTGGAGTTTTGATGGCTCGGCTTGGGTGAGTTTATCCAGCGGGGATTCTTTAGCAGCAGAAGTTGCCGATATTGTGGACATTACCTTTGATAATTCAGGCAATGCCTGGTTTGTGGTGTATGCAGGTGGTGGCCCGTACCGATATTCTCCTGCGGATGGGGTGGTTACGGATTTTGGGGCGCAGATGCGAGATGCGCTTGGTGATGGCAATACTAGTTACTTCTATGCAGTGGCTTTTGACCCGAAAAACAATAATATTTGGGTTTCTCAGGAGGTTGCCAACTCTACGGGGTATGTCGCTTCCTCTGCCGATGGTGGCACAACTTGGACAGTTTACTCCACTGCCGATGGCTTGATCAGCAACGAGGTGCGCGCCCGGAGTATTTTGCCTGCCGCTGATGGTGGCGTCTGGTTCGGTACTTTTCACGGGGTGAGTCGGTTCGGCGAACAAATGACAGCCAATTTTAATGCCGATCTCGTCGGTGGCACCGCGCCGTTGGCCGTCCAGTTTGCCGATGCCTCAGTGGGTGAGGCCAACCAGTGGCACTGGGATTTCGGTGATGGCTTGACCTCCACGGAGCAAAGTCCTCTCCATTCGTATATGGAGCCGGGGAATTATACCGTTACCCTGACCATCTCCAACGATCCAGACTCCGACACCGATGATGTCAGCAAGACCCTTGTCGATTTTATTACCATTACCGTCGCTGCCGATAATCAAGTTGTCTTGAGCGAAGGTTTTGAGGGGGTGACTATTGACCCTGAATTGATTCTTGCCAGTGTTGATCAGTTGGGTTGGTCGGCGGTGGATAGCGACGGGGATGCCTTGAGTTGGATGCTTTATATGGACGATAGTTTACCCCACAGCGGCAGTAATGCCGCAATAGCCCTGCCAAATGTATCCGATCCTGTGGTGGCAAACGACGATTGGCTGATTTCCACCCCGATAATAATCCCGGCCGGGAATAAGGCGGATTTTTCTTTTTGGGCGGCGGGGCCTTTGAGTGAGGATTTCAATGTCAAACTCTCCACCAGCGATACGGAATTAGCAAGTTTTGATGTGACCTTGGCTGAAGTGCGTGGATTTACGGGCGGCATTGACGAAACCGACAGCTCTTTTCTTTGGCAGAAATTTGCATATGACCTGAGTGCCTATGCTGGGCAGACCGTCTATCTTGCTATCCAGTATGTGTCCAATGGAGAGGTGGGGTTGTTTATAGACGATTTGCAGGTTTCTGTGGTTCCGCCGGTGACCGACGGCAGCTGGCAGATAGTTGATCCCGGGATAGAAGTGCGTGGTTTTTATTGGGTGCAGTTTATCAATGCCGACACCGGTTGGGCCTCTGGTACCGATGCTACGATGTTGAAAACAACCGATGGCGGTGCAACCTGGACGTCACAAAGTATGCCCGCGGAATTCCCGGCCGCCGATAGCATCTATGCCGTTTATTTCGTAGATGAAGATTATGGTTGGGCGGTGGGCGGTACTATCACATCCGCCTACATCATGCATACCACCGACGGCGGCACAACTTGGGTCATGCAGACCAGTGCCACCCAAGCTCGGATTGGCAGTATGTATTTTGTCGATCGGAATAACGGTTGGCTCTGTGGTGATAACGGAACCATCCAGCACACCACCGACGGCGGCGAGAATTGGTCCTTACAGACGACGCCGTTATCGAATCATGTCATCGATATCCATTTTATTGATGCCAATGTCGGTTGGGCTGGCACCCAGTATCGGAAAATTCTCCATACCACAGATGGTGGCGCAACCTGGGTGGCACAGAACAGCGGTTTGCCCACCCCGACCTTTACCTATCGAAATTTTGGCGATATGGATTTCATCGATGCCAATAATGGTTGGATGGTCGGCATGGAGGGATCCATGGCGCATACCACTGATGGTGGTTTGACTTGGACCCCGCAGGACAGCAATGGGATTCAATATTTCACCGACGTGGACTTTGTCGATGCCAACCACGGCTGGGTCATCGGTATCGATGGACTGATCATGGTAACGGAAGACGGCGGCGCCACCTGGCAGGTGCAGGCCAGTGGTACCGAGGAAACCTTTCTCAAGGTGGCTTTTACTGATCGTACTTCCGGTTGGGCCGTCGGCACCAACAGCCTTCTCTTGCATTACACCAGCAACACCGCAGCAGTGCTTGACAGTGACGGCGATGGGGTCATCGATGTTGATGATCCTTTCCCGACGGATAATACCGAGTGGCTGGATACCGATGGCGATGGTTTAGGTAATAACACTGACACTGATGATGATGGTGACGGGATGCTGGATACCTGGGAGGTGGAGAACGGCCTTAATCCTCTCTATGCCGGTGATGCTGCTTCCGATCTCGACGGCGATGGGCTTAGCAACCTCTATTCCTTCCAAAATGAACTTGATCCCCGTGTTTCCAGCCTAGCTATTTCCGGCAGGGTAATCGGTGTTGATGGTTCGCCACTGGCCAATGTCTGGGTCGAGGCGTCTTCTGCTTCGCTACAGGTGCAGGCTGGAAACGTCAGCGATGCTGAAGGCAATTACGAGATTAAGGCTGCTGCCGCTGATGATTATCGGGTTTCGGTGCCGGGCGGTGGCATCTATATGTTTACCGTTTATGATCGGGCATCAGCGTGGGCAGATGCAACGCCGGTTGATTTAACTGCTGGCTCGGCTTCTGGGATTGATTTTGTATTATCCACAGGGTTGTCTCTGAGTGGATCGGTGAGTGGCCTTAACCCGGGTGAGGTAATTCGGGTGGAAGCTTGGAGTGAGGACTCCGGCGGACTTGGTATTGCCACCGTAGTTGGTTCCACAAGCGGCACCGATGAGTTTGTCATTGTCGGTTTGCCTGCTGCTGATGATTATCGACTTAATTTCTTGTCTGAGGATCATCCCAGCGGCTATGTGTTAAGTAGTGGTTTGGTTGGAAGCTGGAATGAAGCGCAAACCTTCAACAGTGGCGCAAGTGATATCGTTATCATTGCTGCCGATGGGTTTTCAATCTCTGGAACGGTGAGTGGACTGGTCAGCGGTGATCATTTTTGGATTAGTGCTATTAGTGATGCAACTGGCTGCTGGCAAAGTGTTCAGCTGTCTGCCACCGGCAGTGAGGAGAGTTTCACCATTACTGGGCTTGCACCTGCCTCTGACTATCGGATTTTGCTTCAGTCCGACAAGTATTGCAATGGCTCTTATAACGGTTCAATTGGTGGTGTCGCCAGTGCTCTTGTTGCCGGTGATCAGGCGACATTGCTGGATGTTACTGGTGGTAATGTCGGTGGGATCAATATCTTGGTCTCTTCCGGTTATTCAATTTCCGGGACGGTAAGTGGCTTGGCGCAGGGTGATAAGGCCATGGTCTGGACGTGGAGCAAGAATTCCGGGGCAAGTGCAATTGTCTGGCTTGTGGGTGATGGTGCTGATCAGGGGTATACCCTGGCTGGATTGAGAGATGCCGATGATTATTCGGTGATCATTATTGCTGATGGCTACGTGCAAGGCTATTACGGTGGCCCGGATGTCAGCCAGGTGGTTCGCTGGCAGTATGCGTATCAGGTAAGCACTCCTGCCGTGGATATTGATTTGGCAATCACTCCCGGTCATACCATCAGTGGCACGATTACCGGCCTGCAGGAGGAGGGGGCTGTATCCGTTGGCGTGGCCAGCGAGGAGGCGGAATATACCGGCAGCGTTTCTTTTAAAGCCGGCAGCGGTGATGCCGGTTACGCCATTAATGGCTTGCCGGCGGCAACCGATTATGTGGTCACCTTTCGCGCCGTTAATTACCGCGAAAAACAACAAAGCGGCGTGGATAGTTCCACTGATCCGACGGTGAATTTTACGGCGACTGTTGGTAATTATATAGAGGGCACGATATATGATGTCGGAGTCTATAACTGGGTTAAGGTAGTTGCTGTTCTTCCGTCCACGGGAGATAGCCGTGAAGTTTCGGTGCAGGCCGATGCCACTGGTCATGTGGCTTATCGTATTGATGGCTTGACCTCGGAAGATGGCTACAACGTGCGGGCGGAAAAGGATGGCAAGGTCGTGTTCTATGGTGATTCCAGTTCCTTGACGGGAGCTTTGGCGGTGAATCTGGCTGCCAGCGATGCCAGTAATGTTGATATCAATTTTGATTCCATAACGGAATTCACCATAAGTGGATATGTCTCAGGGCTTGTCGCCAATACGGATCAGGTTCGGGTTGATGTCTGGGATGAATCCACCGGGGTGTGGAATGGCAGCCAGCGTCATGGTAACGGGGCTTTCAGCCTTACTCTGCCGGTTGGCAACTATAAACTGGCGCTCTATGCCGAGGGGTATGTCGATACCTATTTTGTTGATGTCAACACCGTGGCTACTGAAGTTTCTGCCGCCGTGGCGATTAATCTTGGTCTGGGAAGCTATTCCGTGGGCACCTTGACCATGCCGCAAGGCTATGCCTACGAAGGCAAAGTCTATTTGGATGCCAATGGTGATGGGGTTGGCGATAGCGGTGAAGAACTCAGCGAAGCCCATGTGGAAGTTTCCGGCGACAACGGTATTTCCAGGGGTGACACCACTGGTCGTGGCGGCTTGTTTCACCTCGATGGCTTGCCGACCTATGCCACGTATACGGTAATGGTGAGAAGTCAGTATGGTACTTGCATGAAGACTTTGGCAATCGATGGCGCCGATGTGGCCGCTGCGGATATAGTCCTTGGTGCTCTTATGGACGACCTTAGTGGCGAGATTAGTGGAACTGTCACTGATAGCAACGGAGATATTATCAGTAATGCCATTGTGAAATTTTTGGACGCCAATGGTGTTTTCATCAATGCAGTACAGACCGATGTTAATGGGCAATATCGTTACAGTGGCCTTACCGGTGGAGTCGACTATACCGTAGATGTTGATGCGGATGGCAACGGCTCTTCCGAAGATAGTGCTCAGGTGCCGGTCACGGGTGGAGAAAGCACCACTCACGATGTAAGCGTAACGTTGTAAAACAAAATAACGTTGGCACCGAAAAGGGGGAAGGGCATTTGCTCTGCCCCCTTTTTTTATCAGGAAGAGACGTTGCTTTTAGTGCTTGCTGTGCTATCTTGTATGGTTTGTATTTTCCCGTTGGCGGATATATTTTGACTTGGCGACGGTTTCAATTCCTTAAGCTGGATATGTAAAAAATGAGAAACAATAATCGACAAGCAGATGCGTTGCGACCGGTGACCATTACCTGGGGTATTCAGCCCCACGCCTATTCTTCTCTCCTGATCAGCTTTGGCAACACCAAGGTGATCTGTGCCATTTCCCTTGAAGAGTCTGTGCCGCCTTTTCTGCGTGACTCCGGGCAAGGTTGGATCACCGCCGAGTATGGGATGTTGCCTGCCGCCACCAACAGTCGCTATAAACGCGAGGCGGCCAAGGGCCGTTCCGGCCGCACCTATGAGATCCAGCGGCTCATCGGTCGTTCCTTACGGATGATGATTGATCTTAAACAACTAGGCGAACGCACTCTGCGCATTGATTGTGATGTCTTATCCGCCGACGGCGGCACTCGCACCGCCTCCATCACCGGCGCGGCCTTGGCTTTAAAACGGGCCGTGAACAAGCTACATGAGGATGGTTTGCTGGCGCAGAAGCCTCAGTTGTTACCCTTGGCGGCCATTAGTGTCGGTCTGGTTGACGGCGAGCCGCGTCTGGATTTGGATTACGATGAAGATTCCGGGGCCGAGGTGGATGCCAACTTCGTCATGGATGGGGAAGATCGCTTGATTGAGGTCCAGTCCACCGCCGAAGGACGTCCATTCAGCCGCGATGAGTTTGACAGCTTAATCAACCTGGCCCAGAAGGGGGTCAACGAGTTGCTGCAACACTGGGAGCAGGTATGACCGCTTCGCCTTTTACCCTCCATAATCGTTCTTCCGAGTGCATGGCCCGGCGCGGCGAGGTGAAAACCTTGCACGGCGTGATCCAGACCCCAATCTTTATGCCGGTGGGCACCCAGGCCACGGTGAAGGGGGTGACCCCGGCAAATCTGGACGAGCTTGGCGCTCAGATCATCCTTGCCAATACTTATCATCTCTATATTCGCCCCGGTCATGAGCTGATTCGCGAGTTGGGCGGCTTGCACAAGTTCATGCACTGGGACAAGCCGATCCTCACCGACAGCGGCGGTTTCCAGATCTTCAGCCTCCGCGATCTCGCCAAGATCACCGAGGAGGGAGCGGGTTTCCGGTCGCACCACGACGGCTCCAATCTTTTCCTGAGCCCCGAGGATGCGGTGGCGGTGCAGGAGGCGTTGGGTTCGGATATCATGATGTGCCTTGATACCTGTATTCCCCATCCGGCCACCCGTGAAGAAACCATCAAGGGCACCGACCTGACCCATCGTTGGGCCAAGCGGAGCCGGGCGGCGCAGAAACAAACCGGGCAACTGCTCTTCGGTATCGCCCAAGGGGGGATGTTCCCGGATCTGCGGGCGCAAGCCATTGAGCAACTGGTGGAGGTCGGTTTTGACGGCTATGCCATCGGCGGCTTGAGTGTTGGCGAGCCAAACGAAAAGATGTACGAGATCACCGAGCAGCTCACGCCGTTGATGCCCCAGGATTACCCCATCTACCTGATGGGGGTCGGCACCCCGGCAGATCTGGTGGAGGGCGTTTATCGCGGTGTTGACATGTTCGATTGCGTGATGCCCACCCGAAACGCTCGCAATGGAATGCTCTTTACATCCAGTGGCCGCGTTGTTATAAAGAATGCCAAATATACAAAGGATCCGCGGCCGGTGGATGAGAATTGTGACTGTTACACTTGTCGCAATTTTTCCCGCGCCTATCTGCGGCATCTGTATATGACCAAGGAGATTCTTTCCTCGCAGTTGAATACCATCCACAATCTTCATTACTATGTTGGCTTGATGACGAAGATGCGGACGGCCATCGAGGAAGATCGGTTTGTTGCTTTCAGAAAAGAATTTTACGAGCAGCGCCATCAGGAATGAGCTGTTCTTTTGTTAACAGTATTTTGGAGGAGATTTCATGATCGACGTAGCATATGCTGCCGCTGGTGCGGCTGGCCCCACCACGCAAGGCGGTATCTTGTCCATGTTGCCGCTGGTTTTGATTTTTATTGTTTTTTATTTCCTGCTTATTAGGCCTCAGCAGAAGAAGGCTAAAGAGCAGCAAATATTTCTCGGTGCCCTTGAAAAGGGGCAACAGGTAGTGACCTCTGGTGGTATTCACGGCAAGATCACCGGTCTTACCGATAAGGTGGTCACCCTGGAGGTGGCTGATGGTGTGCGGCTCAAGATTTCCCGGGCTTATATCATGGGGCCCACCGTGGCTGCGGCCACCGAAGCTGGCGCGGCTTGTTCCATCGGCGGCGGCTGAGGCAAAAAATAAAGCTTCATCGGGTATGAAGCATAATTTTTGTTAAAAGATACCTTATAAATAACGGTCTTGGGCTAATGCCTTAGGACCGTTTTTTTTATCGGGAGTTTAGGATCATGAAGAGTCAATGGTATGCGTCGGCGGGGACTCCCCTGCTTAAAACCATTAACCTATTCAAAACGGTGTTACCGATCCTGTTCGGCATGTTGCTTTTGATCAATCTCCTCAACCCACTGCTGGCGACTCACTACGCAGACTGGTTCAACGGCCATTATCTGCACGACACCTTGATCGGCGCATTGGCGGGCAGCATCTCTTTCGGAATTCCCATCACTTCCTACATTGTTGGCGGCGAGTTAGTTGGCAAGGGGGTGAGCCTGCTGGCGGTAACCGCTTTCATCATGGCCTGGACCACGGTGGGAGTGGCCATGTTGCCCCTGGAGGCGGCATTTTTGGGTAAAAAGTTCGCTTTGATCCGCAACCTGTTGAATTTTCTCTTTGCCATCATCCTGGCCGCGCTGACGGTCTTCACCTTGGGGCTGTGCCAATGAACAACGCAGAGGTGCAAACAACTACCCCGGTAAAAAAACGAATCAGCAACCCGTATAAATTTCTGTTGGTTATGCTGGGGATCTATGCCCTGGTTGGTTTTGGGAAGCCTGACCTCGCCGTAGTGGCCTTACAGGGTTTTGCCGATATGCTTCTGCGGGTACTGCCGATTCTGGGGGTGGTTTTTGTTTTTCTGTTCGGAATTAATATCTTTGGCCCGGAGCGGATCAAAAAACTATTGGGCAAAGAATCAGGCTGGAAAGGTTGGCTCATTGCCGCCGCCGCCGGTATTTTTATTTCAGGACCGCCCTATCTGCTTTATCCAATGCTGGGCGAACTCCGAAAGCAGGGGGTGCGCGATGCCTTTCTCGGGGTCATCCTCTATAACCGCAACGTCAAAATCCCCTTTGTGCCGGTGATGGTCTATTATTTTGGTGCCACCTATACTCTAGTTCTGTCCACCTACATCCTTCTTTTCGCCTTCCTGAATGGCAAAATCCTAGAGTTGTTGCTGGCGCGGCAACGCTAAATAAACTTCTTAATCACCCTTTCACCGGGAAATTGATTTGGACGGAAAGAGATTCGCTGTCTGGATTATTTGTCAACAGGAGGTTGCCGCCCTCTCCTGCGATGAGTTCACGGCAACGCAGAAGTTCCTTGAGCAAACGGCTTGGCTTCCCATGATCATTATTGTTTGCCGCAAATAGTTTGATATCGGCAACGGTGAGATCCTCCCCTTGATCGGTAAAACTGATCTGGAAAAACCTTTTCCCGGCCTCGGAAAAGCTGTTGCTGGCCACGGTTAATCGTTTGTTGGCGGCGTGGCCGCTGTATCTTCGATTTAAGGCGTGCCGGCGATGGTTAAAGATGTTGATGAGCACTTGCTGCATGGTCTGGGCATGGACGGGAATCGCCAGCGGATTGGCGCTTAATTCCAGCTCCAGCTGGATACCTTCGGTTTTTAGGTGGTGTTTGATTAGCATCACGGCGTCGTCCAAAACTGTTGTCAGCGGCAGGTACTCGCCACCGGCATGTTCTTTCTGACCATAAAATATTAGTTTATGAACAATCTCGGCAATCCGTTCGCCACCATCGATTATCTTGCTGAGTATTTCCCGCTCTTCCTCGCCGTCCTGTTGGGATGGCTCGTTATCGGTCAAGACCTGGGCATAATTGATGATGCCGTTGCTGAGGTCGCTGATCTCATGGGCCACACCTGCTGACAGTTCGCTGATCACGGTTTGACATTGCTGACCGATTCCCTTGTCGAGAGCTTTGTTGACGGATAAATCCTTGCCGACACAGGCGAATTCCTGAATTGCGCCGTTCTGGTCATGGATGGACGAAATTTTGCCATACAACCTTCTCTTCTGCTCGCTGCCCAGAATTTGCATCTCGATTTCTTCGTCTCTGGTTGCGAGATACTGGAGTGTTTCTTCGTCGTTTTGTCCTCCGGGCAGTGCGTCGGACTCCGGCTGTAAAATTGTCTGCCAGTTACGACCAATGATCTGCTTCATTGGCATGGCAATTAATTGGGCGAAGGTTTCGTTGGCGGAAATAATCTCTCCTTGGGGAGAAAAGGTCAGCAGTGGTGAATCCAAAGCGGCCAGCAGGGTTTTGGTCCGTTCCTGTTCATGACTCCGTTGCTGTTCTTCCTCAAAGACATGCAGAGCAAGGCCCATGGAACCGGCGAGGCCAGAAAGAAGCTCTATCTCTTTATCGCCAAAGGTTTCGTGATTGAGGGTGTAAATACAGAGAACGCCGTAAAGTTGCTTCCGCCATTGTAAGGGCAGAGCAGCACAGGCGGCATAGCCGTCGGCGAGCATGGTTTTTTCAAGCATTACCCGGGGGGTATCTTCCAGTAGATCGGTAACAACGGTTGCTTTACCGGTGGCCATGGCACCAGTGGCCGGATTGTTTTGCGGGCCTTTCTCTTCAGCGGCTTCCAGGAGCACAGCCAGACATTTTTCACTTTGGTCCTCATTCATTGAGGCTGAACCGGCAACGGCCGTCGGGGTTATTATTTCAGAGTCTTTTGGTGAAGTTCCTGTCCAGACCAGGAAGTAATCCTCGTTAAAAAGAAGAGCGCGGCTAACGGCCTGGAAGAGTGTCTCGCGAGATATGGCTTGTCGACAGGCGATACCGGCACGGTGGAGGGCATAAAGAACGCGGTGGTGGCGACCTTGTTCCAAACTGCCCTGTTGCCGTAACGCCAGCAGATCCTGAAAAGCGGCGGCAAGTTCCGTTATCTCTTTGCTGCCGCCGGGCGTGGTCAGGGTAACATCCTGTCGTTTACCCTGGTGGACCTGGCGGATCTGACCGGCAAGTTCCATAATCGGGGTGGCCAGACGGCGATGACCGATAACGAGAAGGTTAACGATCAAAAATATCGATAGGGCGAGAATCCCTATCACCAACCCCTGAAAGGTAATCACCCGCCGTTTGGCATGATTGACCAGCAGCCGGTCAAAGAGCATCAGTCGGTTGCCAAACTGCCTTGTTTGCTGGTTCAGGGCCGGGATGACCTCGGTGATCTGTTCCGGATCAGCGCCTTTGTAAAGAAGAAGGATGAGGCCCGGCAGGTCAACCTGGTTGATAAAAGAGAGTTTGTACTCGTCGGGAATGTTGGCATTCTTAACGATCAGGTTGATCTTGCCGTGTAATTCTTCCACTTCTGGAACGATGGAAGGGAGCTGCTGGTATCGTTGTTCAAGAAGGGTGGTGGTTATCTGTTCGCGGATGGTGGCAAACTGAAAAAGAAGCTTTTCGCTTTGGCTGATGATTTGCTCATGACGAGAGAGAAGTTGATATTGCTGGAAGCCAAGGGTTAAAAGGGTGCCAAGAAGCAGCACCATAATGATGGCCGCACTAAAGGTTACCTTGCGCAAAGGGTGCGCCATATTTATCTCCATATCAAGGGATTGGAAACCGACCGCCCCAAGTGCCTTGTGGTGGTCGGTTGGTTGCCTGCTTTCCTTAGCTTAAAATATATGCAAGATATGTACCCGAGACGGGGAGGGGGAAATCCCAGCCGCTAAATTCATCAATGCTTATCGGTTGAGAATCTCTTCGATGTTCCCGTCTTTTGCGGCCAGGGAGCTGCTGTTAGCAATGATACTGATTTGGGCGGCATCGATGGTTTCTTCCTCAAGAAGAATTTCCGCCATCCTGTCCAGCATGTGCCGTTTCCCCTCCAAGATGATCATTGCCTCCTGATAGCAATTTTCGATCAATTGATTAATCTCCATATCGATGGCGCGGGCGGTTTCTGCCCCGTATATCCGTTGTGTGCCGCCGCCGCCCAGAAAACTACTGTCGCTGGTGATATAGGCGCGCGGCCCTAAACTATCACTCATTCCCCATTCGCCGATCATCTTGGTGGCGATGTCGGTTGCCATTTGCAGATCGTTGCTGGCCCCGGTGGTGAACTGGTTAAAAACAAGTTCCTCGGCTGTTCTGCCGCCGAGGAGAATGGTGATGCGGTTGCTTAGGTATTCTTTTGAATAGGAGTGGCGGTCATCAATAGCTGTTTGTTGGGTCATCCCCATGGCACGCCCCCGGGGAACAATGGTGATCTTGTTCACCGGATCAGATTCAGAGAGGGTCAAGGCGATGATGGCATGGCCTGCTTCGTGATAGGCGGTAAAACGGCGTTCCTTATCGCTTATCACCATCCCTTTTCGTTCCGTCCCCATGAGTATTTTGTCCTTGGCGTCCTCAAGGTCGCTAAGGTCGATGGCATCTTTGTGCTTGCGGGCGGCCAGGAGGGCGGCTTCATTGATCAAGTTAGCAAGTTCGGCACCGGTAAAGCCAGGGGTAGAGTTGGCAATCTGAGCCAGTTCGATGTCTTTGGTCATGGTCACCTTGTCGGTATAGATCTCCAGGATCCTTTGTCGACCTTTGACGTCTGGTGGTAAAATAGTGATCTGGCGATCGAAACGGCCAGGTCGGAGCAGAGCCGGGTCAAGGATATCGGGCCGGTTGGTGGCAGCGACCATGATTACCGTCTCGCCGGTTTGAAAGCCATCCATCTCCACCAACAGCGCGTTCAGGGTTTGTTCCCGTTCGTCCTGACCACCTGCCGAATCGGCTCCTGCCCCGCGTTTTCTGCCCACGGCATCGATCTCATCAATGAAGATGATGCAAGGGGCATCTTTTTTTGCCTGGGCAAAAAGTTTTCGTACCCGTGAAGCGCCCACCCCTACGAACATCTCCACAAAGTCGGAGCCGCTGATACTAAAAAATGGCACTTCCGCCTCGCCGGCAATGGCCTTCGCCAGCAGGGTTTTACCGGTACCGGGGGGGCCTTGCAGTAAAACGCCCTTGGGGATACGGCCACCCAACTTAGTATATTCATTGGGACTTTTCAGGAATTGAACAATCTCGATCAACTCTTCCTTCGCTTCGGGAATGCCAGCCACGTCCTTAAACATGACGCGTTTGGTGGGATCCAGGCTTGACTTGCTTTTGCTGAATTCCGATTTTTTGTCGCCATTCTGCTTCTTGTTGTTGAGAAATATCCACAGGCCGAGCATCAGGATCAGAGGCAGGGTGGAGACCAAAAACTGCGGGAAAAGCGAAGTTTTTTTCTGTTCGGTGATTATGGTGACGTTGTTGGCGTAAAGCTTGGGGATCAGGTTTGCCACATCAGGCGCATAGGTGCTGAACTCTTTTTGAAAGGCGTCAATGCCGGAGACAACCCCATCCTTGATATGCACTTCCTTGACTTCATTCTTGGCAAGGTTGCTCAGAAAAGAAGAGTAAGGGATTGCTGGTGGGGTATTTTCTACATTCCAAACCTTGTAGGTAAGAAAGCTGATAGCAAACAGGATCAAACAGATCAACACATTGCGGGTAGCTGCCACGTAGGTCCCCTCCGGTGGGTAATTAGTAATGAGGATGCTTTAACTATATGGTGGTAACTTACACCGTTGCGGGAAGGGATGGCAACCTTTCCTGACTCGGAGTAACCAGAAGACGAAAAAAAAGCCTGAAGGGGAGATCCTTCAGGCTTTTTTCGTCTTCTGGTAGGAATTTATCTACATGCCGATGGCGGTCAAGTAGGTGCCAGCCATGGTGGCGATGCCGCCGGATTGAGCGATGGCGCTGACCATGCACGCTACGCCCCAGACTCCTATCAAACCGGAAAGACTGATCATTGCGCCCAAGGTAACCTGGTTGGCGGCGGTGGTCATTTTGTCAGCAGAGGTGATTTCGATGGCGGTGTTGGTCTTGGTTGTGGTCGTCATGGCTGGTTCCTCCCAGTACTGCTTTATATCTTGCTTGAGCTTGATTTCAATCTACATGCCGATGGCAGTCAAGTAGGTGCTAGCCATGGTGGCGATGCCGCCGGATTGAGCGATGGCGCTGACCATGCATGCTACGCCCCAGACTCCTACCAAACCGGAAAGACTGATCATTGCGCCCAAGGTAACCTGGTT